>JBEIPV010000004.1:0-64335 GCA_040376855.1 Bacteriovorax sp.
ATGAAACATTATGAAATTTCTACTTATGAGTATGCTGGTACTGACAATGACGTCTGCCCATGCTTCTGTCACACCTACTGAGCTAGTCGTAAAAGTTAAAGCAGGAAAAGCGCTTCCAAATTTTGGGGCCAATTCAAAAGTGAAGAACCTTTTTGGAAATATCTACATTGTAAGAAATAACGATGTATCTGTTTTAGAAGCTCAGTTAAAAAACAACCCGAATATTGAGTACACAGAAAGAAACTCTCGCTCTGAAAAGTCTCCTCTACCTACTCCGGCCGAATCAACTGGAACATTAGTAGAAAAATCTTTGAGAGCTAACCTCTTCAACGACCCTAAAGTCGGCAACATCTGGTCATTTGATGATGCTGCAAAGAATGGTGTGTCAGTTAATGCTGCTTACACAGTTCACGGTACATCAAACACAGAGACGATCATTGTCGCTGTTGTTGACACTGGAATTGATTACAATCATGAAGACCTAAAAGATGTTTTATGGGTTAACGAAAAAGAAATTCCTGGAAATGGAATTGATGACGACAATAATGGATATGTTGATGACGTTTACGGGATCAACACTTTGGTGCGCGATTCAGAAGGACGTGCTACTGGAAACAATAAAGACACTCACTCGCATGGGACTCACGTTGCTGGGACAATCGGTGCAAAACAAAACAATGGTATCGGAATTGCCGGGATTGCTTCAAATGTAAAAATGATGGGAATCAGAAGTGTTCCAAACAGCAGTGATGAAACCGATATTGATGTCGCAGAGTCTTTTATCTACGCAGCTAAAAATGGTGCAAAAATCATCAACTGTTCTTTTGGAAAAAGCAGAAACGAAGGAAATAATTTAATTCCTGAAACTCTAAAATACATTGAAGAAAAATACGGTGTTTTAGTTATTGCTGCTGCTGGAAATGATTCAAGTGATATTGATAAACGCCCGACTTACCCGGCAAGCCACAAGAGTGACAACCTTTTAATTGTTGCTTCAACAACGAAGTCTGGTGGAATGAGCTATTTTTCTAACTATGGAAAGATCAACGTAGACGTTGCAGCTCCTGGATCAGATATCTTCTCAACAACTCCTGGAAACAAATATGCTTCAATGTCAGGGACTTCAATGGCTAGCCCAACAACAGCAGGAGTTGCCGCTGAAATTCTTTCTCACTACCCTAACTTGTCACCACGTCAGTTAAAGAAAGTGATCATGGATTCAGTAAGCACACACTCTCGCTTCACTGATAAAATGGTAAGTGGTGGAAGAATTGATCTTCTAAAAGGATTAGAGTTAGCTGCTTCAGTAAAGTAATTTAGTCATTAGCATTATCATCAGCGTTTGACGGCGCTGATTCTTTGGGAGCTTCGGCTCCCTTTTCTTTATCTTCATCGCTATCGCTTTCACTATCAAACTTTAAAGAAAAGAACTCACGAGATTTTTCTTCCTGAGTCTCAACTGGTTTTAACTCCGCTTTCACCTCAACTTTAGCAATCGCATTAACAGGAAGTCTGGTTCCCATAATCCTGCGTTGACGTCGACTGATATAACGGCTGGGTTTATCAATCCTGAAACGTATCGGATTCGGAAGAACAGCGGCCATAAGAGCTGCTTGTGAAGAGTTTAATTTAGCGGCCGGTTTCTTAAAAAACTTTTGAGCAGAGGCCTCTACACCGTAGACACCTTTACCTTGCTCAATAACATTTAAGTAAACTTCGAGAATGCGCTCTTTTGGCCAGAGAGTTTCAATTAAGACTGTAAAGTAAGCTTCCAGACCTTTTCGAAGCCAGCTTCTTGATGGCCACAAAAAAACGTTTTTGGCCGTTTGCTGGGAGATGGTACTCGCTCCCTTTTTTTTCTTGTGAGTTTTATTATACTGCATGGCCTTTTCGATTGCTTCGAAATCAAAACCACGATGTTGATAAAACTTGTAGTCTTCTGCTTTGATTACTGCCTGTTGCATAGGTTTTGAAATCTGCTCAATAGGAACCCATTTTTTTTCCATCCCAACGATCTTGTCTTCAGTAAAAACTGAGCCAATAGTTCGCCAGAACATTAATGGAGTGTAAGCAACGGGTACAAAGCGATAGAAAATAGTGAGACCAATACTTAAAATTAAAAACCACTTCACAGTTTTTAAAAAGATAATCAGGGCCTTCATAAAAGGACCACGCGCTGGTCTTACAGTTGTCTCATTCATATAGTTATGAGAATACCATGAAGGCCATTTTTGTGTTAATTTTTTATGTTCATCAAGGCCTCGAGAAACTGAGGGATCAGTCTCCTTAGTTGAGCTTCATCTTCTTTGGAAAACTGCTCAAAGACTTCCGCTTCAACTTCACTTCTTGCCACTCTGATCTTTTCCAACATCTGGGCCCCTTTTGGAGTCAGGGAAACTAACTTGGATCTGCGATCTGTTGGATCGACATCGCGTTTCACAAGTTTGGCGCTTTCCAATTTATCAATAATTTTTACGATCGTGGCCTTATCGATACCTAATTCCTGCCCCAGCGTTAACTGGTTAAGAACTGCACCGGTACTAAGCACATAAAGGATACCGCAGTCTGGAGCTGCAAGTTCATACTTATAAAGATGCTTGTCTTCCATCATAGCTCTAAAGATCATTCCGGCCTTATAAAGACTGTAACCGAAGAAAACTTTCAGCCCTGGATGCACCTTGGTTTCATATTCTGCAATCTTAGGTAACTCAATTTTTTTTGTTTTTATAACTTTTTTTCCCATGAATAGATTCTAACACAAATAGTTTGCAGCGCAAACGATTTAGGAGTAAAACTACTTCATACGAGGTTAATATGCAAAAAAATAGTCGATTACAAAGTCTTATTATGGGTTCGGCGATGCTCCTTACAGGAAGCGCGCACGCTCTTACATTACAAGAGGCCATCAATGAAGCCTTAGGATCATCTCCGGTCGTTGAGAGATCAAAAAGTGTTTCTGAAGAAGCAAAATGGAAAAAAGTAGAAGGCTACTCTGGATACCTGCCTACAGTAACGGCAAACGCGACTTATCTTTTTGATAAGAAATATGCTCTTACCAATGTCGCTCTTGGTGGTAATGAAACAATCGTGCCACAAATTATCCCTAATAGTCAGTTGGTTTTAACGGGGACGTATCCACTCTTTGAAGGATTCGCCAGCACGAATCGTTTAAGGGCCGCTAAAGAAGGTGAAAATGCTGCTAACAATGAATTGCAGTGGACTCAGTTTAAAACAGAGATGGATGTCACACTTGCCTTCTATAGAAACTTAGCTAACAAAACATTAAAAGAAGTAGCGGCACAAAATTTAAAAGCTCTTCAGGATCATTTGAAAGATGTTAAGCTTTTTAAGTCTAGTGGTATGGCGACTAACTATGATGTTATCAGAGTTGAAGTACAGGTTTCAAATGCTGAGACTGATTTATTAAATGCTGATGACAATATCTCTATCAGTGAACACAATCTTGCTGAACTTTTAGGTTCAGATAAAACAGACCTTGCTGTCACTGGTGAGCTTCCTGTGCTAGATGAATCCGTTGTAAAAAATATTACAGATGTAGATGTTCACAACCGTCTTGATGTGCAGGCATTAAAGAGCCGTGTGAATTCACTTTCATATAATGACAATGCCAGTGGTGTGTACTTAGTCCCTCGCCTGTCAGCTTTTGGACAGTACCAGTACTATAACAATCTAAATAACTCTCTTACTGATACAGACAAATACAGATCTGCTTATCAAGTTGGCCTACAACTTTCTTGGAACTTGTTTGATGCCGGTGTTTCATTTTCTAAATCAAAACAATCAACAGAGCAGTTAGTTCAGGCCGAAAAAACTTATCGCATCACTGAACTTAAAGCACAAAAAGACCTGGAAATCTGGAAAAGAAGATACAACTATTACGCGAATCTTTATAGAGCAAGAAACAGCGATATCGCCAGATCTAAAGAAAGTGTTCGTTTAGCTCGTGAAGGACAAAGAGTTGGAGCAAGAACCAACACTGACCTCCTAGATGCTGAAGCCGATCTTTACAGGTCACAAGCTGGGGCCGTTAACGCTCAACTTGGAGCGATCGAAGCTCTGGTTAATTTACAAACATCAATCGGAAAGAAAATTTATACTTTTTAATTATAAAAAATAGGACGTGACCAATGGACGCTAAAAAGAAAAAAATCATATCTATCGCAGGGACAATTGTTGTTTTACTTGTGGGTTATTTAACTTATGAACACTTTGCTTATGTCACAACTGACAACGCCCAAATCTTTGGACACAGCCTCATGATGGCGCCAAAAGTTTCAGGGTACATTACTGAAGTTAATGTTGTTGAAGGACAAAGAGTTGCTAAAGGTGATGTACTTGTTCAAATCGATCAACGCGATTATGAAAACAATCTGAAACAAGCTAAAGGTGAACTCGCTTCAATCGAAGCACGCAGACGTGACGCTGAAAAAAACTACCGCCGCCTTGTAGACCTACTGTCAAAAGGTGCCGTTTCTCAGCAACAATTTGATACGTCATCTGCTCAATTCAACGATATCAGAGCAAAATATGATGCTATCGCCTCTCAGGTAGCACAGGCAGAACTTAATCTTTCAAATACAAAAATCGTCGCTCCGGTTAATGGCTTCATTGCTAAAAAATCGGTTGAAGTCGGTCAGCTTGCCGCTCCTGGTGTGCCGCTAATTGGTTTTGTTGACGCTGGAGAAAGATGGATTATTGCAAACTTTAAAGAAACTGAGATCGAAGGAATTAAGCTGGATGCAAAAGTTGAAATTGAAGTTGATGCTATCTCTGGAGTAAAGTTCGAAGGAAAAGTAGAAAGTATCTCTTCAGCAACTGGAGCAACATTCACTCTTCTTCCACCTGATAATGCTACTGGTAACTTTACTAAAGTTGTTCAAAGAATCCCGGTTAAAATTAAATTTGTTAACCTGACTCCAGAAGACATCATTAAGTTAAGAACAGGGCTATCAGCTTTTATTAAAGTTAGTAAACACTAGGTCGTAACTTATGGATACAATGTCAGAACCAAATCCAAAAGCTGCGCTGATTATTTTTGTCGCAGTTATGGCCTCGCTTCTGGAAATTATCGATACCTCTATCGTTAACGTTGCACTTCCCACAATGATGGGTAACTTAGGTGCAACGTTAGAAGATATCAGTATGGTTATTACTGGCTATGCGATTGCCAATGCCGTTATCCTTCCCCTTTCAGCTTGGCTGGGAGAAAAATTCGGCCGTCGTAAATACTATCTCGGATGTATTGCGCTTTTTACGATTACATCTGTGGCCTGTGGTCTTGCCCCTAACCTTGAATTCTTGATTATTTTCAGAATTCTTCAAGGTCTTGCTGGTGGTGCTCTTCTTCCAACATCTCAAACACTCATTTACGAACAGTTCCCTAAAGAAAAGGCCGGTATTGCCGGGGCCATCTTCGGGATGTCAGTTATGGTTGGTCCGGCGCTTGGCCCGGTTATGGGTGGTTATTTAACAGATAACTTCGGATGGAGATCAATCTTTAACATCAACCTACCGCTTGGATTGATTGCTTTATTCATCGGTATGACTTGTATCTTCGATAGTAAAAAAGAAGAAGGTGGGACAGCACAAAAAAGTGGATTTGATACCCTTGGATTAATCCTGCTTGTTGCTGGTATCGGATGTCTTCAGTACGCTCTTGAGCGTGGTGAAACTGATGACTGGTTTTCTTCAAGAGCGATTACCATTTGTATCATCACTTCTCTTATTTCACTTCCCTCTTTTGTATGGTGGGAATTAAAAGTTAAAAATCCAATCGTCAACGTTAGACTCTTTAAAGAGCAAATCGTTGTAAACGGTATTCTTTTAATGGGCCTGCTTGGATTCTATCTTTACGGAGTTCTCTTCGTTCTACCAATTTTCGTAAGCAGAGTTTTTAACTACACGGCCACACAAACCGGAACCCTCTTCATTCCAGGGTCCCTTGTGACCATGGCACTGATGCCACTTATTGGAAAACTGATGGTCAGTGGAGTGAGTGTAAAAAAACTTATTTTTGTCGGTATCACCGGACTTATGGTGTGCTTGTGGACGATGACGGAGCTCTCTCCACTTTCATCTAAGTCAGACATTCTCATTGCTCTTTATACTCGTGGTTTCTCTCTTGCCTTTTTATTCGTTCCGATCAACTCGGGGATTTTAAGTCAGTTTAAGGGACGCGCGATGGGAGAAGTTTCGGGGTTATTAAATCTTTCAAGACAAATTGGTGGAAGTATCGGGATCGCTCTGGTTGGAACATTACTAACGATGAGAGGACACCAAAACTACGTCGACATGGCGGCAAAGGTTTCACTTTTAAATACGAATACACAGCAAGTTTATTATCAAACGGAAGCTGGTTTTACGAAAAAAATGTCTTCAGGTGTTGGAATGCTAAAAGCTGATAAGGCCGCTCTTTCTTCCCTAAAACATAGACTCGATGGACAAGTTTTTATGATGAGCTTTAATCAATTGATGTGGATCATTATGATTATTTTCTCATTTGCTTACATTCCTTGGTACTTCCTAAAACTGCGAGTGAAACCGAGTGGCGTCATTGACGCCCATTAGGGTTAACAAAGCGTTTGACGAGTTTTAGTTACTGTTGCAATTATCCTTTCATTCGCTATACTACTTAGTTGTAGTATAGCGATGAATTATGGAAACATTGTGGAAACAGTTATGAATAAAAAATCTCACCTGTTAGTTCTCTCATTCGCATTCACAGCAATAACTCCGGCCTTCGCCGATCAGAAAATAACTTTTAACGAAGCTATCGATCTCGCTGTGAAAAACAACCTGGAAGTCCAGGCATCATATGAAGCCTACAAGGCTTCGCAGTACGATAAAAAAAGTACACGCTCGAGCTTCTTTCCAAGAATTTCAGCAAGTCTTTCTTATGACAAGTCCAACACTGAAACTGTTGCGACAGGTACATCATTAACAAATGACGGCTACACTGGCTCATTGAATTTAGCCTACAATCTCTTTAATGGATTTTCAGATTATGCCAGTTTAAAGATTGCTGATAGCAATATCATGACCAGCGAAGCCAATCTTCAGGAAACAAAAGCACAGATCAGTTATGATTTAAAAAGTGCCGTTGCTAATTACACTTACGCTAAAGATTCATTGGTTTTGTCCAAAGATATTTTAAAGCGCAGAGAAGACAATTTAAGAATGGTTGAACTTCGTTTTGAAAACGGAAGAGAAAATAAAGGATCCGTGCTTTTATCTAAGGCCTACTTGGAACAAGCAAAACTAGATTTTTTAATGGCCCAGAATGCAATGAAGACCAGTCTCATTTTTTTAAGAAGAGTTCTTAATCTTCCTGAAGATGCGGCCATTGATATTACCAATGTACCTCCTGTCGCTGAACAAACTGCTACTGCTCCAAATTTTAGCGGCATTATTGAAAATACGCCGACAGCAAAAAGATTTAAGGCCACACTTGCCACTGCCAGTGCAACACTCGAAACGAAAGAATCAGGATTTTATCCGTCGTGGGATGTGAATGGTTCAGTGGGAAAAACAGGACAAGACTTTTTTCCTAATGAGAATAAAAGCTGGAAAGTGGGAACATCACTGACATGGTCACTCTTTAATGGCGGTAAAGACTACTATTCATCAACTAGTTCAAATCTTTTAGTAAAGGCAGCGGAAAAAAGACTTGAAAATCAAAACATGGAATTAAAAAGAGTTCTGCAAGATAGTTATTCCTCTTTTAATGAAGCTGTTCAAGCAGTAAAAGTCAGTAATGCTTTTTTAGAAGCTGCAAAAGTACGTGCCGATATTTCACGCAGTAAATATAACAATGGTCTTACAACATTTGACGACTGGGATATTATCGAAAACGATCTCATCACCAGACAAAAAGACAATACAACTAAAATTAGAAACCGCCTGATCGCTGAAGCTTCTTGGGAACAGGCCCAAGGTACCGGAGTTATCCCATGAAAAAGTATCTTATTATTGCCGTCGTCATCCTTTTGGGAGGCGGAGCTGGATTCTACTCTTACAAAAAAAATCAAAAACCAGCGATCACTTATAGCGAGTATAAAGTGGCAACTGGTGACATCGCGATCAGCATTCTGGCGACAGGTACTGTTAAGCCAAAAAATCGTCTGGAGATTAAAGCTCCGGTTGCCGGCCGTATTGACACTGTTCTCATCAAAGAAGGATCAGTCGTAAGAAAAGGACAAATCCTGGCATGGATGAGCTCAACAGAAAGAGCAGCAATGCTGGATGCGGCCAGAGCTAAAGGTGAAGAGGAGTATAAAAAATGGTCAGAGCTTTATCTCTCAACACCTGTACTTGCTCCTATCTCAGGAACCATCATTTTAAAAAGTGTTGAACCTGGACAAACATTCACTAATACAGATGCCATCTTCACGATGTCGGACACACTGACTGTTGAGGCCTTGGTCGATGAAACAGATATCGCTTCTATTAAAATAAACAGCAGCGCTGTCATCGTATTAGACGCTTATCCAAAATCTCCCATTAATGCCAAAGTTGATAAACTGGCCTTCGACTCCACTACAACTAATAACGTTACGACTTATGCTATTGATGTAAAGCCAGATAAAATCCCCGACTTCATGAGAAGCGGGATGACCGCCAACATCACTTTCACTGTTCAGTCTAAAAAAGATATTTTAGTGATCCCAAGTGAAGCGCTTAAAGTGGTCGATGGAAAATCAATTGTCTTACTAAAGGGTGAAAAGGCACCGAGAGAAGTTTCAATTTCAACCGGTATCTCTGACGGAAAACAAACTGAAATTTTAGAAGGATTAAATGTAAACGATACAATCTTGATTCAAGACTACTCTATCGGTGATAGTGCATCGTCTTCAACAAATCCATTTAGCCCAAAATTTCCAAAAAATAGAAAAAGTGGCGGCGGCCCGAGATAAATATGATTGAGTTAAAAAATATTACGAAGTCATTTCAAATGGGAGACACACTGGTTCCCGTTTTAAAGGGTATCAACTTAAAAATTGAGCGCGGTGATTTCGTGGCCATCATGGGCCCATCTGGATCGGGTAAATCGACCCTGATGAATATTTTAGGAATGCTTGATATCCCCTCTACTGGCTCTTACTTATTAAATGAAACTGAAGTAGCAACGCTCACAGAAGATGAACTGGCCATTATCAGACGTGGCGAGATTGGTTTTATTTTCCAGCAGTTTAATTTACTACCTCGACTTGAGGCCTGGCAAAACGTAGCACTCCCGCTCATCTACTCAGAAGGTAAATTTGATTTTGAAAAAGCAAAAGGCCTGCTCGAGCAAGTTAATCTAGGCGATAGACTTTATCATAAAACCAATGAAGTTTCCGGTGGGCAGATGCAAAGAATTGCCATCGCCAGGTCTTTAATCAACTCTCCTCGAATTATTTTTGCCGATGAACCAACAGGTAACCTCGATTCAAAAAGCGAAAAAGAAATCCTTGCGATTCTCAGAAAACTAAATGAACAAGGGATCACTGTCATCATCGTCACTCACGAAGAAGAAATTGGTAAAGAGGCCAATCGATTAATTCGCATGCGAGATGGTGAAATTCAATCTGATGAACGTTTTGTCCCTTTGAGATCTGATCTTCCAAAAGTCACACCAAAAACTTATGGTAGTAAATTTTCATGGAAAGAAATTCTTGAACACTTCAGCCAGGGCTATAGAACTCTGACTGCTAATAAAGTACGCTCTATTTTATCAATGCTTGGTATTTTAATTGGTGTTGCGGCCGTTGTAGCGATGCTTGCGCTGGGTTCCGGCGCTCAAAAATCTATTGAAGATCAACTTTCTTCAATGGGCTCTAACTTACTCGTCCTACGCGCTGGAAATGTGCGTGTGGGTGGAGTTGTACAGGAATCAGGAACCAGAATTAGAATCACAATCGAAGATGCTAACTCCATCAAGTCTCAAATTCCTGGCATTAAAGATGTCTCTCCCAATGTGACAGGACGAGGACAAGTGACTTATTTAAATAAAAACTGGAACACTTCAATCGCTGGGGTGACTCCAAGTTATGCCCGCATGAGAACAGCTGTCCCCGACTACGGAAGATTTTTTTCAGATGATGAAGGACAACAAAGAGCGCTGGTGGCCGTTATCGGAAGAACAGTGGCCCGCGAATTATTCGGTGAAAAAAATCCTTTGGGATCGTTGATTAAAATTAATCGTATTAACTTTTTAGTCATTGGTCTACTTCCTGAAAAAGGAGCTTCCGGCCCTCAAGATCAAGACGATAGAATCCTGATTCCGGTGCAGACTGGAATGTATCGTCTCTTCGGTAAAAATTATGTCGACTCCATTGATATTCAGGTCGCAAACAAAGATGACATCAGCGGCGTAGAAGAAAGTGTAAAAGAGGCCATGCTAAAGCGCTACCGCATCCCGGTTTCGGCACAAGATGATGCTTTTCAGATTTTTAATATGGCCGAACTGCAAAATGCGATCAGCCAAAGCAGTAAAACTATTTCTACACTTCTTGCGACCATTGCAGCGATCTCTCTGGTTGTTGGTGGAATTGGAATCATGAATATCATGCTGGTTTCTGTAACAGAGAGAACTAAAGAAATTGGTTTGAGAAAAGCTGTTGGAGCTAAA
Source organism: Bacteriovorax sp. (assembly GCA_040376855.1). GTDB lineage: Bacteria > Bdellovibrionota > Bacteriovoracia > Bacteriovoracales > Bacteriovoracaceae > Bacteriovorax. Next base: position 10,631 of record JBEIPV010000004.1, read on the forward strand.
AGAAATGATATCCTGATGCAGTTTTTAACCGAGTCAGTACTGGTGAGTTTTCTTGGTGGATTTATGGGAATTGTGCTGGGCTGGACGATCACATTTACCTTCTCCATTATCATTGGATGGAATGCTTCTGTTTCGTGGGATTCCATTGCCCTTGCTTTTGGATTCTCAGTTATGATTGGAATTGTTTTTGGAATTTATCCTGCTCATAAAGCTTCTAAGCTTCATCCAATTGAAGCTTTAAGATATGAATAGTAAAAATTCTTAATTAAGCTCTGATCTAAGTTTCATTAACAGGAGACCAAGCTTGTTTTTACCAGTGCGGTCTCCACAGTCTCCCCAGTAACAGTCATTTTTTGTATGCTCAAAAATTTGTGATGATCCCGTCGACTTTAAAAGAACACGAAGCTCTTCATATTGAGCAAACTTTGCTCTCACTGCCACTTCCATCGCAATATCTTTATACTCATCCCAATCCGCTCTCTTTGGAAAATTTGGATCGCGTCCCATAAGAGCTGCTTCCATTGGTGATTTTGCATGTCTCACCTTCTCCATCAATTCTGGTTCTGTGTATTTATGGGCCTGATAATAATGTTCACTCGTAGGCCAGTTCACACCATCGATCACAATCGGGTAAATAGCAAAATTGGAAAACTCACCATAAGCATCTTTCACTGAATAAAAATCCAGTATCTCCTGGTCATACTCAACAGGTGGAGTCGCACTGATCTGAGCATTTAGAGTTATCGAGAACAATGTAATGAATAGGGCAAAAATGAATTTCATAGGAAAAAGTATTCCTTTTTAGTCACCTTTATTCAAGGAAGAATGCTTTTATAAATAAAAAAAATCATATCCTTGTCTTACATTGAAGAAATTCAATTAATTACATTCCTGAGTTATTCAATCAGCAAGCGTCAAAACTCTTTCTGCCTATAGGTGGAATATCAGCATCCAGTTAGAATTTAGTTTAGATTCGCTTAACGAGCATTAACCAGAGGCCTTGAATGTTTAGAATCCCAATGTCCAGCGCAGCCCTTGTTGCCACTTTTGTTTTAACTTCTTGTGCGACACCACCTCATTCCAATCGAGAACTTGCTTCAGAAAAAACGATCCCACTCCTACAAACTCTTCCAAAAATCACAAGTGATAATGGAGAGCTTCTTATCGGTTTAAAAAAAGCACTCAAAAATAGAACCAAAGGTAAAACAGATGCTGAACTGACAGAAGCTGCAACTAAACTGCGCGACTATCTTTTTTTCTTAGGTTTGAGTGCGCGGGATCTGAAAAAATCAGAAAATTCTACTGATCCTAACATCATTGAAAAATCAAAAGTTGCCGCTAAAGAAAAATCCAACGGCGATGACACTGACACAGGTGGAGAGGATACAGAAGATAAAACTCCTTCTAACCTAAAGGCCATTCAAAGATTGTTTATCGCCTCTACTCAATTCCTCGACTGCTCTTCAATGGTAGACTGGGAGTGTTTGGAAAAAGATCCGGCATTCGCTCCAACAGCAGATTTTAGAAAGGCCAAATCAGATGTAACCACAGCTGTTGATGCCGGTAAATCTCTTGATATGGAAGTTTTTTTCACTGAAGGCTGGGATGGAAGTGAGAGAGGAAAAGTTTCAGACCGCTTTGCAGAGAGAATTAGCAGAGATGGCACCAAGAGCTTGGCGCTTGCCATGTATGGAATTGATGACATCCATGAAAGTATGAGCAATGTTTATCAGGCGATTATTGACCGATCAAGAGACAAAACAAAGGTTCGTGCAGTTGTCGATGTCATGGGATTTGAACGCGGAAACTCTCCATGGGTTTTTAACTACGTCGATCAACCTCAGTTTCAAAATGAATGGCTCTTTGGGCAGTCAAAAAATCCTGAAACACCAGAGGCCATGCGCATGACTTTTCAGTATGACGGAACACCCTCTTTCATTCGTGAACTCAATGCTGGCATTACTTCTCAAGATGAATCCCGCGTGCGTTTAGAATGGGCCACAGCGAGAATCATGCACAACAAATTTGCCGTGATGGAAAACACTAAAGGCCAAAAAGCTGTCTGGACTGGAACGGCGAATATTTCAAAAAACTGCATGGGTGTTGAGGCCAATGCTAACATGTCTGTCTATATTAAAAACAATCATATCGCTGACGCTTTTTTAGATCAGTTTAACCTGATGTTTAATTTTGATAAAACCATTGCAGTAAAAAGCAAACAAGTCAAAGACGCGAGTCCTGAAGATCCAAGCGTCGTCGGAAGATTTCATAGAGCAAAATACCCCGTTAACAAGCGCCTTTTCAACTTTGGCGACGGAACAAAACTGCGCGTCCACTTCGCTCCGACAGACGATGCTGAACACCGCTCAATCATACCGATGTTGATGTCTGCTAAAAAAGGAGATGAAATCAGAATCGCCATGTTTGGTGGAACTGGTTATGAACTTGTAAGAGCTATGCAATACGCTGCCGCCAAAGGGGCCAACGTAAGAATTGCTTTTGATAGAAGATTAGGTCATGGACTTACTTCATGGATCAGGGACTCAATTTTAAACGTCAATATGGAAAACCCTTATATCAACAAATTTGAAAACGTTGGTGTGACTCCTGGAAAAATCAGTTACAGAGTCAGTACATGGACAGGGAAAAATCACTATAAGGCCGGAACACTTACGAGAAAACTTGCTAACGGAAAAATGCTGGCCGAACAAATCATCGTAGGATCACAAAACTGGAGTTCTGGTGGAAATGATTATAACGATGAAAATTTAATCTCTATTCAAAACTTAAGGACAGATGTTAAAGCGGCCGCTCTTTTTAATGATGAATTCGATAATCGTTTGTGGGCCAAATCAAAGGAAGAGGCCTACAGACCTGCTAAAAAAACAATTTACTGAGTTTATTTTCAGGTGCCTATGAGTTGACCACTGGCGCAACTCATAGACACCTCTTCAACTTTTTAATGAAAGCAATGGTTCTGTTTTTTTAATTAACCACAATAAAATCCAACGCTAGAAATCACCTCCTATTTATAAAAAAACTTTATTGGAGTTATTTCAATAAGAGTGATAAAAATATTCATATTTTTTAAAACGAAACGTGCTAGCGGAGTCACCAAGTGAAACGAATATTTAAACTTATTCTTATTTGCATTTATTATTGTGCCCTACAATCTGCATTTGCAGGTACAGAAATTAATAACGGCGGCGCTGGAATCTCAATTAATGGAGAGGTCGCAACTTTCTATAGCGCAGAAATGAAAGTCAATCCAACTCCACTAACAGATGTTCCCTCAATAGATACTTTACTCACTCTTATAAAAAAACTTAATCTTCCTAAAAATGTTCAAATGGAATTGTCTGAAAGCATCAGACCTTCTTTTGATAGAACTTATTACGCTGTCTCACCAGAGACCATCAACCTGGCCACACTAAAAAAAATTAAGGAAGAATACAGCAAGCTGACAAATAAATCTCCCGATCAAATTACCATCTTTGCGCTGACTGATCCTGAAAGAAAAATCACACTTTTGTTGCCTGATTTTTTCAAATTAAATGACAATGAAAAAGTGGCCATTTTATTACATGAATCGCTTTGGATAAATAAAAGAGTGAAGACCTATTCCAATATGCTGGAGATTGAAAAGGATATGCAGATCTATGCGACATATCCAAATGATTGTATCCCCCGCTACAATCTCATTAAAAAGATTGAGTCTATCTTCAATGAAAAGTTATGGGCACTCAATGCTATTTTTAAATGCCAGACAGACGCATACCATGTTTACTCAAATGGTGAGAGCTTGGCCATGACCGACTTCTTGAACCATTCAGAAATGGATACTTTTGCAAGAATCTTACTGACATCACTCTCGCCTAATCCATTAACTGCAGAGCTACACGAGCTGTTTTTAAAACAAATAAATGAGCCGACGAACTTTAAAACATTCTTGGGAAGTAAGCGTGCTTTAGTTCAAGCATTGCAAAATGATGAATTAGAACTAAGGATTAATTACAGAATGAAATTATTTCCTATAGAGACTCCATTACCGGTATCTCAAAAAAATGTAGATATTTTAATTGAGATACTTAAAACTTCGAATGTTCTGTATGGTTTTTCAAATTATACTTTTTTTGAAATGAATATAACTAATTCAGTAACGGCCAAAGGTATTACCCTAACAATTACCGATAAAAATACAAAAAAATATTAATATACTAAAGTGGCATTATGACTTCTTCAATTGATTATAGACAAATACTCCATACCGAAATGCAAACGAGAAAGCTTCGCAACCCCAGCTATAATATTAGCTCATTTGCCAAGCTTCTTGATATCCCGGCATCCAGACTTTCAGAAATCTTACGAGGTAAAGTTGGACTATCTGTAGCGAAGTCCGTAAAAATTTGTTCAGCACTTAAATTCGATGAGAGAGCAACATCCTTTTTTTTAGACCTTGTACGTTCAGAACATGCCAGAAGCCCCAAAGAGAAGAAGGAAGCTAAAAAAAGAGTCGAATTACACAAAAAATTTATTCAATACCATAACGACCAGTTTAATTTCATTGCAGACTGGTACCATCATGCCATTATCGAGCTCATTCGTCTGGATAACACCAAAACTCCACTTGCCATTAGCAGAACCCTGGCATTGGACAATAAGACAACCCGTGAAGCTCTAGAGCGTTTAGTAAAAATGAACATCATCGTAAAAGAGAAAAAAGGCTTTAGTATTTCCAGCGCCAATAGAAAAACATCGACCGACATTCCTTCTGAGGCCATCAAAAAACTGAATAAACAAATGTTAAACAAAGCTTCCGATGCCATCGACCAACAAAATGTTGATAATCGTGATTTCTCTATTATCTTTTTTTCTTTTAATAAATCTCAATTAAAAATTGCGAAAGAAAAAATTAAAAAATTCAGAAGAGAATTTATGGAAGAGTTCGAATCAGCGGCCGGTAAAGATTCCATTTACAGTATGAGTGTGCAGTTATTTGAATTGACCAATACAAATAAGATTAAATAATTTTATACACAAATATCCATGAGCTATTGAATTCATTAGGTCTGTAAAAATTGGATGTTATCATAACTAACAAATATGAAAACAACGATCAGACAAAGACTTCAATCTGAACTAGAGAAGAGAAAATTGCAAAATAGCTCCTACTCACTAAGGGCGCTTGCAAGAGATCTAGAATTAGATCACTCTCTGCTTTCTAGAATCATTACTTCAAAAATTCAGATGACTCCTAAAATTTTTAAAAGAATTGCAGGACATTTAAACCTCACGCCTGAAGAGTTTCTTTTCTATCAAGATGAGATAAAACAAAGAAAAAAAATCCAAAGCAAAGAAAAAGTTGTGACCGCACAATTCAGATCGCTTGGAATTGAAGAATTTAAAATGATTCAAAACTGGTATAATTTTGCCATTTTGGAATTAGTAAGACTTGATGGTTTTGAACCCAATGCTGAATGGATATCAAAAAAATTAAATATCAGTGTCGATGAAGCAGGACTTGCTATTGAAAGACTGCTTGCACTCAATCTTCTAAAAAATAACCAAAACGGCTCTTACTCTAAAGTTTCACCTAATATAAGTGTGATGAATCCAGAGTTTACAGCTCAGGCCATGAGAGAGAGACAAAAAGAAGTTTTAGAAAAGGCCATCCACTCTCTAGAAACTCTCCCTATTCATTTAAGAGACAACAGTAGCATGACTTTAAGTATCGACTCATCAATGCTGCCTGAAATAAAAGAGAATATAAAAAAAATGCGCCGTAGCCTGGCCAATAACATTACTAAAAAAAGTAAAAAAAGAGATCAGGTTTACGAATTATCAATTTCATTTTTTCCATGGACGACAATAGATGAAAAAATTGCTAACTAACGACTGGTCAGAAGCTCACGGCTAATCACTTTAGGTAATAAAATAACTGATCGAGAGTTTGGCGAGAGATCTCGTGAAGTTTTTTATCGTTGTTAAAAGAGATGATTTCTCCGTCTCTGGGATTTTTTAGGGCCCGGGCAATCTCTTCTGAGCGTAGGATATGTAAAATAGGAAATGGTGACCTGTTCACATAATTTCCTAAATGATCAAACTCGGTATCAACGAAAACAAATTTTGGATGAAAGGCCACTAGTTGAAAAACATCTGAGAGCTCAGCTTCCTCCAGCATCGACTCTAAGTCCCCTACAAAATCATTGAACTCATTAAAGTTCTGACTTCCCGACGGGTAAGCAATAATCGTCGTTGAAACGTCAGTTGGGTCACTTTGATGAAGGTAATCCAACTCTTCTAAAAAGAATCCGAACTGCCCCTCTTCAGAAGCTTCTGTACATTCCACCACACGAATCTGGCCTTTTTGGTATGGGATTCTGGCAAATGGGCATAAATCTAGGCCTAAGACGATGTTTTCTAGCCAGTATTTTGTGAGACTTAGGGTATTTTCCATGAAAAATAGACTATCACACGAGATCGGGGTCGACAAAGTTAACTCATAATGGCATTGTGCCCAAAAAGCTTAAGAATGTCGGGAGACAACTATGTCAGAAAATACAACTGAAACAACAATCACAGAAGTTAATACACAAACAGATTTATACGTACCACCAAGACCAGCAAAGTCTTTCCGTATTGTTTTAAATTTAAACTACCGTGCTGACCGCATGGATAATGTTCTTATGGAAGCGCTTAAAAACCAAAGCGAAAACGCTTCTTTAAAAATTATCTCTCGTGGAGCTCTAAAAGAGTTATTCACTAGTGGAAAAATTGAAATCAAAGGTCAAAGAGCAAAATCAAACTCAGCGATCGCTAAAGGTATCACTTACGTTGATATCTTAGGTTACTAATCATCTCTTTTCTTCTGTCTCATTTTTTTAATTAATTTCCATTTTTATAAAAAGTTTCCCCAGTAATATTTTTTTACGGGGAAAACTTTTTCAAATCAAATCACTTCCTTTGGTATCAAAAGCAAACGACTTACATATTGCACCCAAATCGCCACCCCAAAATTCCCTACTTATAAAAATTCGCTCTGCAGTAGCTTAGAAATTACTAAGGCTTATCGCTGGCATTTCACTTGCTCTATAAAGGATTGGTGATGAGTACTGTTTTGATAAAGCATAAGAATGGAGTCTTAATGAAAACGCAAATGATGGTGGCCTTAACCATCTTTTTCTTACCCTACAGTGGTTTTTCAGTCACCGGTAGAGATAGTTGGCAAACCATAAGGTCGGACCATGAGGTCATCATTCAACATCCAGTCTTTGCTGGTGCATTGGGGCCACTGGGACTTTTTAATGCATGTACAACCGATGAAGAATTTAGAAGTAAAACACCGGTTCAAACTTGTTTGTCTTATCGACAGATCATAAGAACCTCAAACACAGGCAGCCACAAAGATTATGTCTGCAATGATTATGAATCAAAGAACATCACAATCAGCCGCACTTATACACAAGAAGAGTGCGTAAAACATGATCGCTTTGGTGAGTGTCTGGAATATGATTCTGTCACTTCCGTTTATCCAACCAGCTTTCAACTGGTGGTTATTGAATCAAGTACAAACCCATCTGGAAATTTACTATTCTCAAAGGCCTACACCATTCCGGCCTGCGATTAATTATTATATTTTAACAAGGAGTTTTCATGGAAAAGAAAACACATACTAAAAAAATCCGCTATGGTGTTGTAGGTCTTGGTAGTATCGCTCAGTCGGCAGTTTTACCTGCTTTTAAAAATGCTTCAATGAATTCAGTTCTCACCACTCTTATTTCAGAAGACAAACAAAAACTCAAGGTACTCGCTAAAAAGTATAAAGTTGAAAACACTTATCTCTACGATGAAATGGAATTGTGTTTTCAAAAAAAAGAAATAGATGCTCTTTATATTGCCACTCCCAATGATCATCATAGAGAGATTGTAGAGCTTGCGGCCAAGTACAAAATTAATATTTTGTGTGAAAAACCAATGGCCGTCACACACTCAGATTGCCTCTACATGGACCAGGCCGCTAAAAAAAATGGTATTAAACTCATGGTGGCCTACCGCCTGCACTTTGAAGCGGCCAATCTAGAAGCGGTGAAAATGTGCCGTCGTGGAGATCTGGGAGATTTGAAATTTTTCAACTCTACATTTAGTTATCAAGTTAAAGATAAAAAAAATATTCGTCTCCAGCCGACATCTGTTGGTGGTGGAGCACTTTACGATATCGGAATTTACTGCATCAATGCGGCCAGATATCTATTTAAGGCCGAACCGATTGAAGTCGTCGCCTTCTCTGCAACCAGTGATGACCCGAGGTTTATCAACACTGAAGAAATTACCTCTGCTGTTTTAAGATTCCCCGATGAAAAGCTGGCGGCCTTTACCGTAAGTTTTGGAGCCTTTGACTCTTCCGATTACGAGATCATTGGAACCAAGGGGCGCATCCGATTGGAAAATGCTTACGAGTACGCAGCCCCTATGGAATTAAGGACATTCTTAAAATCTAAAGATGATATGAAAAAAGCGACTCGCAAATTTAAAAAGCGTGACCAGTTCTCGGCAGAGCTCTTGTATTTTTCTGATTGTATTCAAAAAAACAGAGAGCCTGAACCAAGTTCAATTGAAGGGATTGCCGATGTGAAAATCATCGAGGCCATTTTAACTTCTATTCATACCAAGGCCCCCGTCTCTCTTGAACCGGTCCAGAAGAAGAACTATCCCAATCAAAAACAAAAATTTACGCGTCCTGGAGTGAGGAAGAGAAAACTTTATCACGCTCACAACGCAAACAAGCCTCACGGCCATTAAGTCCTCGAAATAAACCATCTTCCATGTTACGATAGCATTCTCTCAAGAGTGTTATCGTATCCTGGAAATTTTATGTTAGTTGATGTCATCATTCCAACATTCAACCGCGCTGACGTCATGCTGAAGGCCATTGAGTCTGTTTTGTCTCAAACTTATAAAAACTTTATCCTTCACATTGTTGATGATGGTTCAACTGACAACACTCAACGTGTTTTAGAGCAGTATAAAAGTCATCCACAAGTTAAAATGTATTTTCAAAAAAATGCAGGAGTTAGCAGCGCCAGAAATCTCGCTGCGAAAACGGCCGAAGGACAATGGATTAGCTTTCTTGATTCTGATGACGAATGGATGCCTCACAAGCTTGAAACACAAATAAAATACCTGGCACAAAATCCAGAGTGCCAGTTTCTTCACAGTGAAGAGCTGTGGATTAGAAATGGCGTGCGAGTCAACCCCAAAGTAAAACACTTAAAGAGTAACGATAACATTTTCATCCGTTCTCTGGATTTTTGCATTATCTCTCCCTCGACAGTTATCTTAACAAGAGAATTATTTTTAACTCATCAGGGCTTTGATGAAGAGTTTGTCGTTTGTGAAGATTATGATCTATGGCTAAAAATTCTTCTAAAAGAAGAGATCGGTTTCATCTCCACTCCTTTAATTGAAAAACATGGCGGACACTCTGATCAGCTCTCAACTAAATTTGTGGCCATGGATTATTGGAGAATCAAATCTCTCGTGAATCTTTACCAGGATAAAGCAGCAACTGTTGATCAAAAAAATGCGATCAAAGATGTGATTATAAAAAAGAGCGACTTACTTTTAAAAAGTTATATCAAATACCAGAATCAAAAAAGCTTTGATGAAATAAAATCCATGCTCGCTTCGATAATGCTTTAGATCTAAAGAGCCATTTATTCTTTATCTTTAAATTCTCTGAAATATTTTACTTCACCCGGGCCATCTGGATTGATGATCCACTTTGACATATGTCTGTATTTTACAATGACATCGTCCAGGCGCTTTTGATCTACAGGGCAGCTTGTCCCCATAAGTCTTAATCTGTCTTTAAATTTATCAACTGTGTTTCCTGAAGGAAATTTCGAACAATTTATTGACTCGTTCATTGAATCATCAAGGTAATTTCTAAAATCTAAATCTTTTGCTTTTACCCATTTATCATTTTCACAAGTGATGTATGGACCGATGTTAAAGTCTGCCCCTAAAACGTCTTCACGCAATTGAAGCATGTGGTTCCAAAATCTCATTCCGTTAAAATTAGCGCTTAAGTCTCCATAACTGAAAACTCCATTCCCAATTTTTTGCCCGCCTAGAATGAATTTTTCACCAAAGATCCCTTTTTTAACTGCGGCCACTTCACCCTTTTCTTTCAAGTAGTTTCTTTTGAAATAGTTAAACCCTTGGCCAAACATGTGCTCCAGTTTATCCACTCCAATTTCTTCATCTCCAACTCTGATAACATCAGACATTGTGATGCCTTTTTTAGCGATCAACGTGAAGCCGATCCCTATACCGTCCCAAAACGACCAGTCACGATAAACAGAATCTTTCAGATTAATATGGCGCTTAGGAATGTCAGGATTATCTAAAATGTCCTTAACTAATTCTCCTTTAATATGATTGGCGAAATACTCACGCAGTTCTTTGTAGAGTGCTTCTTCGTTGCAGCCTTCACCTCTGCGGTTAGCGGCCTTAATCGAATTTTTAATGGCAAGATTGGCCTTTGAATTAAGTAGCTCAGCGGAATCCCCCAGGAATTCGCCTCTTCTTGTGAATTGATCGACTTCTGCGGAATATGCAGACAAGTGCAACATTGAAATTGAAAGAGACCCGATCAAAATAAACTTCGACAACTTCATTAAATCTACCCCTTATAGCGCATACGGAACGCACTATAAGGGATTAGACGCAATTTGACACCAGCTCTATGTCTTTTTTACAGGATTCTTCGTTCTGTATCTAATATTAAGGGATTCAACCACTAATGAGAAGGCCATAGCGAAGTAAATGTACCCTTTAGAGACGTGTTGCCCCATTGATTCTGCCACTAACATAACCCCAATTAGGATTAAAAATGACAAGGCCAGGATTTTAACTGTCGGGTGCTTCTCAACAAAAGCACTGATTTTCCCTGCCGATAAAAGCATAACCACCATGGAAATAACCATGGCCACAACCATAACACTCACCTGGCTTACCATCCCGACGGCCGTGATAACAGAATCCAGTGAGAAAACAATATCCAGCACCAGAATTTGTGCCAGCATATGACCTGCGCTCGCCTTCTTTTTAGACTTAGCGTCCTCTGGAAGCGCGTGCTCAGGGTCTCCTTCAACCTTATGGTGAATTTCAAAAGTTGATTTCGCTATCAGGAATAATCCCCCTCCAAGAAGAATCAGATCTCTTCCTGAAAATGAATGGTCTAAAATGGCAAACAAAGGCTCGGTTAAAGTCATTACCCAGCTGATTGAGAACAGGAGTCCGATGCGGATAAGAAGAGCTAATCCGATTCCGATATTTCTGATCTTGGCCTGGTCTTTAATATCAAGACGGGCCACTAAAATAGCGATGAAAATAATGTTATCGATACCGAGAACAATTTCCATGGCCGTTAAAGTGAAGAGCGCAATTAAAATCTCATTAGAAAATCCAAACATTCAAAAACTCCAAAGGTTATTTATCAGCTAGCCTACAGCTGGTTTCAAGAAGGTAATTATTCGTCCAAAGAGTCCATGTAAGAGCGTCCTCTTTTGTTCTTAAAAATCCTGTTGCATATGATCTTGAAGGTGCATCAACATTGAAAATTTCCAATTCAAATTTTGAATTACCTTTATTAGCGACATAAAAAACAAAGTCAGCTGCATTTACGTACGTTACTTTTGTTTTAGGAGCGACTGTAAATACTTCTTCTGCCACAACTTCCATGTTCACTGATACTGTACAGTTTAGATCTTCAGCTAATACCGAAGTTGAAACTAAGAGCATCATTACAAAAATCCATCTTTTCATTGAAATCTCCCAAAAATTATAACGTAGTGTTTTAGACTATTATTCTAAAGTGACGGCATTACCTTTGCAAAGTGGTTTGTGTAGAGATTAACCTCAACAGGAACAAAACACATGAAATCATTCCCTAATCTTCAAAAATCACTCCTCTTAGCGACGGTTCTTACAGCAGCAGCAGCGTGCAGCTCTGGCCCAGTTGTACAAGATTACCCCGTTACTGCTAACGCGCAAGAAGAAGTCTCCAACTTAGAAAATAATATTAAGACGGCCCAGGCCAATCAAGTAGATGTGCTTTCGCCAAAAAACTTTAAAGAAGCCCATGAGGCCTTAGAAGATGCAAAAGAAATGCACTCTAAAGGTAAAGACGCAGACAAAGTTCTTCATGAAGTGGCGGTTGGGAACGCTTATCTAGCTAATGCTAATGCAGTGGCCGATGTCGCTCGTGGGAATATTGAAGATGTTATTTCAGCAAGACAAGCTGCCATTACAGCAGGTGCTTCTTCGTACTTTAGTAAAGAAATGAAAAATGCTGACGAAGACTTTAAAGATGTCACTGAAGATATTGAAAAAAATAAATTAAGCTCAGCAAATAAAGAGCGCAAAAAATTGCAAGACAAATACTTAGCGCTTGAACTAAAAGCGATTAAAGAAAAGCATTTAGGAGAAAGTAGAAATACAATCTCGCTTGCTAAAAAAGAAAAAGCAGAGAAATTTGCCCCGCGAACTCTAGCTGTTGCTGAAAAAAGCCTGATAGACACGGAAGCTTTCATCACAGCTAACCGTCACAGCACAACCGCCATTGAAGCTCGCGCTGCTGAAACAAAAGAAGCAGCAATGCACGCTTTAAATATCAACCGCACAGCGAAAGGAACTGATAAAATCTCTTCTGAAGAGACTGCTCTTGCGATGGAAAAAGAACGCATGAGAGTGGCCGCAAAAGACAGTCAGCTTAAAAATGTAAAAGGCGAACTGGATGCGACACAAAGTGCTCTTGAAGGGACTGTAGACGCTAATGTGGCCCTTTTATCTGCTCAACAAAAACTTGAAAAAGAAAAAGAACTTAACGAAAAATACGAAGCAGCAAGAAAAGAATTTGCTGGCAACGAAGCTGAAGTTTACAAACAAGGTGATGCGCTTTTAATCCGCCTTAAAGGGATGGAATTTCCAAGCTCAAAGGCCACAATTACTGAAAGAAACAAACCCCTACTTGGCAAAGTTCAAAAAGTTATGGAAGAGTTCGGGGCAAGTAGTGTTGTCGTTGAAGGACATACTGACTCAGTTGGTGGAAAAAAAATCAATGACCGACTTTCCCAAAACAGAGCTGAAGCTGTTAAAAACTACCTGCAAGAAAATAGCGGTGGAATTTCTGATGACTCATCTAAAATTGAAGCTGTGGGCTATGGATACCAAAAGCCGCTGGCAACAAATAAAACGGCCGATGGTAGAGCTCAAAACCGTCGCGTAGATATCATCATTAAGCCCGAAGCAGCAGCAAAAGAGAATCCAACAAAATTATAATTCAGTCCTTCATTTTATAGTGAAGTCAAAGGCCCCGCACTCGCGGGGCTTTTTGGTATAAAATATCCCTATAAAGACTTTAGGAAATGTTGTATCATTTAAAAATGTCTAAGAAGGCCAAATTAAAAAAGAATCTTGACCCCTTCACCAGCGCTAGCGACATCGAAAAAGGTTTGCAGCTGGATAAGAAGAAAAGTAAGCGCTCTCCGCAAGAAAAGAACCGCCGTGACCGCCATCTTCAAAAAGAAATTGTCCGTCAATTAACAGATGAGCTTATTAAGCTTTCGGACAAAGACATGTTAGAAGAATCTGCCAAAGAAAAAAATCCAAATTATAAAGGCAATGAAGTGATTTACACTATCAGACCTGTCGACTCAGAAGACTAAAAAAATCAGGCGAGCATTTTGCAATATTTCAAGCGTGGCATAGACCTTGTCTTGGAGTAAATATGTTTGGTGGTATTAAAATCAGAAAAGGACAACCTGATCATAAACTTAGTCATGAAGCATTCTTAACAGAGTTCAAAAAATCATTCTACGATCCCCGCTTTAGAGTGATGGACACTGAAATCGAAAGACTCGGTGACATTGCTTTTAAAAACTATGAAGAAGGAAGAAAGACACCTATCACCCAAAAAGCAGGTGATGAATTTAGCGATCCTCATTACGATCTTTCGGTTGAATGGATGGAAACAAGGAATCGTTTACTAGAAGCGGCCGAGCGGCAGTCAAGGTCTCCTTCAAAAATTCTTATCATCAACGCCTCTCCTCGAAACGAACATACATGCCCTAGTGAAATGTCTAAATCTTATCGCATGTTGATTCACGCACAAGAAATGATTGAAGCAGCAGGAATGGATTTTGAAGTGCTGGACTTAAGTAGCGCTTCTTCGGAATACAATAAAGTCATTCATCCATGTAAGGGCTGTGTATCGACGGCCATGCCTCTTTGTCACTGGCCGTGCTCATGTTACCCCAATCATGCTCTCAATCAGACTCATGACTGGATGGCAGATATTTATAAAATGTGGACAGACGCTCATGGGATTTTAGTGATCTCACCTGTGCATTGGTATCAGGTTCCAAGTTCATTTAAATCAATGATGGATCGAATGGTTTGTGCCGATGGCGGAAATCCTGATCCAACCAGCACAAAGGGTAAAGATCCACTGCTGGCAAAAAAAATTGAAATGAAAGGATGGGATTATCCTAAGCATCTTGCTGGCCGTGCTTTTTCAGTCATCGTCCATGGTGATAGTACAGGTGTCCAGGATGTGAGGCGCACACTCATTGACTGGATGACTGACTTACATCTGATTCAAGCAGGAGTTGGAGCTTCAAGCTATATCGGTTACTACGGAACCTATGCTGAAAGCCATGATGAACTCGACAAACGTCCTGACTTTTTAATAGAAGTTGAATCGGCCGCCGGTGCCTTAATAAAGCAAATTGAAATGAATAGAAGTGCTCGTTATGTTCAACCTGATACTGGTCTAGAGCATCCAATGCAAAAATAAAGGAATCGATGATGGTGTTATCAATTGAATTAAAAATGTTACTTTACTCAACGATTTTAGGAATCGTTCAGCTTCTGTTAGCTGCTCTTTTATCGACACTACAAAGAGGGGTGAAATGGAACCTGTCTGCACGCGATCAAAAAGTACCTGAGCTCACAGGTGTCGCAGCAAGAATGGATCGCGCCTTCAAAAATTTTATGGAGACCTTCCCCTTTTTTATTGCGGCCATCTTAATGGTGCAAATAACACAAATGCAGAGTTCAAGCAGCATGCTCGGGGCCCATCTTTATTTTTGGGCAAGACTTTTTTATGTACCAATGTACGCAGCGGGCATTCCCGTCGTGCGCACATTAGTATGGTCTATTTCACTTATCGGATTGATCATGGTGCTTACTGCACTTATTTAACTAGGCTGACTTTCCACTAATAATAGTATTTAGCTGCACAACCAGGTTTCTAAAATCGTCGACTTGATTTCCTAAATTGACAGCGGCCACACTCGCTTGCTGTGACGATGAACTATTTTGGTGAGAAGCACTATCGATTTCACTCATCGCTTTTGTAATCTCGCGAATACTTTGAGACTGCTCATGACTTGCAGATGAAATCTCAGAAATCATCTGATCCACATTATTCACATTCATGATAATTTCATCAAGAGCGTCACTACATTTTTTGGCAGTAATTGTACCCATTTCAACTTTATCTTTACTTAAAAGCATCAGAGAATTAATACGCGTTTTAGAGCTTTCAATCGTAGACTGCACTTTCTGAATACTCGTTTCTAAAAGCTCCGTGATTTCTTTTGCAGAGTTCCCACTCATTTGGGCAAGTTTCCCAACCTCTTCAGCAACAACCGAAAATCCTTTCCCGTGCTCTCCTGCTCTCGCAGCTTCAACCGATGCATTAAAAGATAAAAGTTTTGTCTGAAATACAATGTCATTAATGACTTTTGTTTTTGTACCAATTTCATTGATGACATTTACAATTTCAGCAATCTCTTTATTGCTTTGATCAATTTCGTCTTTAATTTTTTCAGTGCTTAATGAAATTTGGGCAATTGAGTCGATAACTTCATCAACGGCCACTTTTCCATTGTGAACACTTGCCTTGCTATGCTCAGATACTTCTGCTGATTTTTTTGCATTGTCAGCATTACTCACAACGCTGGCACTTGTCTCTTCCACGGCCGAAGTCGTTTGCTGAAGGGCCGCTGCCTGTTGAGTGATGCTTGAATTTAAATTTAAACTAGCGGCATTAATTTCATTGGTAAAATTTGCAATTGTATCTGATCCAAGAGAAAGATGGTTAGAGATTTCACTAAGCATCTTAGAAATTGAAAGAGCAAAAAAGTAACCAATAGCAAGACCTCCAACAACTCCAATGAGCATAATAACATCTTGAAGAGTTTTAATAAACTCACCATCCGAACTCGCTTCCTCCACCCACTTCGTAGCATTGTCTTGATGGAATGCTACAAGCTTAGTAATGCTCTCATTATAGATCGCTGCAGCCTCGGGACAATCCTTTAAAAAAATGGCCAGTATTTTTTGCTTATCTTCCACTGTTCCAGATTTCTGAAGGGCCAATACCTGAATCCCAATTTTTTTAAAATCATTCCAGTCTTTATCAACCTTTTCATACAGCTCTTTTTCTCCTGGAGAAAAAGGAGTTGCCAGGTATTTTTTATTTTCTTCGTCATACATAGCAATGTTATCCAAGACGCCTTTAACAGCTGTCTCTTCTTCTGCTTTTGAAAGACCAGGCAGCCCAAGAGTTCGAAGAGCAATACGAATCTTACTGTAGGATAAATACATTCCATCGGCCGACTTAATATTGGGCAAGCTCATATTTGCGACTCTATCTAAGTGGGCATCAATTTTCTTGATCCCCCAAAGACTCACTCCTCCAACGAGTACTGTGAAGAGTAAAAGGGCCCCACATAACATAAGTAATTTTGCCTTTAGACTTAAATTTTTAAACATTACGCACCCCGTTTTTTTTAACCACTCACCTTTCGTCAATATTAAGACATCCTTTAGGATTCAAATCTAAATATTTGTAAACACGGATTAGACAATGTAGAAAACCCGATAAATTAGAATAAAATCTATTTTTTTTTTGAGATAAATATCCGATTTTCTTCAAAAAACAAAGTTACGCAAAAATTACGCTTTTCTTTTAAAAAAGTTCTATTAGCATTGAGAAATGGAACTAAAAGACAAAATTATGATCCTGGCCGACGCCGCAAAATACGATGCTTCTTGTGCTTCAAGTGGAGCAAAACGAAAGGCCCAGGCCGGTGGAATTGGGAATCTCGAAGGTTCTGGAATCTGCCACAGCTACACTCCCGATGGACGCTGTATTTCTCTTTTAAAGATCCTGCTCACAAACATGTGCATCTATGATTGCAGCTACTGTGTGAATAGAGTTTCGAGCCAGGTGAAGCGTGCGAAATTTTCAATTGAAGAAGTTGTAAACCTTACGATGAATTTTTATAAGAGAAACTACATCGAAGGATTATTTTTAAGCTCAGGTGTGGCCCGCTCATCTGATGAAACAATGGAAGATATGATTGAGATCGCCAGAAGACTTCGTATTGAC
This sequence comes from Bacteriovorax sp., assembly GCA_040376855.1. Taxonomy (GTDB): domain Bacteria; phylum Bdellovibrionota; class Bacteriovoracia; order Bacteriovoracales; family Bacteriovoracaceae; genus Bacteriovorax. The sequence continues at coordinate 28,095 of JBEIPV010000004.1, forward strand.
CATAAGTTCGGTGGATACATTCATTTAAAAGCGGTAGCAGGTTGTTCACAGGAACTTTTAAACAAAGCAGGTCTCTATGCTGATCGCATGAGCGCCAACATCGAATTGCCAAAACAAGCTGACCTTAACGATCTTGCTCCAGCAAAAACACACACTGAGATTGAAAAATCTATGGAGCAAATTCAGGATAGGATTGTTGAGAATCAAGAGGAGCATAAGCTTTTTAAGAAGGCTCCTCTTTTTACTCCTGGCGGGCAATCGACTCAAATGATTGTTGGAGCAACAGCCTCGAGTGACCGCGACATCATGACTAAAGCTTCAAACCTATATGGAAATTATAATTTAAAGCGCGTGTACTACAGTGCCTTCAGTCCGATACCAGACGCGAGCCCTGATCTGCCATCAAGCCGCCCTCCAATGATCAGGGAGCATCGTCTGTATCAGACTGATTGGTTACTGCGCTTTTATGGTTTTAATGTAGACGAAGTATTGCCTGCTGATGTTCCGGAATTAGATTTGGAAATGGATCCTAAATTATCTTGGGCCATTAGAAATCGCGCCACTTTTCCGGTTGATCTGAATGTGGCCTCAAGAGACATTCTCCTGCGCATCCCGGGCCTGGGTGTGCGTAATGTAGATAAAATCCTAGCGACCAGAAAGTTCCAGAAAATTCGTCTAACTGATTTATCAAAAATGCGCGTGCATTTAGATAAGGTCAGGCCATTTGTGGTCACACAAGACTACAACCCACCTATCACTCAGCTAGACTCGCTACATTTCGCAAAAGTTTTCAGGCCCGAGACTCACGTACAACTCGATTTATTTTCGAGCCTCCCTGTCAGCGTGACAGGAGAATTTTAATTTTATGAAAATTGTCACCATGGAACCTACATTTGAATCATGGAGGATTAATGCAAGGACTTTGCTTGAAGATAAAATCCATTTCACAGACGTTATTTGGGAAACTACTACTGCTGGATCTCTTTTTGATCTTATGCCAACTGCTGGTAGAGAAAAACCTTCTCTTATAAAGATTCCACGGGAGTTTATTAAAGATGCTGAATTTGTTTCAGCATATAACGACGACTCCACCTGGTCTCTACTCTATCGTTTACTTTATAGAATCGCTTTTGAGCAAAAAAATTTAATGGATAACCCGCTTGATAACGACGTTCTCGACTTTCATAGACGTATGAAACTCGTCGGCCGTGATCTGCACAAAATGCACGCCTTCGTGCGCTTTAAGGAGATTAAACACAATGACGAATCAATTTACATGGCTTGGCACCGTCCTGATTATCGTATTCTCAAATTTTCTGCTCCATTTTTTACAGATCGCTTTAACGGCATGAACTGGGTCATCTTCACCGAAGATGAATCTATGAGTTGGATAAATAATGAATTAAGTTTTGGCCCTGGTATCTCCCAAAAAGAGGCCGAAGCTTATGACGAAACGGAGGAGTTATGGAAAACGTACTACGCTTCAACATTCAATCCCGCTCGCTTAAAAGTAAAAATGATGAAAAGCGAATTACCGGTCCGCCACTGGGCGACCTTACCTGAAGCACAGTTAATAGATGGACTTATTAAAGAGGCGCCTTACATGGTCGACAGATTTATCGAAACACAAAGAACATCCGCCGTTGCAAGTATTCCAGTTAATGTGAGCTCACTTTCAGAATTGAGAACTGCTCTACCTAATTGTTCTGCTTGTACGATTTGCTCTAAAGCGACAGCTCCGGTTATGGGCGAGGGGCCTGTGAACGCAGAGATTGTTTTTGTCGGAGAGCAACCGGGTCTTGAAGAAGATATTGCTGGTTCACCATTTGTAGGTCCTGCTGGAAGATTGTTTATGGAAGCTCTTCATCAGGCCGATATTAATCGAGATGAGGTTTATCTTACGAATGCAGTTAAGGCCTTTAAATGGAAAGATTTAGATGGGTTTAAAAAGCACGTCAATCCTTCTTCATTTGAAATTTCTGCTTGTAGACCCTGGATGAAGGCTGAACTGGAAATGATTCGTCCTAAAATTTTAGTTTGTCTGGGAGCAAGTGCTGCTCAGTCAGTTTTTGGGAAAGTGATGAAAGTTCATGAGTCGAGTGGAAAAGTTTTTCAGACCTCCTTGTCTGATTATACAATTATTCTGCCTCACCCTTCAGCGATATTGAGAACTCAGGATCCACAAACCAAAATAAAAGTGCTCGATCAATTTATTGAAGATATTGCTGGTTTAAAAGATTTACTAGAATTAAAACCATTGTCACTCCTTCCTCAAAAAACTCTCCAACAGTTTCCATCGGTGATATTTCAGTCCCAAAAAAATAACTGATTAACTCTTTCGGTGACAATAAGACTAAAAAATCGTTTCAAATACAAAAAAAATTATTTCATTTTATGGCCTCTGAACTGCACCAATCTCCTACACAACATTATGTTTAAGGAGAGATGGCATGAAGCCTACTTACACGCACAGACTGAGCTCAGTCTTTATTGCTCTTTGTTTTCTATTTATAACTCAAAATGCTTTTGCTTTAGGGGCAAAACGTCCAACGACTGGTGGTGGATCAACGACAACTCCAAAACCTCCAACAGTGCCACCAGTCGTTCTTCCTCCGGAGGATAATGAATCAAATGAGACGATTGCAGAAAAATACTCATACGTGGATCAAGAAAAGATAGTTCCGCCTGCTCTGCTTTTAAAAACTCTGGTTTATTACGATGCCAATCAGGCAAAGATCAAAAATAAAAACTACATAGTGGTTATTGATTTCAAACAGCACAATTCTAAAAAACGTTTTTACCTTATCAACATGCAATCGGGTGACGTTGAACCATACCTAACGGCCCATGGAAGAAATTCAGATAGTGACTTTGATGGTTATGCAACGAAGTTTTCTAATACTTCAGGATCAAAAATGAGCTCTGTTGGTTTTTATCTAACAGCAGAGACTTATTACGGTGATAATGGTTATTCACTTCGCCTTGATGGTTTATCATCTACCAACTCTAATGCACGCTCTCGTGCCATTGTTATTCACGGTGCCAGTTATGTTAGAGAAGTTGCACTTATCGGCAGAAGTTATGGATGCCCTGCTTTAGAAGTCAGGTATGCAGCAGATGTTATTAATACTATAAAAGGTGGAGTTTTAATCTATGCTGATGGATAGTTGTCTAGGCCTTTTCACTGGTGATTTAGTTATTTAAATTCTAAAATAGTGACAGTCGGATATCGACGATAACAAGGATCAAGTATGAAGTTATCAAGTCTTATCACACTGTCACTCATCATCGCTCTAAGTTCATGTTCATCCACTCCCAGTAGACCTCAGCTCTACCCTAATCAAACTCTAAAAGATAAAGGGAATGAAAAATCACAGATTGATATTGATGAATGCCTGAAAGAATCGGAAGACTATTTAAAAACTCCTGAAGGAGAAAAACTTAGAAAAAGTGCTGACAGCTCTTCTGTTAGTACATCGATTGGATTTGGTTTTGGCGGTGGCGGAACTGGTGTTGGTCTGGGCGTTGGTGTCGGCGGCGGCGGAAGTAGACGTTTATCTGGCGAAGAGCAAGTAAGAAGAAATTTCACTAATCAATGCTTGGTGAATCGCGGTTATCAAATTGTTGGTTGGGGAAATTAAATATCGTGGTAGAATTGTTGCATGAAAAAACAAAAAACTAACTATGCCCTACTGGCGATCCTTCTATTATCACTTTCATCGTGTGCTTCTCGACCTAAGCTCTACCCAAATGAAACATTAAAAGCAAAAGGGAAAGAAGCTTCAGAAGCCGACATTGATCAATGCATGAAAGACGCTGATACTTACCTCGATTCTTCTGAAGGAAAAAAGATTGTGAAGAGTGCTGGTTTTGGTGCTGTTGTCGGTGGGGCCATGGGGGCCGTTGCCGGAGCTTTTTACGGTGATATTAGTGGAGGTGCAGCTCGTGGTGCGGCCATTGGTGGAACCGGAGGGGCCGTTTCAGGATCGCTTACTCCTGATCAAGTTAAACACCGTTTTGTGAATCAGTGTCTTGCTGACAAAGGCTATAATGTTATAGGTTGGGATTAAGACCTGTTTAAGTGTCCGTAAAATTCTTTTTCTACGACAAAGCCCTCTCCTTCTGTATGCACTATCGTTTGAATTGTCACATTCTGGCCTTGGATCTTAACCAGGTTAAAACTATTGGCCTCTTCCCTCACTCTTGAAGAGATCGTTGTTCCTGAGGCCAGCATTAAAGGAAGCATTTTCTTTTTTTCATCAAAATATTTAATACTGCTTTGATGATCATGACCCCACATTAAAAAATCCGGTTTTAATTCAATTAATTTTTCAAAAAGCTTTTTAACCTTTGGTTCTTCATAAGTAGCAATGGGATGATGCCCGGCCAGAATTTTAATTTTATGATCAGCGACTGTTTTAAATTTTTCTGTCACAGCTAAGATGTCAGACTCTACAATTTTCCCCGCCTGCACACTTAAGGGATTAACTGTCCAGAGTCCAAAAACTACAATGTGCTCATCTTCGTAATAATTGCCAATGAAGTTGCCCATATACTTTTTAAAGCGCGAATAAGGGCTAAAAAATCTTAGGAATAGATTATAAAGTGGAACATCGTGATTGCCAGGAACAATAAATACTGGAACTTTCATTTTTGACAAAAATTCTTTTGCAGCAATAAATTGCTCTTTTTTCGCTCTCTGGGTAAGATCTCCTGTTAAGATCACAAGATTAATTAAATCTTGATTTTTTGCCAGGTATTGATTGAGATCGTTTAAGACTTTATCTTGGATTCGGCCAAAGTGCAGATCAGAAAAGTGGATAATGTTAAGAGTCTTTGTATCGGAGCTCATATGAAAAAAGTCCTTCTGCTAATTAGTCCAAAATCGCGCCGTGGAGCTGAGTCCATTGATCTGGCCTCTGCTCGCTTAAAGTTACTAGGCTACTCTATCATCAACGATCCGAATTCGGAAAGTGTTGATCCCAATGGATTAGTTTTAAAATATGCAAAAGAAATCTCTTTCGTCATTGTCGGCGGTGGAGATGGTTCGGTTAATAAAATTCTTTCAAGTCTGGTTAAGACTCAAGTTCCTTTAGTGGTCATTCCCCTTGGCACGGCCAATAATCTCGCACGCCATTACAATCTTTCTTATGATATTACAGAGGCCCTACGAGTTATTGAATTTGGCGTTGAAAGAAAAATTGATTTGGGTATGGTTAACAATATTTACTTCGTCAATGTAGTTGGTCTTGGACTTAGCACTTACGTTAATACAAAAGTTCCCTCAATGCTCAAAAAATACTTAGGTGCTTTTGCCTTTGTTCTCACTGCCTTTTATCTTTCAACAAAAATCCGTCCTTTCAGACTCGATATTATTGCCGATGGGAAAAGTTACACTAAAAGAAGCTGGCAAATCAGCGTGTGCAATGGACGCCATTATGGAAATGGGCTTACAGTGAAACATGACGCCTCATTAATGGATGGAAAACTCCACGCCCTTAGCACTGAAGTGGCAAAATGGTGGCAGGGATTTTTTCTGATCCCCGCTCTCATCAGCGGCCGTTATAAAAAAGAGCAAGATGTCAGTTTATTTGAAGCTGAAACGATTGAGCTTACAACAAAGAGAAAATTAAAAATTGATGTGGATGGTGATATTCAAACCCACACGCCTGCTAGTTTTAAAGTTCACAAGCGTGCTTTAATCTTAAGAGTACCCGAAGCAGAAGGATCAAATCTTTAGACGACACTCCTTGCCTTTGTAAGCAAATTCTTCAATTTCTTGCAGAGGGACAACCTCGACACCTTTTGCTTTAAACTTTTCTAAAATCATTGGAACTGCATTAGCTGATCTTAAGTGCACATCATGCATAAGGACCACACCACCACCAATTGGTTTTGAAATGTTGTACTTGACCTTAATGTACTTTCCATTTTTAAATTCAAAAGCATAGGCCGTTCCGCCATAGAGATTAGACATGACGTTTTGAGTGATCTCGGCCGACGTGATTGTTTCTAACCAATCAGCTGTATCTATATCCCAGAAAACAAAGTTAATGCAATTGTCGCCAAAGAGTTCATTTGAAACTTGCTTCATAACATTCATGTGGTGGTAAGCAAGTTTTTTTGATCCGTAAGCGCCATACGGAAAACGGTAATACACTTCTCTGGCAAGAGAGTTTTCTTCTTCCATTAAATCGGCTGTCGCCTTAATCGATTGTTTTAATCCTGCTCTATAAATGGCCTCTGTCTTATTATCGCTGCTGATATGATCATGGTGGTGACTTGCAAGCGTGTGCCCTTCAGCGATCATGCGTTTAATAATGGGCATAGTGTCTGCATTAATCCTTTGTGTGAGAATAAAAAACGTCGCTTTCACATTATAAGCTTTTAGAGCGTCCAAAACCTTTGGTGTGAGGACAACATCGGGGCCGTCATCGAATGTTAGTGCTACTTTTTCTGTTCCTCTTAAAGACTTGGTTAAGTACTTAGAGAAGCCGATGTCTTTGCCGGGGATGTAAACCTGGTTTGGGTCCGGGAACTGACGGTCGTCAGCGGCGTTGATGCTAAAGCTTAAGGCCACAATGATAATAAGTAATTTTTTCATTGTTTTAGTTTGAACGAAAAAGGCATTTGAGGGAAATGACTTTTTCTTACTTATAATGTTCCTTTACGAGGACGGTTTTATTCTTAAATAAGAACGAAAGATTATGCATGTATTATCCATCCTCCTCTAATACCTTATAATTATAGCATCTCAATAACCAACTTTTTTGGTCCAGTCATTGCTTTAGAAGATTCAACAAGAATCAACCTGGAGACAAAATATGTACGGATCACAATTTCACTTTGAACAATCACTTAACACTAAAAGATTTTCAACATCATTGCTTGAACAAAACATCGCTCTTCCAAAAACAAAGAATACAAAAAATAATTTGTTCTTAATCGTACTGACTTTGACAACTTTAACTCTATCTACGATTGCATTTGCAGGTCCATCTGAACCGAGACTGCCTGGGGGGAATGGAAATTCGAGAGGAAGATAATTTAAAAAATAAAAAGGCCCGTTAAAAAACGGGCCTTTAAAAATATCCATTTATTATCTCATTAATTAAGCATCTGATCTTCAAACACCGCCAGTGCCGCTTTCGCTCCCTCACCCATTGCAATGATGATCTGCTTATACGGAGTCGTTGTTACGTCCCCCGCTGCATAGATCCCAGGAACGTTTGTTCTTCCCTTCACGTCGACGACGATTTCACCGAACTTAGTTGTTTCAACAATGTCTTTTACAAACCCAGAGTTTGGAAGAAGACCAATTTGAACGAAGATACCGTCAAGATCTACTTTCATCATCGCTTTTGTTTTTCTATCTTCATACTCAAGTGCCACAACTTTTGTTCCATCTCCCATGACTTGAGCTGTGCGAGCTTCAGTCACGATTGAAACGTTTGGCAGTGATTTCAATTTATCAACTAAAACCTTATCTGCTTTAAGTGTATCGTTGAATTCGAATACAATAACTTCTTTTACGATACCAGCAAGATCGATTGCGGCCTCAACACCTGAGTTACCACCACCAACAACGGCAATCTTTTTACCTTTGTAGTATGGACCGTCACAATGTGGACAGAAAGCAACTCCACGTCCGATATACTCTTTTTCACCTGGAATATTCAGCTCTCTCCACTTCGCTCCTGTCGTTACGATAATGTTTTTTGCTGTGATTTTTTCTCCACCTTCTAAGTGAATGACTTTTTCAGTTCCGTTCACAATGTTATCTACACGTCTGTGTTCAAACACTGAGATTGGGTACTCAGCAATGTGTCCACTTAATTGGGCAGCTAACTGAGGACCTTCTGTGTATTTTACACCAATAAGGTTTTCAATCCCTTTAGTGTCCTGAACCTGCCCACCAATTCTTTCCGCAAGAAGAGCTGTCTTAAGACCTTTTCTTACTGAGTAGATCGCTGCTGCTGAACCAGCTGGTCCACCACCGATAACGACTACGTCGAATTTTCCAAGATCAGCGTTGACTGGTCTTGCGTGAGTTGCCTCTTCAGTTCCGAATGTTTTTTCTAGAGCTGTGAGCAAATCAATCAGGTTCAATCTTCCTGAGTATACTAATTTATCATTAACCATTACGCTCGGGACACCCTGAACGTTTAATGCTTTAATTTCATCTTGAGTGTATCCACCATCGATAAGCGTGTGCTTAAAGTTTCCATGGATCACGGCCATTTGGTTTAATGTCTGCACGACATCAGGACAGTTTTCACATGTCAGTGAAACGAAAGTTTTAATAACGATCGGCCCTTTTAATCTTTTGATTCTTGATTGTACGCTCTCATCAGGGAATTTACCTTTTCCGTCAGAGTTTAAAATAGCAAGAATAAGAGTTGTGAACTCATGCCCAGTTGGAATCCCGTTGATATAGATTCCGTTTTCTTTTCCCTCATACTCGACATGGAATTGAGGATAAGGTGCCTTGTGGTCACCCACAGCTGGTCTTACGGTAATATTTTCAGAAGTTGAGGCCACTTGCTCCAGCATTTCTACCAGGGATTTTTGATCAGCGTGATCACTTGCTTTGTAAACAAGCTCAACGTTCTTTTCAAGTTTTCCGAAGACTGATTTCAATTGATCTAAAATATTATTGTCTAACATGTTTGCCTCTTTTTATTTTTGCGAGAAAAAGCGAGGGGCGGATATACATCCGGCCCCCGCATATAAAAATCTAAAAACTAGATTTTACCTACAAGATCAAGACCTGGTTTAAGAGTATCTGAACCTGGAGTCCACTTAGCTGGACATACTTCGTTCGGGTGAGCCGCTACGAATTGAGCAGCTTGAACTTTTCTTAGAAGTTCGTCAGCGTTTCTTCCGATTCCGTTGTCATTGATTTCTACTAACTTAATTTTTCCGTTTGGATCTACTAAGAAAGTTCCTCTGTATGAAAGACCTTCTTCTTCAATATGAACACCGAAAGCACGTGAAAGAGTTGCCGTCGGGTCAGCTAGCATTGGGTACTTGATCTTCTTGATTGTTTCAGAAGTATCGTGCCAAGCTTTGTGAGTGAAGTGAGTATCTGTAGATACTGAGTAAACTTCTACTCCCATCTTTTTGAATGTTTCGTACTTATCTGCCATATCTCCTAACTCAGTTGGACATACGAATGTAAAGTCAGCTGGGTAGAAGAAGAAGATTGACCATTTACCTTTAAGGTCTTTGTCAGTAACAGTGATGAAATCATTGTTGTGGTAAGCATTTGCTTTGAACTCAGGAACCTGTGTGTTGATTAACGTTGCAGCCATTGTGTTCTCCTTTTTAGAATAATGGTGTTACTAAGAAATTGCCTTTCTCCTAAACTAGTATAGGAGGTTATTTGAAATAGAGATAATTGATTTTATTTCTTGAGCGATAGGTAAAATCTATGGATTTTCATTGGTAACCAACTATTTTCACATAGCTTTTTACGCGTCTTTTCGCAAACCTATTTTATCATCGAACACTATTGTTGTCGAGGTTTGATAATATTTCAAGGCTTCTTTTGGTAGGCAATTTCATGCCAATACATGCTAGATAATACTTCTGATTTTTGCCAGTGCAGCTTGGCACCCCAAGCTAAATGTACGCAGTCTTCCACTCTCAATTTTTATCAACCAACGATCGAGTGTCAGTGTGCGTGAAATATAAAAAAAGATAAAGCCAATAGCTAAAGGGCGCATAAGATACCAAGCTATTTGTGCATAGTTATGTTGAGAAAAATAAAGAAACAATCCCGTCATTAGAAGTGACACAAGAAACAATGGGCGGAATAAATCTTTTACCGCCAGCCATGCAGCACTGCCTTTTCTTTCGTCACTGCCTCCAATCTTAATGCCTTTTTCTCTGGCAAGCTTAATAAGGCCTTCTTCATAATCTTTTCCGTAGATCGTTGGACCTTGTGTACGCCATGCAACGACTGCAAGAATCACCGCGACTAACATCTTCAAAATGACTAGACCTATAAAAATCCACAGTAGCGATTCAGCTTTTAACCCATGATAGGGCAAAGTTTTTTGATACAAATACTCGGCAGCACTGATGAGTTCTTTTCCAAAAAAAAGATAATATGTGACCAGTGGTTGAAAAAAAGTCCACACAGAAAGCAGTGCCATGCCCACACACAGTCCAACAAGGTTAGTTCCAAAAATGATGATCCCTATATTAAAGAGTAATCCCTGCATACTTAAACTAAGCATCGGTCCGAGTTTTTTTCCAGCTGGTGACAGTGATTTTAAAACCGCGGCCACATTTGAAACACTGTAAGTGATCCAGCTATTTCTCGAAACGTCTCTTGAAAGAATGGCCGCTCTGCAAAGAATGAAGCCCTGATTGAGTGAAAGTAATATTCCAGAAAAAGGAACTTTAAAAGCGTGCAACAAAGAACCCAACCCAACTTCAATCAATGATAATGTAGCGCCATAGTGGCCTACGATCTCTACTTTTTTATTTTCTTCCATATCCTGTAATAGTACTCCGAAATTTATTTTCTTAATGATAAAAGAGTTTGAGGAATCTGATCAATCAGATCCATCGGACGAAGACTTAAATGATCATTGCCTTTTTTCATCCAATCGGCAGAACACTTACCATGCACAAAGGTCCCTAAAACCGCTGCTTCTGATGCACTTAAACCTTGAGCATAAAAAGCTCCAATCATCCCGAGCAGAACATCTCCCGTTCCTGCCTTGGCCAGCGCGACCGTTCCGCTTGAAACCTGATAAAGATGAACTCCATCACTAATAAGCGAATCTGCCCCTTTTAATAAGACAGTGCATCCGTATTTTTTTTGGACCGCTTTAAGCGACTCAAGACGGCTTCTTTTTACTGAACTGGACGAAACACCCAAAAGTCTGGACAATTCACCTTCATGAGGCGTTAAAACCCAACTGGAAGGAAGTTTAATGGCCTTCATCGATGCAAGAATTGTTAAAGCATCCGCATCGACAATCACTTTTTCTGTCTTTGCTTTAATTAAGAAAGTAAGAAGCCTCTTCTTACTTTCACCAAGACCCAATCCTGGGCCAATAGCGATAATACTTTTTGAATGTTTTTTTAATTCGCTAACTGAAAACTTATGCAAAATGAAATCTGGGAATTTTACCCATGGATACTTAATCAAATCAGTCATTAAATGAGTGTAACCTGCCCCCGACCTGCTAGCTGCCAGGGCGGAAAGAATACCCGCCCCGTAAAGTGGGCTACCGCCTGCAACAATTAACACCTTCCCACCATCAATTTTGCTTGATAGTTTAGAGCGCTTTGGAAGCAGTTTTTTTATATACTTGTTATCTACTTTTACGGTCATAGGCCAGAAACCTTATGTTTGAGCTAGTTACTCAGCATTATCAGACCCAAAAAAGTGAATGGCAACAAATCTAAAAGAACAAAACTGAGCTAGATCATGTTTTTTTACTTGTTTGATGTTAAATTAATAAGTGAGATAAAAGAGGAAAAAACAAAATGAAAAAGGATTCTCACAGCACTTGTGAAAGTTGCCCGGCCAGACAAGAAGGAATTTTCTGTAACCTGGACTTCGACGATATTGTCGATGTCAGCCATCATAAAATTACCAACAAGTACAAAAAAGGACAGACTCTGTTTGTTCAAGGGACTCACCCTTTTGGGCTTTACTGCATCAGCAGTGGGAACATCAAGCTGACAAAAACAGGTGTCGATGGAAAAGAGTCTATCGTACGCATTGTACACGCTGGTGATATCATAGGTCACAGAAGTCTTTTCACCGATGAAGACTTTGGAAAAACAGCGACAGCGATGGAAGATACTGAAGTATGCTTCATCGATAAAAAATACATTCTTTCATTAATTCAAAAGAATCCCACAGTGGCCTTGAATATTATTAATAAGCTTTCCCGCGATATGGGGCACGCTGAAAATAAACTGAGCTCTCTTCACCAGAAAAATGTTCGCGAACGCCTTGCTGAACTTCTACTGTCTTTAAAAACTACTCACGGAGTAAAAGAAGATGGCCGTTGGAGAATCGAATTGAAACTAACTCGTGAAGAGATGGCGACAATGATCGGTACTGCCAATGAAACATTGATTCGTTTTATGACTGAGTTTAAAGATGCCGGCATCATTGAACAGGAAGGAAAAGTTATCTACGTTAAAGACGAAGATGAACTGCTTAACTGGGCCAACATTCATTATTAATATTTTTTTCGTAAAGCTGATATAGATTATATTTTCGTTTTAAAATTCTTTGTAAGATGTGCTTATGAAATCACTAAAGCACATCGAACTAAGCAGAGACCTGATCAATAAGATCACTACTTATTTCCCTTCAAAAAAATTCAAATCACAATCACATTTGTTTTATGAAGGCCAGATCCCCATCTCTGGGTATCTGATCATTGATGGTTCAATACAAGTCAGTTACAAAAAGAAATTTAAAAAGATGCTTAATGCCGGCTACCTTCTTGGGGTCAGCGAACTCCTGAATAAAAAACCTATTCAGTTAAGTGCTGAGGCCTTCCCAAATACTGAAGTATGTTTTATAGACAAAACAACCTTACTGGAAATTTTCCAGGGCACTGATCCAGAATTGCTAACGTTATTTAAAACTTTATACGAGAACGTCGTATGAGTGCATGCATCCACTGCGACCAGGATGTCGTAACAGCTTATTTCAATGAAGACTCAACTAAAGAAGGTCCTTTTTGCTGTCGTGGATGCCTGACTGTCTATAATGTTATTCATGCTAAAGGTCTGGCCGAGTACTATGAGATTAAAAAGAACGTTTCCTTTTTTAAGAAGCGTGCTCCCGTTGAAATAAAATCTGCCCAATACTCTTATTTAGATGATGAAGATTTTCTAAAAGAGTATAGCTATTTAAGTAACAATAAAGAACAGACAATGGAGTTTTATCTTGAAGGCATCCACTGTCTGGCCTGTCTATGGATCATTGAAAAACTTCCTGAATTTGTTTCTGGCGTAGTTTCAAGCAAGCTCAACATGAGCCGCTCTGTCGTCAGTGTCGTTTTGAAAAATGACGGCAAATTCTCTCGTGTTGCTTATGAATTAGAAAACCTGGGTTACCGCCCTCACCCATTAAAAATGAATCAGGATACTCAAAATCTTAAAACCAAAGAAGAGAGAGCTGCAATGCTTCGAATTGGGATTGCCGGTGCTGCCTCAGGAAACATCATGCTTTATGCTGTATCCTTATATGCCGGAGCTGGCCCTGAATACGCTGGATTTTTTAATTTACTAACAGTGCTCTTTGCCATTCCTGTTTTAACTTATTCAGCCTTCCCTTTCTATCGCAATTCCTGGATGGCATTCAAAAACAAGTCTCTTTCAATTGATGTTCCTATCTCTCTTGCCCTGATTATGGGTGGAGTCATGGGTGTCTATAACATGATTAATGGGGTCAATGAAAATTACTTTGATTCTCTTAGTGCATTGGTCTTTTTACTTTTGATGTCGAGATACTTTTTAAAGGCCATTCAGGAAATGGGTCTAGGAACAACTGATTTGCACTTTTTCTACCAAGGTGAAAGTGTTTTAAAAGTTAATGAAAACAATTTTCACATGACAACAGAGATCCACCCTAAATTCATTAAACTTAACGACCTATTAAAAGTCGCTCCAATGCAGATTATCCCTGCTGATGGCGTTGTTGTTTCTGGTGAAACATATCTGAACAATTCTCTTTTAACTGGTGAATCTGATCTGCAAAAAGTTCTTGTGAATGACGATGTCTTCTCTGGAACGATGAACATGGGAAGCGATATCATTATTAAAGTAAAAAAAATTAATAAAGATACCAGACTAGGACAAATCCTAAGAAGCATTGAAAATGGCTGGGGCCATAAATCAAAAATTATCGATATCACTAACGTTGTCTCTAAATTTTTCGTGGCCATTGTTTTTATGCTTTCAATCGCTCTTTTTATCTGGAGCTACAAAGATGGAAATACTAAACATGCACTTGAGCAGGCATTAACTTTATTAATCGTTACGTGCCCATGTGCACTGGCAATTGCCACTCCGCTGACATTCATCAGAACTCTTTCTAAGTCTGCTCAAAAAGGCATTATCATTAAAGACGATGCTGTGATTGAAAAATTAGCGCGTGTAAAAAATGTCTTTATTGATAAGACAGGAACGATTACTGAAAACTCTCTAAAAATTTCTTCTTTTTATATCCTTCATGATTCAACTGTGGCGCCTCACGACGTCATCCACAACCTGGAAAAACACTCGACTCACCCACTGGCCGTCAGCTTAAAAAATTACATCAAGCCTCTGCCTTTAAAAACACTGCCCGTAACGGATTTAAAAGAAATTCCAGGTATTGGCGTCAGTGGGATTATTGAAAATCATTTTTACGAAATAAAGAACCATTCTATCTATGAAGATCATAAGATTATCTGCTCATTTGAGGCCAGTGATACTGTTCGCAGAGATGCCAAGCATGCTATCGAAAAATTGAGAGAACATCAGGTTCATATTCAAATTCTTTCTGGCGACAAAGAAGAGTACGTTCAAAAAATAGCAAACGAAGTTGGATTAACTTCTGCTGAATATCAATCTGGCATGAGTCCAGAGAAAAAAAGTCAGGTCATTAAATCAAGTGAGCAGTCTTTAATGATTGGTGATGGAGCAAACGATGCGATCGCTCTTAGTTACGCTGACACCGGTATTGCAGTTTTTGGTGCGATGGATATCTCTTTGCGTGCAGCAGATGTTTACCTGAGCCTTCCAGGGCTTTCTCCGGTGGCCGAACTGATCACCATTTCAAAAGAAACAATGAAAGTGATCTATCGCAATTTAGTGCTTTCACTTTTTTATAATAGCATCTCGGTGGTGCTGGCCTTTACTGGATACATCTCACCACTGACAGCTGCGATCATTATGCCCCTAAGTTCACTCTCAGTTTTGATTTCAACTTTAATCGGTACTAAAAAATTGAGGATGATATGGAAATAATGCCCTTTCTCATTCCGATTGCTCTTATTATGGCCGCTTTTTTCATCGGAGGATTTATCTGGATGACAAAAAAAGGGCAATACGACGATCTGGAAACCCCAAGACACAGAATGCTTTTAGAAGATGATAAAAAAGTTACTCATACCAAAGAAGGAGAATTATGAATTCCGCTGTTACACATCGAGAAGGAAAACTCGAACGTTTCTCTTACGACGATCAAATCGTCAGGCTTTTTATTATTGCCACACTCATCTGGGGAGTGGTTGCTATGCTCCTGGGTGTTACGATTGCTTTTCAGCTAGCTGACTGGCACGTTAACTTAGGTGTTCCGTGGCTAACGTTTGGACGTCTGCGCCCATTGCACACTAACGCTGCGATCTTTGCTTTTTGCGGTAACGCTATTTTTGCAGGGATTTATTACTCACACCAAAGACTACTAAAAGCACGTCTTTTTAATGACACGCTTTCAAAGGTTCACTTTTGGGGATGGCAGTTCATTATCATTCTTGCGGCCATCACTCTTCCTTTGGGTATTACTACAGGTAAAGAGTATGCTGAGCTGGAATGGCCGATTGATATTTTAATCACAGTTATCTGGGTTGTGTTTGCTGTTAACTTCTTTGGAACAATCATCAGAAGAAGAGAGCGCCACATATATGTTGCCATTTGGTTTTACATTGCCACAATTCTAACTGTTGCCGTTCTTCACATCATCAACTCACTTGAAATTCCTGTTTCAATGACAAAGTCATACTCAATCTATGCCGGAGTTCAGGATGCTCTAGTTCAATGGTGGTATGGACATAATGCTGTTGCCTTCTTTTTAACAACTCCATTTTTAGGATTGATGTACTACTTCGTTCCTAAAGCGGCCAATCGTCCGGTGTACTCATACCGACTTTCTATTATCCACTTCTGGTCATTAGTTTTTATCTACATTTGGGCAGGACCTCACCATCTTCTTTACACAACTTTACCTGAATGGGTACAGACTTTAGGAATGGTGTTTTCAATCGCTCTATGGATGCCAAGCTGGGGTGGGATGATCAATGGTCTTTTAACTCTTAGAGGGGTTTGGGATAAAGTTCGCACAGATCCGGTTTTAAAGTTTATGGCACTCGCTCTAACTTTCTACGGAATGGCGACTTTCGAAGGACCACTTCTTTCGATTAAATCAGTAAGTGCTATTGCCCACTTTACTGACTGGATTCCAGGACACGTTCACGCCGGAACAATCGGATGGAACTATCTGCTTATCGCTGCGATTATGTACTACATGGTTCCAAGACTATGGAACTCAAAAATCTATTCACTTCGCCTTGCTAACATTCAGTTCTGGACAGCGACGATTGGTCTAGTGCTTTACATTGTTTCTATGTGGGTTGCCGGGATCTCTCAATCTCTAATGTGGAGAGCGATGGATGCTTCTGGAAAACTTGTTTATCCAAACTTTATCGAAACAGTTATTAAAATTGTTCCAATGTACTGGGTAAGAGCAATCGGTGGAACACTGGTTTTAACTTCTCTTATCATCATGGTTTACAACCTTTATAAAACAGCAAAAGCTGGAAGTATCTCAAGCGAACCTGTACTTGAAGCTTACGCTCTTGATGACTCTTCACTAGAACCTGGTGCTTCTGCTCATAGAAAGCTTGAAGGATGGCCGATGATTTTTGCGGTGTTATCACTCGTGGCAATCTTAGTTGGTTCGGCGATTGAAATTGTACCGGCCGTGCTTTCAAAAAGTTTTATCGTGAAGATGGATGTTGTAAAACCTTACACTCCACTTGAATTGATGGGACGAGATATTTACATCCGTGAAGGATGTTACCTGTGTCACTCACAAACTGTAAGACCAATGGCCCACGAAGTTCTTCGTTATGGAAAAGCTTCGGAAGCAGCAGAGTTTGTTTACGATCACCCATTCCAATGGGGATCAAAGAGAACTGGACCGGATTTAGCACGTGTTGGACAAAAATATCCAAATATGTGGCACTATCGCCATATGTATGACCCACGTGAAGTAACAGCTGGATCAATCATGCCAAATTATAAATGGCTATTTACTGACAAGGCCGATTACCAAAGCATCATGAAAAAAATGAATGTGATGAAAACTTTAGGTGTTCCTTACACTCAAGAAGAAATTGCTGGCAGTCTTGCTGCCGCAAAAGCTCAAGCTCTCGTTATCAAGGATGATTTAGTGGCCGCTGGTGTTCCGCAAGCTATCCTTGATAAAGAAATTATCCCTCTCATTGCTTACCTTCAACGCATTGGTGTGGATTATGGAAAATCGGAGGTGCAACCATGAAACAAGCAGCTCTAAGTCATTTTAACTTGCCGTGGTTACCCATTACCGGACTCATCATCTTCGTAGTGTGTTTTACCCTTTACACATACTGGACTTATAAAAAAGAAAATAAAGCTGTTTATGAGCAAGCATCAATGTTACCGCTTGAGGAGGCGAAAAGTGAAAGAAGAAACTAAGCTTCATGTAAAAGAAGATGAAAAACATTTATTGCTTGATCATAGCTACGACGGAATCCAGGAATTAAATCACCCACTACCTTCGTGGTGGGCGTTTCTTTTCTATGCCTTCATCGCCTATGCTATTGTCCATTTCACTTACTTTCAATTCTTAGGAGGGCCAAGCCTTCGCGATGAATTTAAGAAAGAGTACGCAGTGGTGGTGGCCGCTCAAGAAGAATTTAAAAAACAAGAAAGTCAATTTAACCATGATACCTATGTTCAGTTTTCAACACCTGAACAAATTAAAAAAGGTGAAGAAGTTTTTATTAATAACTGTGTGGCCTGCCATCTAGAAAAAGGTCGCGGAGACATCGGTCCAAACTTAACAGACGAATACTGGTTATGGGCGAAAGGAACTCCTGAAACTGTGTATCCTATCGTCTTTAATGGTGTAGTTGAAAATGGAATGCCTAATTGGTCGGAAGTTTTAAGCAAAGAAGAAATTTACCAGGTTGTCGCTTACGTGCAAACTCTGCATCTGACTCATCAACCACAAGGTAAGGCCCCTCAAGGAAATAAAGTTGAGTAAAAATAGATTTGAATTGGATGAAGAGCGACTTGCAACCACAGATGAACACGGTCACCGTGTTTATCTGCATCCTGAGGATGTTCAAGGCCCATGGAAAAACAGAAGGCATATTGTTTACTGGTTTTTAATCGGCCTCTATCTCATCCTTCCCTGGATTTATATCAAGGGAAAGCCTGCACTTTTAGTTGATATTTTTAACAGGGAATTTACCTTCATAGGGTTCACTTTTTACGGAGTGGACCCTATTTTATTTTTTCTGATTGCGATCTCCTCCCTCTTTTTTATAGCTTTTATGACCAGCCTTTTTGGAAGAGTGTGGTGTGGGTGGGGCTGTCCACAGACCGTCTTTATCCAAGCGCTCTTCATGAAAATTGAAACTTTTTTTGAGGGATCTGCCAGAGAGCGCCGGGCACTTGAACAGGCCCCAATGAGCCTATCAAAGCTCACTAAAAAATCCTTAAAGTGGATTGTTTTTACCATCATCTCACTTCATATCGCTCATACTTTTATCGGCTACTTTGTAGGCCCTCGTGAACTTTTTCACATGACGATGCAAAATCCTATCAACAATGTGGGAATGTTTATTGCGACGATGGTTATTTCGGGAATCTTTTTACTGGATTTTGGATGGTTCCGTGAACAATTTTGCATTATCGCTTGTCCCTACGGAAGAATGCAATCGGTAATGATGGATGAAAACTCTCTCGTCATTGCCTACGATGTCAAACGAGGTGAACCAAGAAGAGGAACAGCTGGCATTGATAAGTCAGGCGAAGGCGACTGTATTAATTGTTACAACTGTGTAAAAGTTTGCCCTACTGGAATTGATATTAGACGAGGCACTCAATTAGAATGCATCGCCTGCACAAACTGTATTGATGCCTGTGATGAAATTATGATCAAGATCAAAAAGCCTACCGGTCTAATTCGTTACGGCTCAGAGGTAGAGCTTCAAGGTGGAGAAAGAAAAATCATTACGATCAGATCAATCATCTACATCTGTATCACTCTTCTATTCCTTGGTAGTATTTTCGCTTTCTTAAATAACAGCTCAAAACTGCAGATGATTTTCATGAGAGGAAAAGAGACATTCACTCAGAATGAATTCGAAGTCACAAATCGATTTACTCTAAAAATCAATCATCAAGGCGGTAAAACATATAAACTCATTTTTAAAGTGAGTGATCCATCACTTACTGAAAAAATTAAGATCGTAACACCAGTGAATCCTCTACCTGTTGAGCAGCCTGAAAAGCGCGCCATTATCTTTTTTAGGTTTTCCCCTGATGTTTTAGTAAATGGAGTAAAGAAAATAAACATTGATGTTTATGACCAAACTCAAAATGCGATTGTCGCAACTAAGGAGGTCGTGCTTGTCGGACCTACTCACTAACTTTCAAAACTTCTTTCCCTGGGTGTCTTTCATTGCCGGGCTCGGTGGAAGTCTCCACTGCGTTGGAATGTGTGGCGGGCTTGTGACTGCTTCATGTGATAAAAATGAAGACATTGTTCGTTACCAAATTGGCCGATTAATTGGATACCTGGGGCTTGGATTGTTTGCAGGTTTTTTAGGAAGTCTTGTTAAGTTTGAAAATCAGTCACCGATTGTGACAATTATCCCTGGTGTATTCATTGGCATACTTTTTTTATACTGGGGATTTCAAAATTGGCGTGGAAAAAAGGCCGAGCTTCCAATGCCAAAATTCATGAGTCAGCTCTATTCTTTTTTATGGAGAAAACTTGTTTATAAAAACATGAGCTTTTCAAAATCCCTTTTTACCGGACTTATCTCTATTTTTCTTCCCTGCGGACTGCTTTATGGCGTTGTATTAGGAGGAGTTGCGGTTCAGCATCCACTGATGGCGCTGATTTCAATGTTTTTCTTTTGGCTTGGGACGACTCCTTCCATGATTATGGCGCCACAGGTATTAAAGAAAATATTAAATCCTTTAAAAAATAGAATACCTAGAACTTATGGTGCAACTCTTATTTTAATTGGAGTCTTAACAGTCAGTTTTAGAGTCGCGGCCTATTATGATTTACAAAGTAAGGCAAAATCAAAAGGTGTCATGAATGAACGGATGTGCCACTAACTAAGAGACATTCCAAAATTTTTCAAAGCTCTTTGTGATAAATAACTTCGACCTTCTTTGCAAAAAACCAAACCAGTTAAATGGCGTTCATTTAAATAATTGACGGCTTCATGTTTATCCATATTCATTAAAATGGTAGCAGTTGTATCAGCAGTGATTGCATCGTTGGCAATCACCGTACTTGCAATCACTTCACGATTAGAAAGACCGGTTTTAGGATGAATAATATGATGGTTGAATTTATCTCCATTCACGTTGTGAATATAACCACCAGAAGAAGCGATGGCCCCTTCTCCCATTTGAATGATTCCTACTGACTTACTTGCATCTGCTGATAAAGGATTTCGGATTCCAATCCTCCATTTTCTTGGAGCGTCTAATCGACTATGAACTCTAATATCGCCAGCACCATTTATATAAAAGTTATACAGCCCTTTTTTAATAAAATATTTATACACTTGATCGACGGCATATCCTTTCCCAATCCCACCCAGACCAATTTTCATTTGAGAATGAGGTAAATAAACTGTTTTTTTATCTTCATCAATTTGAATGAGGTTATAATCAATAAATTTTAAATGCTCTTTGATAGTCTCCTGGTCAAGAGAGAGGCCTTGCTCTTTTTGCTCTCGCCACAGATGCCCAATACTTGCAAAACTAATATCAAAAGTCCCATGAGATAATTTTGAAATCTGAATCGACTCTTTAATGAGAAAGAGGGTTTCATCATCCACTACGACTGGTCTGACACCTGAAAATTTATTTATTTCATTGAAAAAACCAGGTTTGAAGTCAGTAAACTTCACTTCAATTCTTTTGACTTCATTAAAAGCTTCATCAAAAAGGTTATACACTTCTTCCTTTGATAAGAAGTTTTGAGGGAAGCACAAAAATTGAAACTCTCCCCCCATCACCTGATAATTTCGGCTGCAAATGATATCCTTCATATTTCCTTTGGTGGAACAACGGCCCTGTAAATAACATTTCTATCCTGATCCAGGACCATGGTAACCGGTAAAGAATCCACTCCTACGCTCTTTGAAAAAGATCGGTCTTCATCTTTTAGCATTATGTAACTAAATTTATATTTTTTTAAAAATCTATCAATGAGATTTGATTTCTCTCCCGCATTGACTGCAACAAAAACAACATCCTTTCCATATTTTTCTTTTAAGGTTTCCAAGAGTGGAATCTCATGAATACAAGACGTGCACCAAGTTGCCCAAAAGTTAATCAGCACTTTTTTTCCTTTTAATTCTTCACTCAACTTGAATTTTGAATCTGCATTGTAAATAGGCAAACTAAAATCAGGCATTTTCTCTGCATAAACATTTAGTGAGAAGAAAAAGATTAATAAGATCAGTCGTTTCATAAATTCCCTTTTAAAAAAAGAAGGCCAAAGAAGTCTGTAAATAAGTGTAATGAAGTCCTGTGTTTCTTTTAGAGTAAGTCACAGAGTTCGCCCACTCAGCATCTTGAAAATTTACACCAAACATATTCAATCCACCTAGAGATCTTGAGTACATGATTGATGGTTCAATCGAGCTAAATTTACTCATATCAGAATCACTGGTCATAAAGCGCTCAGCTGATCCAAAACGATCCTTGTAATAATCAACTGCTCCTTGAGAATGATAACGAAGAGCGATTTCTAAAAAATCCTGTTCCTCTCTCAAGGCAATTAAATAGGCACCTCGTATAGTGTGGGCCTTTGCTCCCCAATCATCAAAATAGTTGCGATAACTTAAGTTAAAGGCCATCTCATCACTGAAGGCATGAACCCATTTTCCAGAAATTGCATTTCTTGATCTTTTCCCCGGAAGAACTTCCACCTCACGTGTTCCTCCAACATCAACAGTTCCAGCCGTTGACTCAAGTCGACCTTTTGAATTCGCCAGTGTCGCGCTGACCTCTACAATATCTTTGCGAGTCAATATCTGTGAAGCCCCGATATTAATTGCATAAATGTCACGGGTTAAATCTTTAGTTATTTTGGCATTTGCAGGAGGAGTGATATCTGAAAATAAACTGACTGTATCAGCATAATACTGGACTCCTAATCCAAGAGTAAAATTATCATCAGCAAAAGAATGCTCATAATTTGCTGAAACGTTTTTTGAAGTGTAGTCGTACTCGCTAGAAAATCCTAGATTCATTCCATATTTGCTTTTCCCAACTTCTCTTCTCACTCCAATTGTTGGCGCCACTCTGGCCTGGCCCTTTTTCCCCTCTCCGCTAGCTCCTGTTTTACCATCAAGAATTGTATCTGATTCGGCCGTCCAGGTGTCTATAGTAAAACTAGCATTGATTTCAGTATCTGCAGTAATTTGGTGTTTCACAAAAATTTCAGGTTCTATAACTGTGACATCTTCGTTTCCTGAATTATCCAGAACCTGTTTTCCTGTACTGCTTTTTTGAGTGTAAACATTTAAGAGAGTTTTGACTTTTGTCTTTCCCTTTTCCATCATCTCAGCAAAAGCACTTTGAATACTTAAAACAACCAAAAAAGTGCTTAGCAGAATTCGTTGCAGCTTAATTACATCCACAACCACCTCCTACTGCTTTTCCTCCACCAATTGCACCTTCTCTAAAGGCCCTTACTTCATCCTGGAAAATTGTTTCTTCAGGGTGGGGATCAAACTGCATAATTCTCTTAGCAAGGATTCCACGATCGATTTGTGGGACATTGGCGCATGATGAGAGCATCATCAAACACCCTCCTATAATCAGCAGCATCTTCATTTAAAACTCCATTTTTAAATATTTAAAAAAACTATTTGGTTTTATCAGATCTTATTTCTTCATGCCTGATCATTCCACCTAAGTGTGCAGTTTGCGCAACGATCAAGGCAGAAACGACAGATAGGATAAGAGTCGTTACTTCAATCTTCCTTGCCCAATTGGCCTTCTTTTTATTTATTATAAACCATGAAATTGCCGCAACTGCCGTGATTAAAAAGACGACTAATGCCTTCTCTCCCATTTCTTCATGTTCATGAATTAATTCACGAGTCACTCCAGGTTTATGTTCCACAATCTCCTCAACCCCTTCGCCACTAAGACTCATTGGTATTATTGCAACGCCAGAAACTACTGCAATCAGCATTCCTGACAAGATCAGTTCTCTTTTTTTAAAGAAAAATCCAATAGCAAGTAAGAGGATGGTAAAAAACATTCCTGCGATGGGAAAGTGATTAAGGGCCAGGTGAATTTGTGCTGAATCAATCATAATACTTCCTTTTTAAAAAGTTGAACTATTCTATTGAGGAGCAGATTAGGCATTCAGACAATCCTACTTATGTTATATAACAATCTAAGTAGCTAAAAATAAATAAGGGTAAAAGGTAAAATTAAATTTTTATAATGATTGAGATCATTTCATATCCACGTTCATAGGCCTAAGATTAAGAAAATCAAACGAGGAGTTTATTATGAAGAATTATGTTTTATGTACCAGCCTTGAAGAAGAAAGCATCAATACTCTTAAAAAACTTAAAAATGATATTGAATTAAAAGATACCAAGATTCACGTTATCACGGTTATTGAAAAACAAGTCTATACAGTAGACCTCGCTGCGTATATTTATCCGGTTGAAGACCAATACCCTAGCATTGAGGCCAGTGCCCTGGATATTCTAAAGACGATTGGACAATCCTTAGGTATAGATGAAAAAGATCTCACCTGCAAATGCTTCATTGAATACGACAGAGAAAAAACAGTTAAAGATTATCTCGACTCTGTAAAGGCCGACCTGGTAGTTGTTGCCACCAGAGGTAAACACGGACTGGATGGATTCTTCTCGAGTTCATTTACAGATTATCTCTGTAAATTCTCGCCATGTGACGTTTTAGTCATGAGACCAAAAAAGTAGAAAATTAAATAGTCCGGCTGAATTTTTCGGCCGGCATTTTTTCCCTGAAGTAAAAATCAAAAACCATGGCGATATTTCTGATGAACTTTCGTCCGATGGGTAAAACGATAACCTTATAGTCATCCATCTTAATCATCCCATCATGCTCCATAGATTTTAATTCATTCTTAACATCATTCCAGTAAGGAATATGCTCATTAGCAGGAAGCATACTTTCATTCCTGCACATCAAACTTAAAATAATCTTTTGAACATTCAAATCTTTGTCATCGTGAGTATGGCCTAAATTAATAGCAAGATTTCCAGATTTTATTTTTAATTCATATTCATTCATTCCCTTTTCATTTTGAGCAAAACTTATTGAGGAATCAGATATCGATGAAGGGCCAAGCCCTAACAGAATGGGAGATTTTTTATCTACATACCCCATAAAATTTCTATGCAAGCGGTCATCGCTTTTAGCTTTAAAAAGAAAGTTATGAGGAAGAGCAAAGTGATCCATCCCAACATCGGCATAACCATCCATGGCCAAAAGCTCTTTACCTAATTCATAGAAAGCTTGTTTTTCAGAGGCCTCTGGAAGATCCGCCGGATTGATCAGTCTTTGATTTTTTAATCTTTCCGGTAAATGAGCGTAGCTGTAATAAGCGATAAGATCTGGTTTTAATTTTCTAATAAGCCTGAATGTTTCAGTGATTGTTTCACTAGTTTGTTTTGGCAGACCATAAATCACATCAAAGTTAATAGATTCAAAATCTCTCAGTCGCAATTCGTGAACTAGTTTTTCTACTAATTCAAATGACTGTGCCCTGTTAATCGCTTTTTGAACAAGTGGATCAAAATCCTGAATCCCCAGCGAGACTCGCTTGATGCCATTTCTTTTAAAACAATCCAGGTGCTCTATACTTGTATTCCTCGGGTCAATCTCAATTGATCCGGTGAAATTTTCTTTTTTATTTATCGTTAATTTTACAATGAGTTTTTCTAAGTTTTCAGGTGTAAGAAACGTCGGCGTTCCCCCACCAAAATGAAGAGAGTTTATGGTCGGAATAAATCCCAGACGATCACAATAAGTTTGCCACTCTAACAATAACAGATCGACAAAATTATCCTGCACACTATGATTCTTGGTGACGATGCGATTGCATCCACAGTAGTAACAAAGCTTTTCACAAAAGGGGACGTGCACATAAAGGTCCATCCCCTCTTTTTCGCTATAAACTGATTTTAAGTGGCCAACCCACTCTGATTCACTAGGCGCATTCTTCCAAAAAGGTACGGGCGGATAACTTGTATAGCGCGGCCCTTGTCGGTTGTATTTTGCCAGTAAATCACTCATAACTTTCCCCTTACGCTTTTAGAGAATAACTCTTACACCATCCACAATGTGTAACAAATTTCATCCCCATCATCGTACAAGGTGCATGTCCACTGTCTGCTTTAGCAGCATTGTAAAACTTGCAGTTCCCGCAATTTTGGCCTGCTTTGTACTTAGGATTCTTTGATGTTTTAGCATCAAGAACGTACTCTAAACCCTTCCCCATTCCTTCTGTAGGACTTCCTAGTGCTTTTCCTGCAGGAGCTTTTGCCGGGCACGCATCAGCGGCCATAGAGTTCGATGCTTTTAAGACAAACGGCACAACTGTAAGACTTGCGACCGCTAGCTGAAAGAAAGAACGTCGTGTAAACTTCTCATCCATATCATTCTCCAAAAATGTTTATCATGATGCCATAATAAGGACATTGGAGTTCAAAAAGTATGATTCAAATCAGCTATTGAAAATAATTTATTTTGCAAGAACAGGTGTTGTATTCTTAGGTGAGTTTCTAAGTACCGTAAAGCCTGGAGACATGATTTCTACACTATTTTCGGCAAAGACCTGCTGAATATTTTGATGAAGCTCTGAATAGGCCCCGGGGATCTTATCCTCGTGCTCGGTAAAGGCATTTAATTGATAAGAGATATGGTAATCATTTAGGGCCGTTTGTAATACGAACGGTTTTTTATCTTTTGAAATAAGCGATGATCTTTCTGCTGCTTCGATCATTAACTTATGAACCAATGTCCACGGAGTATCGTATCCGATAGTAATGGTTGTATACAAAATAAGTTCACGATTTTGTGCCTTCGTTGAATAGTTTGTCACTTGAGAGTTTAAAATCTGAGTATTGGGAATGGTAATTTCTTCATTTTTATAAGTCATTATCTTCGTTACGATTAAACCTTTCTCTGTCACTCTCCCCATTGATTCACCAATCTTTACATAGTCGCCTTTTTTAAAAGCTCGCATGTAACTAATCATCACTCCTGCAATCATGTTAGAAATGGCCGAAGATGATCCAAGAGAAATCATAAGACCAACAAAAACCGACACCCCTTCTAATGCTTTTGTCCCTGATCCCGGGAAATAAGGATAAATAATCACTAAAGCAAACATGCAGACGAAAAAACGTAAGAGTTGAAAAGTTGTTCCGGCCCACTCTGCATAAAAACCATCGATCACGATGTATTCTTTTTCAATTTTCATACAAATGAATTTTAAAAAGCGGATGAGAGACCTGGTTAAGAAAATAACAAAAGCAATAAAAAACAAATTAGGGATGAAACTTAAAATCCCATCTCCGATTGTCCACAGATGAGTCTTAACTGATGTCATCAACTCGACAGCATAATCATGTGTAAGTGGAAGCTCTTGAAGAACAAACGGAATCATTAGATAAAAAATTGATAAAACCAGGACCCACTTAATCGCCGTTACGATATTTGATAGTACTGAAACCAACATCCCTGTTGAGACGAGTTCATGATTCTTTAAAAAGATTGGTTTCAGCCACACGCTTTGCTTTTTAACAATCAATTTTATAAGTGCCGCTGAGACAGCAAAAATAAAAGCAATAAGCGTTAAAGCAATACCTAGATTTAAAAAGGCCTTAAAATGAAAAGTATAATTATCAAACATTCATGAAAGTTTATAAAGTCCTTTTAATCTCGTCAATTAAAGTCAGACTTAGTTAGCTTTCGCTTTTACGTGGCCTTGACAACGTATATGCAAGGCTTACGCTCAGGTGATTCTCTGCTAATCTGAATGAAATTATACCTGGAGGATTATATGCGCTTCATGAATATTTCACTGCCCTTATTTCTCTACATGCTGCTATCTGGCTGTAGTACATCAACACCCTATACCAAGACTGTTTCAAATGTGGACTTAAAACGCTTTATGATTCCATGGCACGTACAGGCCGGACGCTTCACTTCGTTTGAAAAAGATCCATATAATAGTATCGAAAGTTATACCTGGAATGAGAAAGAGCAAAGAATTGACATTGATTTCTCTTATAATGAAGGTGGATTCAATGGACCCGTAAAAAAAATTCCTCAAAAAGGATGGGTCAAAGATACTAAGACTAATGCAACATGGGAAGTTCAACCATGGTGGCCTTTAAAATTTGATTATCTCATTATTGCTCTGGCCGATGATTATGAATGGACGGTGATCGGAGTTCCAAGTCAAAGCTATCTTTGGGTGATGTCGAAAGACCCACACTTCCCTAGAGAGAAGGTGGATCAAATCATCAGGGATGTTGCAAAGACTGGGTATTCAATAGAAAACATTCAGTACGTTCAGCACAAATAATTTAGTAGGCCTGGATTTCGACTTCACCCATTTTTACAACTTCAAAGGCAGAGCCTGGAACTTGTTTAAGTGTGTGAAGATCGTTATCGTCCCAATTGTCATTGGGCTCACCGGAAAACTGCCAACTCACTCCGTTGTCAGCAAGAATCATCCCGTACTTTTTCATGGCACGCAAAATAATCTGCACTGTTTCGGAGTAAGAAGAAATATCGTAACTTGCTTTAAGCCTTACTCTCATCCCCATTGGTGGCAAAGAAGCATCATGAGAGTAACCGGCGGAATGTCTCGCCGGATAAACATAACCTTTTCTTGTGCGATTAGCAGTGAAACGAATCGCATGATTGATTTCTTTTTTCACCATCACTTCGTCATACTTTACTAATCCTGGATAAATGGGAAGTCCGGCCGCATCCGCAGACGTATGCCCCTTAGGTCTAAGAGCATTAGTTTTTAAATCAAAAATCGCCCCCGAAGTTGCCTTCCATCCACCTGTCGCACTGTCAGGATAAGCTTCATACAGCTCATATAAGAGCCCATTGTCTTTATCAATAACGATCACGTGACGATCACCTGTCGAATCTGCACCGCCTTGAATAGGAGCATTTAAAGGAATGGGATAAGGCCCTGGCTCACTGTCTCGAGTATAATAGAAGGTCATTGGTACTTTTGGTTGATTGCCCGAGACCACAATAAATGGTTGCCCATTAGGTGCTCCATCCCACCACGTCCCAAAGGCCGGGTGAAGAACGCCTGTGCGTCCTAGGGAAGTAATGTATGTATCTGAGTTAGGATCAACAGGTGCATTTGAAATGTCTTGATTCCATGGATTATCGTGTGGAAACACTGGCCCTGAATAAAGTTCAGTTGAGATCACTTCAATTCCATTTTGTGAAGCAGAAGTAGAACCACCTCCGCATGAAAAAAGTAATCCTAGTATAAAAATAAAGAATGTATGTTTTAGTTTTTTCATGACTTCACTATAGTTTGAAAAACATACTATGACATTATCCGCGTTGTTAATCCTGATTAAGTTGATTATTAAAAATAAAAAGCCACTCATAAAGAGCGGCTTCTTATTGATTTTTTGGGATCAGATTCTTCGAGAAGGAGCAATCGATCGGAGCATATTAATGAACCATCTTTTATGTACCTGGGTCGGTGTCGAAACAATAGTTCTTAACCTAACAGCATACCTTCCTACTCTTAAATAACCTGGGCAATAGCTATTCAATACATTTTCACTATTACCTGTTAGTCCCAAAACCAGAATTTCTTCCGGTCTCTGTCTATGTATATTGCACCTTGGATGCCAACAAATGTTTCAGCATAACTCAATGATTTCTCAATTTGAAAATAATTTTTCGGGGAATAAATTCCTAAATGAGTGTGCTCAATATACCAAATTTCTTCTTGAGTGAATCTCTTTTACTCAGTGACTAATTGCGATTCATAAATTTTTTTGAGCAGAATCAAAATGTAACCGAGTATTATATTTTTTTTGATTAGAGAATATTAATTATCAATCATTTGAATATTTCATCTCTTTGGCACACTCCATGCTCTGTACATAGATATAAAGATCACAACGATCTCTAGGAAAAATTTTCTCTACATTCATAGGAGCTTTAGGATGAAGCACGTTCAAAAAAAATTAGCGATAATTTGTGTATCGCTATTGGTAACAACCAACGTTTATGCATGGGGGTCAAAGAGACCCAGCACACCCAGTACTCCAACGCCACCCACCACTCCCACAACACCAACTGAACCACCAGTTGTCATTGACGGGCCCATTGTCGATCAGATCACAACGATAGCAGCGGCCTCTACATGTGCTAACTATTCGTGGAAAAATAGAGGAAAAGCACCAAAGGGTTACATGAAAGGTATGGCCTTAACTTATGCGAGAAGTTTTTGCCGATTTAAGACAACAAAAGACGCTCCAACTGACTTAGTAAAACTTTTTACGGCCGGAGCTAAAACGGCAGCTAAAGATGCTCTTGCACATTATTCATCAACATTTTCAAGTCTTTCAATGGATGTGAACACTGTTGGCATTAATCCTCTTCGCTCTGTCTACACATTAGGAATTGGACTTGGAATGAGAGAGAGTTCTGGAAAGTATTGTGAAGGAAGAGATATGTCTGCTTCCAATACATCAGCAAGCACTGCTGAAGCAGGAATGTTTCAAACCAGCTACAACTCAATGTCCGCTTCTGCAGAGCTTGGTAAGCTTTATGCCGAATACAAAGCAAATCCTTCTAAATGTCACCTTAGTATCTTTAAAGAAGGCGTAAGCAGCTGTGGGAACTCCTCTATCGCTGGTTCTGGAGAAGGTGCAACTTACCAGGCCCTAAATAAATCGTGCCCGGCATTTGCTGCCGAATACGCGATGGTTATGCTTCGTGTCCTGCGCGCTCACTATGGGCCGATCACCAGAAAAGAAGCTGAGATCACCACGGCATGTAATCAACTCTTAAAAAATGTTGAAACCGTTATTGAAGATAACCCGTACTCTTGTGATGATTTGATTTAATGATACCGACTAGTAAAACATAAGGACTAACTGGGGACAGATTGCCGATTTAAATTTAAAAGGCCCGCTGCAAGCGGGCCCTCTTTATTATTTCTTAGCTTTATTTTTAGCGTAGTTAATCATCACTTGCTCGCAACGATCAATAATCTCTTGAGAAATTTGCCAGATTTTTAATCCTTCAATTTCTTTTTCGATGAGTTCAAACAATTCGAAATCTAAAAAGGGAACAACATTTCCACTTTGATACTCTTGCTCTTTTTCGCCGTATAGACCTAAGAATGTTTTATCTCTAAACCATAATTCGCGGTTCGCTTCTTTAAGTGCTTCTAAGCTTTCTACACTTGGCTTTCTTTGTACGAATTCAAAGAACATCGCACTCGATCTGATTCCCGGGTAAAACCACTCTCCAGAAAAAACCTGGATAAGATCATCTTGGTCATCTTTTAAAATAGGTGTGATGAAATTCACACCGCGCTCAAGAGCGAATTTGTGAAACGCTAAAAGATCAGATGTTCTTAAAGCAATATGCTGCCATAGAGCTGCAGAGTTATGTGAGTCCAGCATCTCTCTAACGTGCGAAGGTTGATTTTTTGGTTCAGAAGGTTGAACCACTGCAAAGATCGTTTTATTTTGAGCTTTATCGTCTTTATTACCTTGCCCAACTTGAACAGCGTAAGTTAAAGACTGCTCGCCTTCTCCTTCCACCCACTCTCTTCTTTTTTCATATAATAAGTTTTCAGGGCCTACTCCAAAAATAACATTAAAGGCAACAAACGCGACATTATAAAGTCTCGGTTGAAGTAAAAGTGTGACGTGATCAACTTGAAAGTTTTGAAATGAATGCTTCATAAAAAAGTCCTGTCGCTAATAGAATGTGAATCCCGCAAGATTAACTCTAGACGCTGGACTTCGTCAAAAAAAGGCGTAAAAAAGGCCTCTATTTCGAGGCCTTTATTTAGTGATTAATGTTTGGTTTTTTCAGCGTGCGGCGTGTGCTGCACCTCTGTAGGAGAAAGGGCAACTAAATGCTCTGTGATAAACCATGTTTGAAGCTCATTCGTTCTAATGACATTGCTTACCAATAAATCATTAGTTCCATCATCTTCACCTTCGGCCGCTCTTTTAGCAGCTTTTCTCACAAATTTAAAAATCATTTCATGGGCCGATGCCAGACGTGAAATTTGTGCGGCCACTTCCTCTCGTCCCGTTGGTGCAGGCTCGATTTGGGATAATTCGGCCACATCTCTTGCCATCGAAACACTAATCCCACCAAGAAGCTGAATTCTCTCTGCGAGTAAATCAACCAGCGTTGCTTGCTCATTATAATGTTTATCAAAGAGTAAGTGCAGTTGATAAAAAGTTGCTCCCGATGTTTGCCAGTGGCATTTTTTATAAAGATCTCTAAGTGTAATTGTGTCAGCAAGCACTCTGTTTAAATCAGAGATACTTTGTTCACAAACCTTATCCTCTAATCCCAATGGCACTGGAAAACGTGTGCCGTATTTTTGAATAACTTTTGCAGTTTGATGTAAAACGGGTTCTGCAATAGATGCCGTTGTTGTTTTTGTCGCCTTAGAAATAGTAGTTTCATTCATAATCTGCTCCTAGCATTAGGTGGATGTAGTATCTACAACAGCTCTCTAATTGCAATCACCCGGCCACAAAAGAAAGAAACAATTACAGCAACTTAACTCACATTTTGAGCCCCAAAATTCCATAGGTATGTGTAAATGTGACCCATTCTCCCGGTGTCTAAATTTTAGACACATTTTTTTAGAGCATGTACTTTTTTACAAACGAGGCAAATGCGAAGTCCTTACGTGATAAATTTGAGAAAACGAACACGCATAAAACTATTTCTCGGAGGTTGTCATGTTAGAAGGAATTGCAATGTTGACAGTATTAGCTGGTATGGGTTTTTACTTTGTTAAATCAACAGACATCCCTAAAGATATGAGAGAAAAAAGTGCACAAATGAGAGCGACTTATGGTGATACATCAATCGCAGCTGCTCCAAAAAAATATGCCTTTGATAAAAAAACAACGGCCTCAACAGAAACAAAAATTGAAAAGAAAATTCAATCCATTTCAGTTGCAGAATTAAAAGAGCAATCAGATGCAGCTAAACTTGCTGAAATTGAAAAACACATTAAGAGACAGTCTCTTATTGCTCTACAAAACCAAAAAATCGATGAGCTTACAGTCTTGATTACTTCTCTAGAGCAAGAGATCAAAGCAAACAATTCAAGAAACGCTGAGATCCAGGCACAGATCGATATTCACCTTGAGACTCTACGTTTACTTAAAGAAAGTGTAATCGCTTAAATCTTTCTCACACACAACACACAATATATAAAAAGGGCTTCATAATGAAGCCCTTTTTTTATTTTCTATAAGTATTCTGCGTGATGCTTAATATGCTCTTTGATGAATGAAGCAATAAAGTAATAACTGTGATCGAACCCATCCGGGAATTTTGCTTCACAATCCTGGTCCACCTTTTGAGCGGCATCAAGAAAATGAGTTGTCAGCAATTCTTTAGTTAAAAACTCATCGTGAGTTCCCTGATGAATCAGAATCTTTGCTGGATGTTTTTTACCGGCGTTTAAAAGCTCAGTGGCATCATAGTTTTTCCACGCTGCTTTATCTTCACCTAAGTAACCAGTAAAGGCCTTAATCCCCCATGGAGCGACCATAGGATTCACTATTGGTGAGAAGGCAGAGATTGATTTAAATTTCTCTGGATTTCTAAGGCCAATCACTAAAGCACCATGCCCACCCATCGAGTGGCCCATGATAGAAATATTTTTCACCTTAAATTCTTTAACGATCAAATCATATAACTCTGAAGCGATGTAATCATACATTTGATAGTTTTCAGCATAAGGAGCTTTAGTCGCATTGACGTAAAAGCTTGCTCCCGAACCAAAATCGTAAGAGTCATCTGCACCTGGGATATTGATTCCACGAGGAGATGTATCAGGGCAGATGATCATTAAGTTTCTTTTTCCTAAAGCTTTTTGAGCTCCAGCTTTCGTGATGAAGTTTTCTTCCGTACATGTCAGTCCCGACAGCCAGATAATACAACCATGAACCTCACCGTCCGGAATGAAAGTTGAAAACTTCATTTCAGTTTTAGTGACAGCTGATTCGTGAGACCAAAATTCTGTATGCCCGTTAAACGACTTATGGGATTTTAACTTCTTCATCATGACTCCTAGAAAGTGACAACACTTCTGATTGATTTCCCTTCGTGCATATAATCGAATGCCTTATTGATCTCTTCAATCGGCATTGTAAATGTCACCAGGTCATCAAGATTAATTTTTCCTTCCATGTACTGGTTTACGTAACCTGGAAGCTCTGTGCGTCCTTTAACACCACCAAAAGCTGAACCTTTCCATACACGCCCCGTTACTAATTGGAATGGACGAGTTGAAATTTCCTGACCAGCGGCCGCGACACCAATGATGATCGACTCTCCCCATCCTTTGTGACAGCACTCAAGAGCTTGTCTCATAAGAGTTGTGTTACCAACGCACTCAAAAGAGTAGTCAGCTCCACCATCAGTCATCTTCACAATTGTATCGACAATACTCCCCTCAATTTCTTTTGGGTTAACAAAATCTGTCGCTCCAAATTTGCGGGCCATCTCTTCTTTTGAATTATTGATGTCGATCGCGATGATCTTGTTGGCCTTTGCCATCTTCGCCCCCTGGATAACCGAAAGACCGATGCCCCCCATTCCAAAGACTGCAATGTTGGCGCCTTCTTCAACTTTTGCTGTATTTAAAACAGCGCCGATACCAGTTGTTACGCCACAACCAAGAAGACAAACTTTATCGAGTGGGGCCTTCTCATCAATCTTTGCCAGAGAGATTTCAGCAACAACTGTGTACTCGGCAAATGTCGAAGTTCCCATATAGTGAAAAATCGGTTTTCCATCTTTTGAAAAACGTGTTGTTCCATCCGGCATTAAACCTTTACCTTGTGTCTCGCGGATCTTCTGACATAGGTTTGTTTTTCCAGAAAGACAAAATTTACAAGTTCTACACTCTGGAGTGTAAAGCGGAATAACATGATCACCTTTTTTAAGTGATGTCACACCTTCTCCTACTTCTTCAACAATCCCTGCACCTTCGTGCCCCAGAATCACAGGAAAAATTCCTTCTGGATCCACACCTGAAAGTGTATATGCATCTGTATGACAAACACCTGAAGCGATAATCTTAACTAGAACTTCACCTTTTTTTGGCCCTTCCAAATCTACCGTTTCGATGCTTAATGGCTGACCTGGTCCCCATGCTACTGCTGCTTTAACTTTCATATAATTTCTCCCGTAAAAATCTACGCCTTAATCATAGTTCCTCATTGGAGTATTGACTATTCATAGTTATGGAACAACACTGTTTCCTTATGGAAACAATCAAATGGGTACAGTGTATTTTAACTTTTGTGAAGGTCAGCGAACTGGGAAGCTTCTCTCTGGCCGCATCATCACTTGGAATCTCGAAATCTTATGTCAGTAAGACGATTAAGTTATTAGAAGATGAAGTGGGAGTTGCACTGCTTTTGCGCTCTACGCGAAGTGTTCAGTTAACCAGCACAGGCGAAGAATTTTTAAGAAATTGCAGAAGTTCATTACAAAACTTAGAGGCCGCCAAAAAAGAACTACTCATTCCCTCGGATAAGCCACGTGGGCTTTTACGAGTGACCCTGGCCGGAGTCTTTGGAGAAAATTACATCGCTCCCGTCTTAATTGAGATGGCCAAAAAATACCCCGATTTAAAAATTGATCTGCACTTCGATACGAGAATCGTCGATTTGATTGAAGAAAGATTCGACGTCGGAATTCGAATTGGCCACTTACAAGACTCTTCACTCATTGCTCAAAAAATTGCTTCAAGAAGAGAGTATGTCTGCGCCTCACCTGCTTACATTAAAAAACATAAAAAACCACAAGACCCCGGTTCACTTAAAACCTATAACTGTCTTGGCGGTCAGAACAACTGGAACTTTAAGCAGGACGGAAAAATAAAACCCTACCCAGTTAATGGAAATTTTAAAACTAATAATCCAAGAGTAGTTTTAAATGCAGCACTAGAAGGCCTCGGTATCGCAAGGCTTCCTGGCTCTTACGTGTTTGAGCATTTGAAAGATGGATCCCTTATTAATCTTTTAGAAGATTTTACAGAAGGTAAAAAAGACATCTGGGCCGTCACTCCTTCAAAACACAGACTCAATATAAATGCTGCAACCTTCATTGATGAGCTCAAGCGCTTTCTTTCCAAAGGTTACTCAGACGTATTATTTTAAATAAAGCGCATTAACCTGATTTATATTATTTTATTTGGAATTTTTTAAGAGTAATCTTTTATCTAAATAAAATACAATTTTCATTGGGTGCTTGCATGATTATTTTCAGAAAGACCATTCTCGCCTTAACCGGACTCTTCATCTGCGTGTTTCTCATAGCACATTTGGGTGCTAACTTCCTGTTGCTTTTACCTACTGAAACGGCCCGCGTGATGTACAACAATTACTCTGCAACTTTACGTGGTAACTTTCTCATTACCATCGTCGCTTATGTGAACTACGCTTGCATTCTCTTCCATGTTTTATACGCCATCCTTGTTACCCGAAAAAATAAATCGGCCCGCAATGAACGTTATGCGATAAATGCTTCCTCAGAGAATTCGTCATGGTCATCACAAAATATGATGTTATTAGGATCTATCATTTTTGCTTTTATCGTTATTCATATGGCGAACTTCTGGTTCAAAGTAAAATTCCTTCATCAAGATGAAGATCTTTATCAAATGGTCTATGAACTTTTCAAAAACCCTTATTACGTTCTCATCTATTCACTAGGAATGATCCCCCTTGGATTGCACTTATCTCACGGTATCCAAAGTGCTTTTAAAACCCTGGGCCTGTACCACAAAAAATATATCAGAATCCTCGCTAGAGTTTCGGTGATCTTTGCAACCTTTATGGGTCTTGGTTTTGCCATTATCCCTATCATTCTTTACTTAAGGTAGAAG
>JBEIPV010000108.1:0-9848 GCA_040376855.1 Bacteriovorax sp.
ATATGATTTCGCTGCTCCACCATGGATCTTAGCCATAGTCATTGTAATAGCAGCTGTTAAAGTCGTTTTACCATGGTCAACGTGACCAATAGTTCCGATGTTAACGTGAGGTTTTGTACGGTCGAATTTTTCCTTAGCCATTTTAAGTGCTCCCTTTAATTATAGAAAATTAAATATATATCCCTTTCTTTTCTAGCGTCGATTTCGCAAGTTCTGTTGGCATTTCAACATAGCTTTTAAACTTCATCGTGAAACTAGCACGACCCTGCGATTTTGAACGAAGATCAGTACTATAACCGAATAACTCCGCCAATGGAACTTCTGCGGAAATTAAATCTTTATTTTGTTTAATACCCATAGTCAGAATCTTGCCTCTTTTCGCATTTATATCCGAGATAACATCTCCGGTATAATCTTGAGGAGTCACAACTTCCAGCTCCATAACTGGTTCAAGTAGGCGTACACCCGCCTTTTTACAGGCATCTCTGAACGCTGAAGACGCGGCAATCGCGTATGCAACCTCAGAAGATTCGTTCTCATTAAAGTTAGCGCCAACTAGCGTAGCTTTTATGTTTAGGAACGGGTATCCGGCCATTGCACCACCAGGCGCCGTGTCCATAATCGATTTTTTAATAGCATCAATGAAATTCTGAGCAAGTTGTTTAGTTGTCACGCTTGATTCAAACTGAACACCGGCCTGATAATCAGCTGGCTCAACTTTAATAGTGACATCACCAAATTGAACTTTTCCAGCAAGTTCTTTATGGAAAACATTATTTTCCGTTGCACTTCCTGAAATACTTTCGCGATAAGAAACTTGTGGTTTACCTACGCGGATACCTACATTGAATTCGCGCTGTAATCTATCAGCGATAATCTCAAGGTGTAACTCTCCCATTCCCAAAATTAAAAGCTGTCCAGTTTCCTGGTTATTTTTAAATGTGAATGAAGGATCTTCATTTTTTAATTGTTCAAGAGTCGAAAGTAATTTCTTTTCGTCTGCTGCTGTTTTTGGCTCGATCGCTACAGATATAACTGTTTCTGGGAATTCCATTAAGTCATAAATGATCGGCTTGTTTTCAGTACAAAGAGTTTCCCCAGTTGTAGTGTCTTTAAAACCAGCAACGGCAACGATATCTCCAGCGAAAGCCTCTTGAAGCTCCGTGCGTTTATCGGCATGCATTTGGAAAATCTTATTAATTCTTTCGCGTTTTTTCTTAATTGGATTGTAAACAGTTTGGCCTGATTCAAGTTTACCTGAATAGATTCTCACAAACGTTACACTTCCAACGAATGGATCTGTCGCAATTTTAAATGCGATACCAGAAAACATTTCTTCAACTTCAGGTTTACGTGTTTCCGTTTTTTCCGGATTCTTTAAACTATGGCCATGAAGCTCTCCTCTATCTGTAGGAGAAGGTAGGTAATCAACAACTGCATCTAGCAGAGGTTGGATTCCTTTATTTTTGAAAGCTGATCCGCAAAGAACAGCGATAAAATTATCTTTGATAACCGCTTTTCTTAAAGCTGATTTAATTTGAGCAACAGTTGGCTTCTCATCATTTAAAATAAGATCAGTTAATGTCTCATCGTATTCAGAAAGATTATCTAGAAGCTCGTCTCTATACATTTGGCATTCATCAACAAGGTCTGCTGGAATGTCTGTAATTTCAATTTTTGAACCTAAGTTTTCTGCTGGGAAATAGATCGCTTTCATCTCAATAAGATCAACGATTCCATTAAAGTTTTCTTCTGAGCCAATTGGCCTTTGAATAGCAGCCGCTTTTTTATCAAGTTTCTCTCTGATTTCGTTAACACAGTTATCGAAGTCAGCACCCATACGGTCCATCTTATTTACGAAAGCAAGGCGGGGAACTTTATATTTATCAGCTTGGGCCCAAACAGTTTCTGACTGTGGCTCAACTCCTGATACAGCATCAAATACACCAACAGCACCATCAAGAATGCGAAGAGATCTCTCAACTTCGATCGTAAAATCTACGTGGCCTGGAGTATCGATGATATTAATGACTTGATTATTCCAACGACATGTAGTCGCGGCAGATGTGATTGTGATTCCTCTTTCTTGCTCCTGGATCATCCAGTCCATTGTTGCAGTTCCATTGTGAACTTCACCAATTTTGTGACTTTTCCCAGTGTAGTAAAGAATCCTTTCTGTAGTCGTAGTTTTACCGGCATCGATGTGTGCCATGATTCCGATATTGCGAATTTTATCTATTTGATTTGAACTCATAGTTTTAAAATAAAAAGAGCTCCCCTTTCGGGGAGCCCTTTAAAAAAAATTCAATTAGTTAATTACCATTTTAGGTGAGCGAAAGCCTTGTTAGCTTCAGCCATTTTGTAAACGTCTTCACGTTTCTTAACTGATCCACCACGGTTTTGAGAAGCATCGATGATTTCATCAGCAAGCTTTTGAACCATAGTTTTT
The DNA here is from genome assembly GCA_040376855.1 of Bacteriovorax sp. Classification (GTDB taxonomy): domain Bacteria; phylum Bdellovibrionota; class Bacteriovoracia; order Bacteriovoracales; family Bacteriovoracaceae; genus Bacteriovorax. The sequence continues at coordinate 2,450 of JBEIPV010000108.1, forward strand.
CCAGATCTTTGAACAGCGTAGTCTCTTAACCAACGAAGTGCTAGTGATTGACGACGAGCTGGACGAACTTCAACAGGAATTTGGTAAGTAGCACCACCGATACGGCGAGACTTTACTTCAACAGCTGGCTTAATATTCGATAGAGCTTTTTTGAAAACTTTTAGAGGCTCTTCGCCTGTTTTCTCTTGAACTAGTTCAAGTGAACCGTAGAAGATTTTTTCTGCGATTGATTTTTTTCCACCGATCATAAGTGTGTTCATGAACTTTGTGATAACGATGTCTTGGTAAACTGGATCAGGAAGAACTTCTCTGACGTCCGCTTTTCTTTTTCTACTCATTTTATACTCCTCTTCATTTCCTTCGTTATGAAAGAAATTACTCTCCCTAAACCGAGTGAACAGGATAGGGAGTGTTTAATTTTTTGATTACTTAGATTTAGTCTTTAGACTATTTCTTTGGTCTCTTAGCACCGTATTTAGAACGTGACTGACGTCTCTTATCTACACCTGTAGCATCAAGCGCTCCACGAACTGTATGGTAACGAACCCCTGGTAGATCTTTTACTCTTCCACCACGGATAAGAACGATACTGTGCTCTTGAAGGTTGTGACCTTCTCCACCGATATATGAAGTTACTTCAAATCCTGAAGTAAGCTTAACTCTACATACCTTTCTCATAGCTGAGTTTGGTTTTTTTGGAGTAGTTGTATAAACTCTCACGCAAACTCCACGTCTTTGAGGACATGATTTTAGAGCCGGCGACTTAGTTTTCGAATACTTATCTTCGCGACCTTTTCTGATTAACTGATTAATTGTAGGCATAATCCAACTGCTCCCTTAAATTCCCGCTTCTGCAAAATACTGGTCATTTTTATTATCAAAAAAAAATGACCAGTTCAAGCTAATTTTTAAAATGATAATGACGCTGCAGACGATACTTCGTCCTCGCTCATAACTGCTTCGTAGTTTCTGTATCTTGGAATCCCTGATCCTGCTGGAATCAAGCGACCCATGATAACGTTTTCCTTCAGACCGCGAAGCGCGTCAGATTTTCCTTCAAGCGCTGCTTGAGTAAGAACCTTAGTCGTTTCCTGGAAAGAAGCTGCTGAGATAAATGACTCAGTCGTTAAAGATGCTTTCGTGATACCTAGAAGAAGCGGTGCCGCTTCAACTGGTTTTTCTCCAGCAGCAATAAGTCTTTCATTTACTTCGTTTAGCTCTGCACGAGTGATTGAATCACCTGTTACGTAAGAAGAGTCACCCGCTTGAGTTACTTCAACTTTCTTTAACATTTGAGAAGCAATTACCTCAATGTGTTTATCATCGATTTTTACACCTTGAAGTCTGTAAACTTCTTGGATTTCATCAACGATGTAACGAGCAAGTGCTTTAACACCTAGAACGCGAAGAATGTCATGTGGATTTGATGGTCCATCCATGATTGGCTCTCCAGCTCTGATATAGTCACCTTCGTTAACAACTACGTAACGTCCTTTTGGAACTACGTATGTCATTGGATCTGATCCGTCTTCTGGACGAACGATAATTCTTCTATTTCCTCTTAACTCTGAACCGAATTCAATCGTTCCTGAGATATCAGAAATTTGAGCTGCGTTTTGTGGCTTTCTAGCTTCGAAAAGTTCAGCAACACGCGGAAGACCTCCGGTAATATCCTTAGTCTTAGTCGTTTCACGTTGTAACTTCGAAACTGGAGAACCGATATCAATTTTGTCACCTTCTTGAACAACGATGTTAGCTCCGACTTGAAGTCTGTAAGCTGCATATCTCTTTGTTCCAGGAACTAATTGAGGGTTTCCGTTTTCATCAACGATTACGATACGTGGTTGAAGAGAAGGGTTTTTAGATTCTGTTACAACTCTGTGAGATAGACCTGTAACCGCATCGACCTGCTCATTAACCGTAGATCCAACAATTAGATCTTCGTATTTAACAATCCCTGAAACTTCTGTAAGAACTGGAATAGCGAATGGATCCCATTCAAGTACTCTATCCCCTACTGAAACTTCCTGACCTTGTTTAAAGAAAATTTTCGATCCGTAAACTACTGGGTATCTTTCCTTCTCAACTCCGCGAGCGTCTTTTACAATTAGCTCTCCGTTTTTGTTAAGAACGATTGTTACACCTTCGTTGTTTACTACTGATTGAACGTTCTCAAGGTGAATTACCCCTGCAGTACGAACTTCAGTTTTGTTAACTTGAGCACCTGCAGTTGCAGTTCCCCCAACGTGGAAAGTTCTCATCGTAAGCTGTGTACCTGGCTCCCCAATAGATTGAGCAGCAATTACCCCAACTGTTTCACCGATTGAAACTAGCTTTCCGCGAGCAAGGTCGCGACCAAAACAGTGTGCACAGAAACCATGTCTTTCTTTACATGTAAGAACTGATCTTACTTTAATCTGATCGACTTCTTGTTCTTTAAGAACTTTAAGGTCTTTTTCAGTTAACATGTGGTTTCTTGGGAATACTTCAGTCCCAGTTCCACTTAAGATAGCTTGTGCAGTTACACGGCCCATTGCTCTTTCAGCAACGTGCTCAACAACTTCACCAGCTTCAATTCTTGAAGTTAATGTAATCCCGTCAGTAGCGTTACAGTCAGTATTTCTAATAATACCGTCCTGAGCAACGTCAACTAGACGACGAGTTAAATAACCAGAGTTAGCTGTCTTTAGGGCCGTATCGGCTAGACCTTTACGAGCACCGTGAGTAGACGTGAAATACTCTAGTACAGATAGACCTTCACGGAAGTTCGAAGTAATCGGAGTTTCAATGATCTCTCCAGATGGCTTCGCCATTAGACCCCTCATACCACCCAGCTGTCTGATCTGCTGAGTAGAACCTCTGGCTCCAGAATCGGCCATCATGAATAGAGAGTTAAATGAAGGAGCGTTCATCTTTTCTTTTCCATCATCAGATGTAAAAGTTTGAGTTGAAATACGCTCGATAACTACTTTCGTTAGACGTTCGTTAGTTTGTGCCCAAACGTCGACGATCTTGTTGTAACGTTCACCATCAGTAATAGAACCTTCGTTATATTCTTCAGTGATTTTTGAAACTTCTTTATGAGCTTCAGCTAGAATTCCCGCTTTTTCAGCTGGAATAGTCATGTCGTTAACGTTGATCGAGATACCCGCTTTTGTCGCGTACTCGTATCCAAGTCTCATGATAGCGTCTGCAAGCATTACAGTTTCTTTCTCAGTTCCTACACGGTAAGCGTGGTCGATAAGTTTCCCTAGCGCCTTCTTTCCTAGAATCTGGTTGATGTCTGAATACTTTAAACACTTAGGTACTGCATCCCAAACGAATGTACGACCTACAGTTGTTTCGATCATTGCATTGTCGATACGAACTTTAATTGGCGCTTGAAGGTGTAGGTTACCTGAGTGGTAAGCGAACTGAGCTTCTTCTTTCGAAGCGAATACTTTGTTGTATCCACGAGCGAAAGGTCTAATTCTTGTCATGTAGTAAAGACCAAGAACGATATCCTGAGATGGAACGATAATTGGAGATCCATCTTTTGGAGAAAGAATGTTGTTCGTAGACATTGCTAGAATACGACATTCAATCTGAGCTTCAATCGATAATGGAACGTGAACGGCCATCTGGTCACCGTCGAAGTCAGCGTTAAAGGCTGTACATACAAGTGGGTGAAGATTGATCGCTTTACCTTCAATAAGGATTGGCTCGAATGCTTGAATACCAAGTCTGTGTAGAGTTGGAGCTCTGTTTAGTAGAACTGGATGCTCTTGAACAGCTTCTTCTAGGATATCCCAAACTTCTTGCTTTTGTTGGTCAACCATCTTCTTAGCTACTTTAATAGTAGTACAGTGACCTTTCTCAATAAGTTTGTTGTAAATGAACGGTTTGAAAAGTTCTAGTGCCATAAGCTTTGGAAGACCACACTGGTGAAGTCTTAGGCTTGGCCCAACTACGATTACCGAACGTCCAGAGTAGTCAACACGTTTACCAAGTAGGTTTTGACGGAAACGTCCTTGCTTACCTTTTAACATGTCTGAAAGTGAACGAAGAGGACGCTTGTTAGCTCCTGTGAACACTTTACCACGACGACCGTTATCGAATAGAGCATCTACTGCTTCTTGAAGCATTCTCTTTTCGTTACGGATGATGATTTCTGGTGCGTTTAGTTCTTTTAGTCTTCTTAGACGGTTATTTCTGTTGATTACACGACGGTAAAGATCGTTAAGATCTGAAGTCGCAAATCTTCCTGCCTCTAGTGGAACTAGTGGACGAAGATCTGGTGGAAGAACAGGAATAACATCCATCATAAACCATTCAGGCTTATTTTCAGATTTAAGGATTGATTCAACAACCTTAAGTCTCTTGATAACTTTCGCGCGTGCCATCTCAGTTGTAGCTGCAGCTAGACCACGACGAAGTTCTTTATTTACGATGTTTAGATCAAGTTTTTTAAGAAGTTCTTTAATAGTTTGTCCACCCATTCCGGCTTCGAACTCAATCCCTTGCTCTTTTAGTTCTGAGTATTGTTGCTCAGAAATTACGCGACCTACTTCTAGTCCACCGTCAACATTGTCTGTTGCTGATGAAGTTACAACGTAAGCTTCGTAGTAAAGAACTCTTTCAAGTTCTTTAAGAGTTAGGTCTAGAAGAGCTCCCAAACGAGAAGGAAGTGATCTTAAGAACCAAATGTGAGCTACTGGAGCAGCAAGTTCAATGTGACCTTGTCTTTCACGTCTAACTTTCGAAAGAGTTACTTCAACACCACACTTCTCGCACACAACTCCACGGTGTTTCATTCTTTTGTATTTTCCACAAATACATTCGTAATCTTTGATTGGTCCAAAGATTTTTGCGCAGAAAAGACCGTCTCTTTCTGGCTTAAAAGTTCTATAGTTAATTGTCTCTGGTTTCTTAACTTCACCAAACGACCATTCTCTAATTGTGTCTGGAGAGGCCATTCTGATCGAAACAGCTTCTACGCTGATAGGATCTTTTGGTTTATCAAAAAAGTTCAACAAGTCTTTCATTTTTATATCCTTGTGCTATTTAATTTCTATCTAAGTAACGAGAGAACAAAACTTGTGTGCGGTTTTTAAGCCGCACACATCTACTAACTAAAAGTATTCTCTTCTTCAGAGTTCTCTTCCAATTTGATATCCAGACATAGCGCTTGAAGCTCTCTAATAAGAACGTTAAACGATTCTGGTAATCCTGGCTCAAGAACTTGCTCACCTTTAACGATCGATTCATACATTCTTGTACGACCGATAACATCATCAGATTTTACAGTTAAGAATTCTTGTAGAGTGTAAGCAGCTCCGTATGCCTCAAGTGCCCAAACTTCCATCTCTCCTAATCTTTGCCCCCCGAACTGAGCCTTACCACCAAGTGGCTGCTGAGTTACAAGTGAGTAAGGACCAGTAGAACGAGCGTGGATCTTCTCATCAACAAGGTGGTGAAGTTTTAACATGTACATCGCACCAACTGTTACGTCTTCCGAGAATACGTCACCAGTTTTTCCGTCGAATAATGTTGTCTTACCTGATCTATCTAGATCACCAAGTTCAAGCATATCTTTGATATCATCTTCAGATGCACCATCGAACACGCTTGTAGAGAAACGAACACCCATTGTAAGTTGTTCAGCAACTTCAATAACTCTTTCGTCACTAGCTGACTTCAACCAAGCTTCTACTTCTTTAGTTTTGTAGATTTTGAAGATGAAATCTTTTAGTTCATTAACTTTTGCGTTTTCTTCCATCATCGTCTTAATTTTTTCACCAAGACCACGACCTGCCCATCCAAGGTGAAGCTCAAGAAGCTGCCCGATGTTCATACGTGAAGGTACCCCTAGTGGGTTAAGAACGATTTCAACTGGAGTTCCATCAGCAAGGAATGGCATATCTTCCGCTGGAACAACATTCGAGATTACCCCTTTGTTTCCGTGACGGCCGGCCATCTTATCACCTGGCTGAAGCTTTCTCTTAATAGCTACGTAAACCATTACCTTCTTGATTACTCCAGGAGGTAACTCGTCACCTTTGTGTAGCTTAGCGATTTCTTCGTTAGCTTTTTGGCGAACTCTAGTGATTCTGTTTCTTACGTCAGCGAAGTATTCTGAAAGTTTTTCTTCCAGAGCAGCTTCAAGAGGTAAGTAACCGATTAGTTCGAAAGGAATTGAAGCTAGGATTTCTCCTGTAACAGCTACACCTTTTCCAAGAAGTTCAGTTGTCCCGTCTTCTGAGATAAGTTTATCTGTTGTCTTCGCCCCTTTGAACATTTCAGCGATCTTTTGGATTGCTGATGTTTGGATAGCTTTAATCTCGATTCTTTCGTCACGACGGATTAGTGTCGTTTCGTGATCGATGATTTCTTTTGATCTAGCGTCTAGTTCAACACCTTCTCTAGTGTAAACTTTAGCGTCGATTACAGTTCCTCTTACAGAAGATGGAACTCTTAATGATGTATCTTTTACGTCCCCAGCTTTGTCCCCGAAGATAGCTTTAAGAAGTTTTTCTTCTGGAGAAAGTTGAGATTCACCTTTTGGAGTGATCTTACCAACAAGGATATCCCCTGGCTTAATGATCGCACCAACGCGAATGATACCTGCTTCATCAAGATCTTTTAGAGCTTCTTCTGAAACGTTTGGAATATCGCGAGTGATTTCTTCTTTACCTAATTTCGTATCGCGAGCTTCGATTTCAAAGCTTTCGATGTGAACAGATGTAAACACGTCTCTTGCAAGAATGTTTTCATTGATTAGGATCGAGTCCTCGTAGTTGTATCCACCCCATGGCATGAACGCCACTAGAACGTTTTGTCCTAGAGCTAAATCTCCCATTTGAGTAGCTGGACCATCAGCAATAACCATTCCCTTAAGAACCGTGTCGCCTTCTTTTACAAGAGCTTTTTGGTTGTTACATGTGTTTTGGTTAGTACGTTGGTATTTTGTTAACTTATAAACATCAACTCCAGACTCACCTTCAGAGAAGTTATCTCTTTGGATTACGATTCTGTTAGAGTCAACGAAGATTACTCTTCCGCCTTCTTTTGCGTAAACGATAGCACCAGAGTCACGAGCGATAATTTGCTCAACACCAGTACCAACGATTGGAGCATCAGTTCTAACAACAGGCACGGCCTGTCTCATCATGTTCGATCCCATTAGCGCACGGTTGGCATCGTCGTGTTCTAGGAAAGGAATAAGAGATGTTGCAATCGAGATCATCTGAGTTGGAGAAACGTCCATTAACTGAACTTCGTTTGCACTTACTACCGTAAAGTCACCCGCAGAACGAGCAGCGATAGCATCACCAACGATGTGTTTGTTAGAAACGTATTTAGCATCAAGCTGAGCAATTACTTTTCCTTCCTCTTCGAAAGCTGAGAAGTATTTTGGAGC
>JBEIPV010000146.1:0-6652 GCA_040376855.1 Bacteriovorax sp.
CTGCAATTTATTAGTTAACTTTAAAGACAGAATCCGGTTTGAATTGTATATTTTCTCTATGAAGAATAAATCATTTACTGAAGGCAAAGGTCTAATCGTTCTCTTGGGTGCACTTACTGCATTCGATCCATTATCTATAGACATGTATCTTCCGGCCTTTAGTGATATTCAATCAGAATTCATGACATCCATTGATAAAGTTGAGCTTTCAATGTCAGCATTTTTTATTGGGATGGCAGTCGGACAACTTTTTTACGGACCTTTGTCAGATCGTTTTGGTAGAAAAAAACCATTACTTGCCGGAATGTTTTTGTACTTATTAGCAACGATTGGTTGTGCGTTCGCTCCTAATATTGAGACGTTTATTTTTCTTCGTATTTTGCAAGCTCTTGGTGGATGCGCGGGAATGGTGATCACGCGTGCAGTGATCAGAGATTTATTTGAATCAAAAAAAGTGGCAGATTTCTTATCATCTATGGCGCTTATTATGGGACTAGCTCCTATCTTAGCTCCTTCAATTGGTGGATTCGTGAATCATCTCTTAGGGTGGAGAGCGATTTTTGGTCTCCTTGCCGTATCTAATATTGTTTGTCTTGCCTGCATCTATTTTCTTCTTCCCGAAACACTTACAACCAAGAGAGCGACTCATTTAAGTTTTGGTTCAATGCTTACGTCTTACGGAAAGTTATTTCGTCAACGCTCATTTGTTGGTTACTTGATTCCTGATACTGCTATTCGCGCAGGTATGTTTGCTTATATTGCAGGATCTCCTTTTGTCTTTATCGAGCTATATGGAATTCCAAAAGAACACTACGGATGGATTTTTGGAATGAATGCTTTAGGTCTCATGGCCGCTTCACAAATTAACAGAAGACTTTTAAAACGTTTTGATTCTGACGTTATTTTACGTTGGTCCGTGAGAGTGGCCGCACTTGCTGCAACAGTTGTGTTCATTTCACCTCAGTTGAGTTCACAAGTTTTAATGTTGCTTGTTCCAATCTTTCTCTTCCTTGCGACTTTAAACTTTGTTGGGCCCAATGCTCTTGCAGGTGCCTTATCTTCTCAAGGTCATCAAGCGGGGACAGCGTCAGCTCTGTATGGATGTATGCAATGGAGTTTAGCTTCAGCATCTTCATTTATGGTTAGTCATTTCCACAATGGAACGGCCATGCCGATGACGGGAACGATCCTGGCATGTGGCCTTATTTCTTTAATTTCTTATCAAATTCTAAGGCCACAAGTTGGTGACAGGAATCAATTGCGACAAGTTGAGAAAACAATTGTAACTCCTAACGAAGCAGAGCCTGGAGTTTAATTTAAGAATTTCATCAAGTACTTACTGGCAAAACATTTGCAATAATTTCATAAGAGGTTTCAATTTTCATTGGAGGTTTTTATGAGAGAAAGTGACAAAGGTATGAAAGGGGATCATCGCAATATGAGTGATCCAACGGCCGATAGAAAAGATTTTATCAAACATGTTGCAGAGAATGCGGCAAAAGATGAAAAAAAAGAATCAAAGAATACTGATAATAAACAAAAAGAAAGACCTGCAAATCAAAAACATTAAACGATATGAACCTGCTAAGTTTATTGATAATTTAGCAGGTTCGTTTGTTATTTAATTCTTAAAGTGAATATTATAATCTTTCATCCCGGCCTTGATGACGTTGAAAGCTTCTTCTGCTCCGTAAATAGACTCAATTTGTGTTTTTACAGGCTCACCTGGAATAGACTTGTAACTTAGAAAGTAATGTCTCATACGGTCGATAATCACCGGATTGATTTGGGCAATATCTGTAATACCTTTATAAAATGGGTCACCATTTAAGATGGCTACAATTTTATCATCCACTTCACCTGTATCAATTAAGCGTATGCCACCAATCACTCGAACATCCATGATGATGTCAGCTCTGGTGATAGGTAACTCTGAGAGTACACAGATATCCAGCGGGTCTCCATCACCACGATCGGCCATGTTTGATAAGGCCGCAGTTGATTCTGCAGAGTATGTTTCAGGGATGAGCCCATATAAAAAAGAAGGGAGAGATGAAAACTTTTGAGGTCGGTCGACTTTGATATAACCAGTCTCTTTACAAATTTCATATTTGATCATGTCATTGGGGATAATTTCAATATAGGCCTTGATGACCTTAGGTGCTTCATGACCAATAGGAATACCATGCCAAGGATGTGGACGAAATTTTTGAAAATTTTTTAAACTCATAAAAATCCCAGGATAAGATTAGTAAGAAATGATCTGCAGACATTGTAAGGCCATCAACGAATATGTGCCAGAATTTTATCGGTTATATCATTGAGCCTATTTGTCGGATAATCGTCTAGTGTTTGTCAGGAGATTCATTAAGAGGGTCGTGATATATTTTCTAAACAAGGTGGGTTGTATGAAATTATTTATCATCATGTCGCTTCTTTTCAATTTTAATCTTCATGCAGAAGTGAAAGGAAATTCTCAGACTGAGACAGCAATTTTTGCAGCAGGATGCTTCTGGGGCGTTGAAGAGTTTTTTAGGAAAATTCCAGGAGTGATCACAACTCAGGTTGGCTATACTGGTGGGAAAACACTTAATCCTAAGTACGATCAAATGCACGATGGTAAAACAGGACATGCTGAAAGTTTAGAAATTGTTTTTGATCCTAAGGTTGTGAGTTACGAATCTTTGATGGATCGATTCTATAAAATGCATGATCCTACAACTCTTAATAGACAAGGCAATGACGAAGGCAATCAATATAGATCTGCAATTTTCTATAAATCAGAAAAACAAAAAAATGAAGCTCTTGCTTTTAAGAATAAAGTGGAAAAATCTAAGGCATGGAAAAAAACCATTGTGACTGAAGTGACGGCCGCTCAAAAGTTCTGGCCTGCCGAAGAGTATCACCAGAAGTATCTGGTTAAAAACCCAGGTGGATATGACAATCACTATTTAAGAAATATTTCGTTTGATGGAGCTACGAAGAAATAATTATCTTGTCGTACACGATGGCAGATTTTCTACTCTAAGCTTACCAATAAGGGCCAGCATGTCGGGAGTGTCTAGAGCTAGGAATTCTGCTGTTGTGAGTTTAGTTGAAATTTTTTTCGTGTGAATAACTTCTAATTTTAAATCTCTTCCAGATTGATATGTTCTTTGAATAGTCTGAATAAAGCTGATGACTTGAAAGTCTTCATTAGAAAGAGCTTCGTCGTGTTGTATATTGCTTACAGAGGCAAGCAAATCTCCTTCTTCAATATCCATAATATCTGCTTCTTGATAATTTCTTTTTGATAAGGCCTTTTGGTCAATATTGTCCTTTCCTGCACTTTCAAAACTGATTACACATCTACCAGCAGCGTACGAATTAAAAGAAAAAGCTGTTAATACGATTGCTAAAAGTAAGTGCTTCATCGTGACTCCCTAAAAAAGAATATGATGTGATCATAACCCGCTTTCAGGAAGTCTTGGGACAGTGTGAACTATTGATAAGGGGGTGTCTAAAATTTAAACATTTATCAGTGATAAAAGGAGCAATTGTGATCGTCATTTCATTATCTTATTAAGCCTAAATTGCTCTGAAGAGTTTACAACGTCTCACACTGTAAATTAGCATTCAGCGCTGTGGCCGAATTGTTTAAAAGTAATACTCCTTTTAGATCTAAAAGACCTCTTCCATAATCAACAGCAGAGACGCCTTTGAACGAAGCTTTAGTTCCTTTAATTCAGTAAAAAGATGAGGAAAAAAGACGCTCAGAAATAGGAAGAAAAGGTTGTTTTTGTCCCGTGTAAAACAGGGCAATATCGATAAAGTTAATAGGGGGAGCTGAGTCGTTTACTTAATCTATTGATAAATCGTAAAAAAATGCACCTTTTTCCAGGTAACTCCTTCATGGGAATTCGTTTTTCTCTAGACATTTAGGACCCGGCATTACAAATTAGGACCATTATGACATTAGAGAAATCCATTTACGAACTTTCAGAGATAGAGCTTAAATCCTTCCTGGAAAAAAACGATATATCACCTGATTTTTCAGCGACTATTTTTCGTAATCTTTATAAAAAGAATAAACATGAACAACCGATCTCAAAAAAGATCATGGCACTTCTTGGGAAGAATTTTACTTTAAATCTTCCAACAATTCAGACTGTTTCTAAATCACCAGATGGAACTGTAAAGTTCTTGATGGAGTTCTCTGATGGTAAATCAGTTGAGACGGTTCTCATTCCATTTCACAAACGTTTTACTGTATGTCTTTCTTCGCAAGTTGGATGTGCGATGAAGTGCAGTTTCTGCTACACTGGTACGATGGGTCTTTCGAGACATTTAAAAAGCAGTGAGATTATCGGCCAGTATATGGTCGCTGCCAATTACCTTGATGAAGTTTTAGGCTTAAAAACGATGGCACCAAATATTGTGTTCATGGGACAAGGTGAGCCTCTTCACAATAGTGCTGAAGTACTAAAAGCAATTCAGGTTATGATGGAGCCATTGGGACTAGGAATGGGACCAAGGCAGATGACTTTATCTACAGCTGGTTATTTGCCTGGTATTAAAAAGCTTAACGATTTTCCTAAAATCAATATTGCCCTTTCTCTGCACTCACCATTTAACGATATTAGGAAAGAGTTGATTCCAATCAATCAGCATTTCCCTTTAGAAGATATTTTCAAAGAACTTGATGGACTTGATCTTATGAAGAGACAGTTTATCGTTTATGAGTATCTGTTGATTGATGGTCTGAATGACCGTGTAGAGGACGCTGACGAGCTTTTAAAGCTCTTAGGTGAGAGGAAGTCTGCTATCAATATTATCCCTTTTAATCCATTCCCTGGGAGCAAGTATAAGAGACCTTCTGCTGAAAAAGTTGAGGCCTTTAAAGAGATGCTTGTAGAGAGAAAATTAAGAACGATGATTAGAACGACAAAGGGATCAGATATTCTGGCCGCTTGTGGACAGTTAAAGTCTTAGTAAAGTTTTCCACACGCAAGCATGCACTCATCATCTGTCGTGGCCGTTTTAGTTCTGGCCAGTTTAATTCCAGCGACATTGGCCCTCACATCGTCCATTTCTGGATGACCCATTCCCATCATATCTAAGACTTCTTTAAGCAGACCAGCGCTGTAAGGGTCAAGACTTCCACAACGTAAAGTCAACATACATGAAACTGAGCAATGTTTATATTTGTCTCTGCTGGCCGGCGCTTCTACTTTAGCAGCGATGTCTTTCACATAATAAGCTGAGCAAAGAAAATTCTCTTCCTCATTTGCAAAAGAGCTAAAAGATAAAATGATGAGACAAAAAAATGCAGTTAACTTTAACACGATTATAATCCTGTAATGGTAATGACTAATGTTAGCGATGAAATAAGAGAGTGAAAAGCACTAAAGTCTTTAGTCTTAAGAATCAGTTTTTGCTCGAATACATATTTTCAAAAACGCTCCAGATGGCCCTTGCGATAGGTCCTATAGGGCGCTGTTTTGATTTCATCAGGCAAAGTTCCAGCTCTATTGGTTTGCAAATCTTTTTATCTATCAAAACCATGTCTTCTGATTCATCAAATTCTTTTTGAGAGATTCTTCCCCAGCCAAGTCCATTCCTAATGAGATTAAGCTTTGTATAATGGTCTGGAACATATATTTTAGGGCCGCCACCTTCGTAGATCGGATTAGGAATTAAGTCGCCAGCGTGCTCGTCAAAATTTTTGTTGTAAACGAAGATCTGTGCATTCTTTTTCAAAAAAGACTCATCAGCCTTTCTTTTTTCTTGAAGTAATTTTCTTGATACTGCCGGGACCAATGTGACTTTTTCAATAATAATTTTTTCAATGATATCGTCATGGCCAAGATAGGGAGCGAGGGCAAGATCAACGCTGCCGTCGATAAGCAGGTTATGGCTTCCTTCGAGAACGGTTCTATCCAGAATTAACACCACTGGGACAATTGGCCTTGAACATTCGTGAGCGATAATTTCAATGGCTTCAATGGAGGTAAGAGGATCAACTGCAACTTTGATTTTTGTTTCAGCTTTATTGAGTCCAAGTTCTTTGGCAATTTTCAATGTTTGTTGAGAGGCCTCAAGAGTTTTTCTGGCAGAGTTGATAAACACAGATCCCACTTCAGTTAGTTTAGGACGGTATTCACTGCGATCAAAAATTTGAATATCAAATTCTTCTTCAAGGTTTTTTATACTCGCACTAAGAGCTGGTTGTGATTTGTGGAGATGATCGGCCGCGGCCCTAAAACTTCCTTTTTCTATAATAGTGAGAACAGCTTCTAGTTGGTCTAAATTCAAATTCTTGCCTTTAAAGATGATCAAAAAAACAGATCGAGTTGATTGAAAAATACGTCTTTTTTATATCAAGAAAGAGGATTATTGTCTAAATATAAACAGATCCTAATGACTGGTCTGAATTAAAAGATAATATAAACAAGGGGATAGGTATGATCACACTAAGAAAATCAAATGAAAGAGGAATTGCCGACCATGGGTGGCTGAATTCTCACCACACCTTCTCTTTTGCAGAATACTACGATCCAAGTCATATGGGCTATGGGGTTCTGAGAGTTATTAATGAAGACCGTATTGAAGGTGGAACAGGTTTTGGAACTCACGGACACAAAGATATGGAAATTATCTCATATGTAATTGA
>JBEIPV010000066.1:0-16806 GCA_040376855.1 Bacteriovorax sp.
AAAACATTCGATGGATCCTAAAGGAAGTCCATTTTTATCTTATACGCCGAAATTTCATGTTGCCCAAACTTTTGGAAGTCAGAAAAATACGGCCTACTTCCTTGACCCTCGTCTTTTATATTTTAACATGACTTCAGGATACACGAGTGAAATTGAGTTTCTGTTGCCAGTTGCAAGTTTTCCTGATGACCTCGCATCTGTCTATGACTTCACTATTCATGGCCAACAAAATGTTGAAGAATTTTTAAAGAAAAATGCTATTACAAAACTTGATCAAAAACTTGGCGCAGGAAAAGGTGCTGCTGCTTTTGACAGGATTCAGTTGAATTCAAAAAAATACTTTGCACCGGTCATCAATGGAACAGGAAAAGTGACAAGCGCTGCTCCTGCTGCCGTTGATGGAAAATTTGTAGGATTCTTTAAAAAATTATTAGGCATGCCAACTCCAAAAGTGGCAGAGATGATTGATGATAAATCTGACATGGCCTGTACTGACTTGATTCAATTATTCTGGAAATAACGATAATGAAAAAAGTTTTTCCCATTATGACTCTTGCCACTCTCGTGCTTGCATCCTGCTCAAGCACGAATGTTAGCAGGACTGTTGCCCATGAAATTCATCCGGAAGCAAGAGAGGCCGTTGAGAGTCTCTTTACGATTAAAGCTTCCAACATGTCTCTGGCCGAAGAGGATCTGGAGAAAAAAGCTCTCATTAACTTAAAAACTTTTACAGCAGGGACTGAAATTGAAATTGCCCTGGTCGAAGATGACAAGTTAATCGATGAAACCCTTTTTAGAATTGAGTCTGTCATTGAAAACAATAAACATCTTCTCATTATCAGACATGCGGAAGATGCTTTTAGAGATCATGCAGCGACTTTAAACTTAACACGTTTCATGGATGGTCTTCTCCATTCAAAATCACCTTCATTTTTCGAACTTTACTATAAGGCCCAAAGCAATGATCCAGGATCTCTTCATGCTGTGGCAAAAATCAGAAGACTGATTTTAACCCCGCTTGAAACTAATACTTATTACGATCCTATCAATCTATCGCAATACAATGGTTACGTTCAGGGAGAAACTATCATATGGGATAGAAAGCTTGCTGAAATAGCAAAAAAGAAGAATGCAAAAAAAACGCAAACTCCTAAGGAAAAGAAGTCTTAAAAAGCTTGGTCAATTACTCTAAACAAACTCTTCATACTCAGTGTTGATCACTGCCAGCTCTTCTGCTGTTAGTTGTTCTTTATCAATGCTGACTAAGAACGGACCGATCTTTAAAATATCATTGCTCGAAATCGCCGCTCTTTTTAATCTCGTTTGATTTAAGAGAACTTCTTTTTTTGCATCTAAGTTTTTAGCAATAATATGACCTGTCTTGGCCGGCTGAATTTCACACTGCATACTCGCAACTGTTTTATCCTCTAAAACAACATCACAATAAATAGAATTGCCCAGCACTAATTTTTTAGTGACTGCGAATTCTTTTATATCCTGAGGATTGTCGTGTCGGGTGACTACAATTACAACTGCCATATAAATATCTTCCTATACTTCGATGTCCAATCTTTGCTCAGACTAAATTATAGTGAAGAATGAGACAAAACCAGGAACTTCTTTTTCGATTAATTATATTCGTAACTTAGTTAAAATCAAAAAAAAAGGAAGTGAAAATATTGCCAAATTTGATTGGCTTTAAACAAAAAAAGTGCAAACCATTTAAGGTTTGCACTAAACTAAATTCCATTATTAATAATCTGAATTACCAGTAAGAACTGTTGCCAGGTCTTCTGCGTGAGCTCTAAGTGGAATAACATTTCCACCTAAACTTTTTCCGTGTGTATGAGAGCGTTTTTCATAAAGCATTTGCCCTTCATTTCTTTCAGACTCTTCTTTACAAGCAATACACTGAGTAGCTACTGGTCTTGCACGTAAACGATTCATTTCGATTTCACCATCACACTCTTCACAAATTCCAAACGTTCCGTTCTTGATTTGAAAAAGAGCATTATCAATTTTTTTAAGCATGAAGTTTTGTCTGCCTAAAAGTTTAAGATCTAATTCGCGCTGACGGTCTTCTTGAGAAAGATCAATCTCATCCCCTTTTTCTGGAGATGCTGTTTCCATTTTCATTTCGTTAAGAGTTGATTTCTTAAGTTCGATAAAAAGGTTTTCAAATTGTTTCATCATTTCAGCGTTCATAAAAACTCCTTATATAACTATTTATCAATCCCTGAGATACGTTACGAAAATTCCTCTCTCGCAAAGTCGCTCTTCCTGAGTGACTCGTGAATAGGTATTGCATTAGCTATGCCAACTTTTTTGATCGTGTTTTTGAGTTTTAATAAAAAAAAAGGGCCAGAGCGGCCCTTTTCGAAATCTTTTTGTTTATGAGATGGCCAATTTTACTCTGCTATAAGTGTTATATTGTCCAAACGTAAATGAATTTTATCATCTGAGTTCACATAGTATGAACTTCTTACAAGCGACTGCTCTCTTCTCTTAATCAGCGTACACTTTTTATATGATTGATGATCAAGATAATCTTCCATATCTATTAGTGCTTCTTCAAAAGGCACGTCTTCATCTGGATAGAAACGCATAACCTTTCTAATGGCCGTAGAAACATCATCCAGAACTTCTTCTGCTGTCACAGTAGGGCATTTTGAAAAATCTTTTAAATTGATTTTTTTATCAGTCATTTGAGATGAGACAGGAATATCTTCACCTACATCATACATAAACTGAGCAACGGCCGAGATGGAATCAGACTGACGAAATGATGTGATTGAGCGCGCGCTGGCCTCTGACGAATAAGCGGCGATAAAAAGTGATAGAGTTAAAAAAGAAAGGGCGTACTTCATAAAGACTCCTAAAAGTGCTTTGTGTTTAGTACGCCCGTTGAATTAAAGTGTTAAATAATATTTTTTCATACTAGCTAGCTAATAATTATATAGCCTCTAGTGTCAGTACCTTTTCCTCTGTTGCTGTGTTTCGACCCGGACTAAAACTCGCTCCATATTGCGGAGGGGCGGATTTAGGACGAGGAACATTTTATTCAGCCAATCAGTGATGTTTGAGAGTGTGAAAAGTCCTTTTTTACTCATGTGAATAGTCCCCTATTAAAAGTTGATCTAAGCTATCCTTGCTTTCCCACTACAATCTCCTCCATCCTAGACGAGATAATCGACAAAAAACCCATCCTAGATTTCCTGCTTTCTTAATATTATCTAAAGCGAGAATCGTGCCAAGAATCTTTGCACTTGGTCCTACGATTTATCACTAACTTGGTCCTACGGAAGAGATCTAGTAATGCTTTGAAAGATGGGAAATGACACTGACAAATTGTCTCCACCCCTGATTTCAGGGCGTAGATGACACTGTCAGGATCCTAACACTACCTTGTAAAAATTTCTAAAGGTCAAGAACCACCCCCCTTTAGGGTTACCATGAAGAAAATAACTTTATGCCCTCAGCCCCTTAGGAGCAATGTATGAAAAAGACACTTCTTTTAACTCTAATGACTGTATCTTTTATTTCGTCTGTTCAGGCCAAATCTCTTTTTGGAAGAATCGATAAATACATTATAGAGAAAACAGGACAAGTTATAGACGTTGCAAGCAATGAAATTTCAGACAATGGCACTGCTCAATACTTCGACTATAAAGATGGCAAAAGAAAAACTATTGATCTCTCTCAAATATCAAAATCAGTTAAACATGAAATTGATGGTGTAAAAATCGGAGAAGTAATCCTCCTTACCACTGGTGTTGCAAACTCGCCGACAGAGTCTATTAGCCGCTATTGCCAGGTCTTTAATGTGTTTGCCAATGGTATGGCCCAAGTTGGCTGTAAAACGTACGAAGAAGACAATAAAAAAGGAGTCATTGTAGCGACTCGTTTAGATTTCATCGTCAATAACGTCAACTCTGTTGTTGCAGAAGTTGACTCACTTGAAGGGATCAATAAAGGTGAAACAGTAGAATTAAGAACTGATACAAAAAGTGCTAAGGCCGGAAGAAACGTAAAAGTGCTGGCGGTTTTTGCCAACGGAGAAGCTCTCGTTCAAAAAATTGGATTTAGCTTTTTAGACACTTCAGGAATTGTTTACCAGGGATCAGTTGACCGCGTTCAATTATCTGACTTGAGCAAACTGAAGTAAGCACTTACAAATATCAGGAGCCCTTATGAAGACCCTACTACTTACTTTAATGACTATCTCAATGATTTCGACTGCTCAAGCAAAAGGGCTAATAGGAATTATAGAAACGTACATTATCGAAAAAAACGGAATGGTCATCAATGTGGCAAGTAATGAAGTTTCAGCAGATGGAAGAGCACTCTATTTTGATTATAGTGCCAACAAGAAAAAAGTTATTGAGCTGTCTGAGTTATCAAAAGCAACAAACAAAGAAATCGATGGTGTGAAGGCTGAGGAAATGATTTTGATGACGACAAAAGTTTCCGGCTCAAACACAGAACTGATCAGCCGCTACTGTGAAGTCTCTAATGTATTTGAAAATCATATGGCCCAAGTAAGCTGCAAAATGTACGCAAAAGACAAGCGAGAATTATTTAATACAGGCAGCTTTGAATTTATTGTTAAAAACGTCAGATCAGTTATTGCAGAGGTTGCCTCACTTAACGGAATTAGAAAAAATGAAGCAGTTGAATTAAGAATTAATACAAAAAATGCCAAGGCCGGAAAAAATGTAAAAGTCCTGGCAATTTTTGCTAACGGAGAGGCCCTGGTTCAAAAAATTGGGTTAAGTAATTTTACTGATTCTGCATCAATCATACACAAGAAGACGGTCGACCGTGTTCGAATCTCTGACTTGAATAAATTAGATTAGACGTAAGTCTCAGATGAGTCTTTGTTAATGATGAGCTGACCTTTATCGATCTTTTCACGAACAACAACCATAATTCTTTCCTGGGCCTCTTCAACCTTGCTTGCAAGTTGAGGTGGCCCGACCAAAATCTCTTCGATCTCCTGGCGCATACCACGCGGAGTATTCTTCATGATATGGTCTTTTAAAGCAGGTGTTGAAATTCTCAAAGCTAATCCCATATCGGCCATTTTTACTGAACGCAGAAGTTCAATAAGCATCATAGGTGTCAGGTACTGAAGATCATCAAACGTATACATGCTCTTATGAAGAGTCTCGGCCATCTTCGGGTCTTTCTTTGAAATAAGTTCCAGCACTTTTTCACGTGCTGATTTCGATAGCCCTGCCAGCATCTTTGCCGCTTCTTTAACTCCGCCTTGAAACTTCATAAGAGTTTTCTCCTTAGCAGTGAGGGTTTGGTTGCATTAGATAATTCTTCACGTAATCAGTTACACCATCTTCAATTGATGTGAACTTAAATCCCGGAAGAACGCTAAGAAGTTTTCCCATCTCGGCCTGAGTGTAATACTGATACTGAGCTCTGATAGACTCCGGCATATCAATGAATTCGATATTGGGAGTTTTTCCCATCGCCTTAAATGTCGCTGTCGTTAAATCAAGAAAGCTTCTCGCCTTCCCTGTCCCTAAGTTATAAATCCCGGAGAACTCTGCTTTATCTGCTTCAGCTAATTCAATCATCACTCTGACAACATCTTTAACGTAAACGAAGTCACGCAATTGCTCTCCGTCTTTAAAATCAGGACGGTGAGATTTAAATAATTTTACTGATCCCGTTTTGTTGATTTGTTCAAACGACTTATCCACTAACGATCTCATATCTTCTTTGTGATATTCATTCGGCCCGTAGACATTAAAGAATTTAAATCCAAACCAGTGATCAGGTTTGTTGTCTTCTTTTAAAATCCATTCATCCACTAATTGCTTAGAGTATCCGTATGGGTTAAGTGGCATAAGTTCAAACATGCCTACTTCATCATCGCTATAACCTTGCTCACCAGCGCCATAAGTGGCCGCTGAGCTGGCATAAAGGAATGGAATATTTTTAGCTGCTGCAAATCTAAACAGGGCCTGTGAGTAGGCCACATTGTTTTTCATCAGGAAGTCCATGTTCTTTTCTGTTGTAGAAGAACATGCCCCCATGTGAAAGATCATATCAGCATCATTTAAAAGTTCGTCGTAGTCGCCGTTAAATAAATCATCAGCGTTGATATAGTCCTGGTACTTAATCCCGCGAAGGTTTTTCCATTTTGACGACTCTTCCAGCCTGTCAACGATAACCAGATCGGTGAATCCTTTTTCATTTAAAGTTTTTGCCAGGACACTTCCAATGAATCCTGCTCCACCAGTAACTAAAATCATACAATCTCCTTATTTGATTTCACGCGGTCACTCAAAACAACTCCCATAAACACCAGGAGATAAATTAACTTTGAAGTATCAAAGTATCTGTACATATTGTGGTAGTAAGCGTGCTGACTTTGAAGTTCAGCATAACGAGGGTCAGTGACTTCTGTTTTATGGATTTCATATGTCGTATTAGTGATCATTGGAGTCATGTAGAATTTGTACAGACATGCCCAGAAAACTAAAGGTGCGGCCATAATCAACCACTTCTTGTTTTTTAAAACTCTGAAGTTAACGATCGCTCCCGTTAAAACCAGAAGTGAGAACACCACTTCAAAAGCGTTGAAGCGCCCAAAAACGATCATTCCAATTTTTCCGGCATCAACAATGTTGGATGAATTTCTAAAAACTGTCGGTACAGTGACGATGTCTACTAAAACAGTCATTAAAAACCATGCTAATAAAAATGGCAGAACCATCTCTACACTTATTTTTTTTAAGCTCTTCATTATTTATGATCCTTAAGGTGAACACCTTTTAAGTATGGATGAACAATCCATGCAACTAATAAAACTCCAATCTCAAAAAGAGCGCAGCAAGGAACCCATACCGCAAACATCGAGATCACATCCGGTGGAGAAAAGACTGCTGCAAACACAGCAAGACCAACGTAAATGTATCTACGCATAGCTCGCAGCGACTGCTTCGTAACAATTCCCATGAACCCTAAAATGAGAAGAATATTGGGAACCTGAAAAATAAAACCTAGGAATAAAAGAATCTGACTTGATGTCGAAATATAATCACGAAGATTGATATTGGCCTGAATATCTCCAACTCCAACAGCAGATAAGAAATTAAAGACCGCCGGGAAAGCAATGTAATAACCAAAGGCCATCCCTGCTAAAAATAAAAACCATCCAAGAATCATGAAAGGTTTTACAGCGCGCACTTCGTGAGCATGAAGACCAGGTCTGATAAAACTCCAGACTTGATAAAACCAAAAGGGTGAAGAGATCATAATCGCCCACCAGATGCTTACGTCAACTTGTACCCATGCTTTTTCAAAAATACTGTGATAAACCAAAACCCCAGCATGAGTGTCATGTAAAGACATACGAATAGGCTTCAGTAAAAACTCAGTGATGTCGTCGACAAAATAAGTCGTAATCCCGATAGCAATGATTAAAATATAAACGATTCGCATGATAACTTTGCGAAGGTCTTCAACGTGGTCCCAAAAACTCATTTCTTTCAAATTAATCTCACCGGTGTTTCTTGCAATCTATAGGTAGAACTATATACTTAGAGTGTATAATTGTAAAAAATTGTTAGGAATATCTATGCTTAAGAAGTCTGCTTTTACTCTTTTGTTGATCACGATCATCGGATATACCTCACAAGCGAGCGCCGCACCTAACCTACTTTTACAATGCTTAGCAAAAGAAGAAGAACTCCTTCATAAAAAAGAATTGCAAAACGCTCTGTTTCGCCTGAATCAGGAGTTTGTCAACGAGCTGGCGAGCTCTAACGATATCAATCTAAAAAAGAACTACGTCGATGAGATTTGCCAGTCTAAAGAATACTCTCCATCAGTGGGATTGCTCCGCCTGCTTTTAATGAAAGAGCACCAACTCTACGACCTGAGCTTAAGTGGTGTTGAAATCAGCATGCGCCCTTTTAAAATGGGCTACATTAACGAATTCCAAAAACAAGTTCCTCGCATGTTTATCCAATACCTGGCGGGACTACAAAGTGAACTTGCAACTCCTTACTGTTTAGAAGATGCCATCCCTGAACTAAAAGGCTTCAATGAAAAAATTAAGTATCTTGAAGAAGAACTTTCAACACATCAGTTGATCACGCAGAAAAATAAAATTGAAGCGGTTTTTACAAAACTAAAAAAGTTTCATGAGATCAAACGCAAATGCGCACTGGACAAGAAGAAATCAGACGACGCTCTTAAGAAAAAACAAAACACCAAGCCTTGATTTTAAATAATCAGTTAAGGCCGACATAAGCCCGGCCACTGTTTTTTCATTGGTGGAATCAATCGATACTGTTAAATGCAGACCTTCAATATTTGTGAATTCTATTTTAAACTGTTCAGTGATTTTTTCTCTCACCATCCATTCATTTTTTAATTCTGTCAGTTTTATGAGTAGAGGCCCCGGGTACATGCCGGCCACCTTAATCCATTTTCCCTGAGCATCAAAGCGCGCCTTTGAGTGATCGAGACCCTTAATAAGCCCGTGGGCATTTCGGGTATCAATGATCATCTTCTCAATCGGTGCTCTACAACTTCCGCAAGCACTTGAGGCCATGGTGTCTTGGATCAGAGTTTTTAATTCATAATCTTTATGAGCGAGGACTTTTTTTACGATGTCACTTTTAGTGACGGAAAAACAAAGGCAAACCATATCGTGCTGCTCTTTAAAAAAGCGGCCTTCACCGGCATAGGTTGCGATGGCCTTTTTTAAAAGCCACAACGCCACTGGCATGACGGGTGTTTTTTCATTGGGAAGTTTTGTTTCAAGGGAGATTTTATCGCGCGTGAGTCTCTTTACTTCTTCGAGAGTTTTTCCCATCGTCAGCAGTTTCAACTCCTGCATCTCAACAGTGTAATGAGAGGCGCGTGGCCCATCGAAATGAAAATCTTTAATCGTATCTTTTCTTGGATCAATATCCAAAAAGAGGCTGACTTCTGGAAGAGTCGCTTTAGCATTAAAAAAAGCAGTCGACTCCATCATATACTTACGGCTTTTCGTCTGATCTAAGAGTTAAGATTTCATGCCCGTCTGGAGTCACAAGAATTGTGTGCTCAAATTGAGCTGACCACTTTTTATCTCTTGTTACGACAGTCCAACCGTCCTTTAAAACCTTTCCTTCTTTTTTACCAAGATTGATCATGGGTTCAATCGTGAAAGTCATCCCTGGCTTCATCTCTGCGCCCGTTCCTTTTTTTCCAACGTGAACAACTTGAGGAGCTTCGTGGAATTCACGGCCAATACCGTGTCCACAATAGTCTTCAACCACCGAGTAACCATAACTATGAGCGATTTCCTGGATAACGGCCCCGATATCGCCAATGCGTCCACCTGGGCGAACTGTCTTGATCCCTTCTCTCGTGCAAAGGTATGTCACTTCAACGAGCTTTCTCACTTCATCAGAAACGTTTCCAACTAAGAAAGTCTTGTTAGTGTCTCCATGGAATTTATTTAAGTAAGTCGTGACGTCGATATTAAGGATGTCCCCGTCTTTTACAATATCATTCTTGCTAGGAATCCCGTGGCAGATAACTTCATTCAAAGAAGTACAAACCGACTTCGGGAATCCGTGATAATTCAGGCACGATGGATAGGCCCCGTTCTTAATAATGAAGTCATGACAGATTTTGTCTAATTCTTCTGTGCTGACACCAGGTACGACAAATGGTTCAATATACTCCAAAGTCTGAGCAGCAAGCTTACTCGTGGCCCTCATTAGTTCGATTTCGCGTGAAGATTTTATAGTGATCATAAGTAAAGTTTCCAAAAGTCTGAAGATTTTTCACCTTAAGCAATGACGCATGGTGCAAAATCCTAAAAAATGATAGTTTCAACATCGTTATTAGCAAATCGGAGCGCCAATGAAGACATTATGTCTATTTATACTAACCTTCTTTGCCCTTTACAATGCTAAAGTAGAGGCACAAATGAGCGAATTCGATATTCGTCCTCTGGATAATTACACGAACGAACTGACAAAAATTACCATTCTAAAGAAGAATCCAATCCGAGATATTGAGCAGAACTTAGTTAACTTCAATGAACTCATCCATCTTTATAAAGATTTCCAGGCCTTTGATACTGAACTGGCCGCTAAAATCCTAGAAAAGATCGAAAACCGCAACACGCTTTCAGGTAATGATCTTTATTTAATCAAGAAGACATTTCAGACTTATTATAAATTCAATTTAAAGATCATGGAATTTGGCTCTCTTTATGAATCAAAGACCGGTGGCCTGGCAAAATTTTTGTCACCTAGAAATGAGAAAGCTTCTTACCTAAAAGCTCAGTTGATCTGGCTTACGGCCAATATTGTCATCATGGAGCACACTGAAGCTGTTCATAAAATTCTTTATTTATCTGATGGTGAATTCAGAAGAATTTTCAAAAGTACATTCACACCGAGTGAACTCTCAGCAGAGGAAAAAACAACTTTAAAACAACTGACTGAAAAGATGAAAGACCTGGTTGAGACACTGGAGTCACCACGTTTTGGAAAGCAAATTATTTTGATCCGTGAGACGGCCCTACAGGTAAAAAACGCTTTAGGTAGTGATGAACAGGCAATAAAGTTAGTAGATATCATCCAATCAAACAAAATCGCGACAGACATTGCTCAAGGTAAAAAGAAATTTAAACTGCAGATTTTTGGTATCAGCGATGCCGCAGTTGGAATTTTTAATAAAATAACAAATTTCCTGAGTGGTTTTTTTGGTAACATTGCCGGAAGTATTCAGTGGAGAAAAGGCTATCTATTTGAGAGTGCTCCCGCGATTGAAATGGCAAAAAGCACCCTTCGCCCAATGGATATTATCCTGGAAAAAAGTCCTTTCGTTTTAACTGATAAACTCATCCCGGGTCACTACGGTCACGTGGCGATTTATCTTGGAACTAAAGAGCAGTTAGAAGAAATTGGAATGTGGAACCACCCGGATATCATTCCTCACCAAGAAGAAATTGAGGATGGGAAAACCATTCTTGAAGCCGTTCGCCCTGGAGTTCGCTTGAATTCGATCGAAGGCTTTATGAATATTGACGAGTACTCAATTCTGAGAAAAACAGATGGGCTGAACTCCTCTTTACAGGTTGCTGAGCAAATCTCTCGCGGTATCGATCAATTAGGAAAAGACTACGACTTTAATTTTGATATTTCGACTTTGGATAAAATCGTTTGCTCAGAGTTAATTTACATTGTTTTTGGACACGTCAACTGGCCAACTCAATACCGCCTGGGAAGACCGACTATTACCCCTGATGATGTTGGCGAAACACTTTTCATGAAGAATACGCGCTTCACAATGACAGATTATGTATTCTCTACTGAGCGTCATAGAATCGAAAAGGCCGATATCAATAAACTTGCAGAGATTTATGAGTATGAGTTACGCGCAGAGAACGGAGATCCGATAAAAGATCCTGCTGATACAAGTAATAGCTTCTGGAAAAAAGAGACAAAGTGCTATAAAGTTTCTGAAGAGAAAGGACCGACTGTAGACTCGGAAGGTGTCTTTTCAAGAATTTGTAAAACTACGTACAAAGAATTCTATTATGAAGAACAGCCCGCGCTCTAGATTAACAGTTAAAAGAACAAGTACATCGCCTTACTTCTCAAAGACCTTTAATCAATTAGAAATCGAATCATTACATCCATACGTTGACATGCTCCCGAGTGAGTCGGGAGTTGTCACGGATATGTTGATCACCAATACCCACACCAACTTTGATTTATTAAGTGGTGAGCAGGTTGAGAACTTAAAACTCGTCATTCACCCCAACTCAGGTTACGACAATTTCCCGGTTGATTTCGTCAGAGGACTCAAGGCCCCTATCATTATCGGGAGCACCATCCGCGCTGAAGCTGTGGCCCAGTATATTCTGAGTGCCCTGATCTCCCACTACTCTCCTATCCCTCATCATTCAAAGTGGGACGTAGAACGTAAATGGCCGAGAAAACTTTTATCAGATTTAAAGATCACGATTGTGGGTTACGGGCATATCGGAAAAATCCTGCACGCGACTCTTTCACCGATGGTTAAAGAGCTGAGTGTTTATGACCCATTCGAAAATTTGACTCAATTAAATAATAGAAACTCTGACGTTGTGATTCTGGCGTGTGGATTAAATTCTAAAAGCCGCCACATCGTAGATAAAACTTTTTTAAACGCCATTAAAGAGTCGGCCTTAATTATCAATGCTGCCCGCGGGGAATTGATTAAGACAAACGATCTGGTTAATTTCTTAAAGGCCAATGACGAAGCTTACGCGGTCCTGGACGTTTTTGAAAAAGAGCCTAACGACTTTTTTGACTTCGCTGATCTAACCAATATAAAACTCACTTCACATATCGCAGGTGTTTACAAAAACATCGATCTTCAAACTATTAATTTTGAAACCACTGTCGTCAGTGATTTTTTAGAACTGACAAGTTTCGATTTTAATAACAAATACCAGAAGACCATCCTGCAAAACAAATTAAGACCAGATATAGGAATCATATGACATCTCAATCAAGAAACGAGTTCATCTCAAAACTGAAACACTACCTTGTGCCAGCAGGAGAAGGTGTCTTCACCGTTCACACGGCCAGTGATAAAAGAGAAAACCTACAAAAGAAAATGTACGGTGCAGACGCTGTCGCACAAAAGCGCGTGCGCGATGTATGGGAGCAAAGTTTAACGACAACTCTTCCTCAATCAAAATGCGTGATCTTCGGGATCGCTTCAGATGCCGGTGGTGGAATTCAAAGAGGAGCTAATTGGGGTCCTTTATTCTTACGTGAAACCCTTATCAATTCAAAAGATGAATTGAATGCCTACGATGTTGGTGACGTGAGAGTTATCCCTCACCTGCTTCACGATAAATACCTTAACGAAGACACAATTAAAAAATGCCGTAAAGCTTTATACCAAAGTGAAAATATCAATCTTCCGGTTTCACCACTGTCGATTGCTTATGACTTCGCTAAAGGATTCCACGAACAGTTCCCATCAAAATCTATTTTTATGATTGGTGGAGACCACTCGGTTAGTTATCCAATGGTAAGAGCTTACCTTGAAGCTAAAAAAGCTCAGGGTAAAAAAGTGGCCCTTGTTCACTTTGATGCTCACACTGATTTAATGGAAGAGCGCTTGGGGATTGATCTTTGTTTTGGAACATGGACTTCACAAGTTATTCCTTATCTGGAAAGCCCAAAACATTTAGTTCAAATCGGAATCCGCGCGAGTGGAAAAGAGCGCGATCATTGGGAACACAAATTCGGTCATACTCAAATCTGGGCACAGGAAGTTTTTGATCGCGGAGCTAATGCTATTGCTGACAAAATCGTCGCTGACTTAAAAGCACTCGATGTTGAAGAAATTTATATTAGTTTTGATATTGATGTTTTAGACCAGGAGTATGCTGGTGCAACGGGAACTCCGGAATCAGGAGGATTAAGTCCTCATGAACCAATGCTGATCATGCAAACACTCTTTGAAAACTTTAGAATTTCAGGAGCTGATATGGTGGAGATTGCTCCCCAGGTGAAGTCGGCAGCGATTAAACAAATCGAACCGGAAACGACTTTGATGGTAGCAAGCAGC
Source organism: Bacteriovorax sp. (assembly GCA_040376855.1). Lineage (GTDB taxonomy): Bacteria > Bdellovibrionota > Bacteriovoracia > Bacteriovoracales > Bacteriovoracaceae > Bacteriovorax. The sequence goes on from JBEIPV010000066.1 coordinate 13,606, forward strand.
CTTTCAACATTTTTAATCCAGGCCATGGGAAGTAAGTAATCATGGCCATTGCAGATTTTCCGCCAGTTGAACATGCCGATGAACACGGGCTTCTTGCCTTAGGTGGAGATCTGGAACTTGAATCACTTCTTCTGGCCTACTCCCGTGGGATTTTTCCATGGCCTATTTCAGAAGAGTATCCCCTGGCATGGTTTTCACCGGACCCGAGAGGGATCCTGGCCTTTGATAAACTTCACCTATCTAAAAGCCTAAGAAAGTTCTTAAAGAAGAATCCTTACGAGATCAGGTTCAATACCAATTTTGAAGGCGTCATCACAAACTGTGCAAAAGTTCCGCGCGCTGAAAATCAAGGGACCTGGATTACTGAAGACATTATTAACAGTTATATCAATCTTCATAAAAATGGGTTCGCCTACTCGGTTGAGACCTATCTCGATAACGAGTTAGTTGGAGGCGTATACGGCGTTTGTATCAACCGCTTCTACTCAGGTGAGTCCATGTTCCATAAGGCCGATAACGCCTCTAAAGTGGCCCTGATCGCCCTTCTCTATCAGCTTAAACAAAAAGATATCGGTTGGCTCGACACCCAGATGGTCACTCCCGTTGTAGAATCTTTAGGAGGCGTTGAAATCCCTCGTGAGACCTATTTAAAGATGCTTGCTATTTCAATCAAGTAGTTAAAACTAAACAAAATTTTCACTGTCTAAAGTTTAAACACCCCTCTAAAAAAATTTCAAATCGCCCCCTAATTTTCATGGTTCCACTATATTTGACCTATGAAAAAGTTATTACTTCTATCATTCATAGTCGTCCTAGGTCTTGGCAATGCTCATGCTCAGGAAGAAACGATTGTTTCCGACAACAACACGTATGTTGAAAATACGGAGTCTGTTGAAGAGAGCACATCAGCGACAGAAAAACTGTTAGCTGTAGATAGTGTCATTGCTAATATCAATGTTTGTGATGCTACTTTGAGAGAGCACATCGATTTAGTGCAATCGACAGATACATACTTCTTACAAGTTAATGACCACGCATCTGAAGTAAGCTCGTATGAAATCACTCAAATCCAAAAGAAATTAACTCAAAGATTTTTAAGCTTAAAGCACTTATTCAACGTGTACGATGATGTCGTGCTTAACTGTAAGAATAAGATTATGCCAACGGCCGCTGCTATTTATGACTTTACTCAAGTTGGAAAAACGATCTTTGGATCTAAGAGCCTTCGTCGTGTCGTAAAAGGGCTTGTAAAATTCGAAGACTACAAACTGACGGACTATATTGCTTATTACGATAGATACACGAATAAAAAACTTATTAACCACATTCAGGAAAAACTTGAAGCATCGACTGACATTAATGAAAATGACAAAACGATGATTTCTAAAGCTGATGGTGCTCCTTCTGTAAAAGCTCTTTCAGATATTAGTGTAAGAGGAACAACTGCCATTGTTGCCGGAGCTGCCCGTATATGGGGATTTATCTCTGACCACCTGGCATGGAGAGAAGGCCGTTTAAAAGACAATGCTGAAGCAAAAAGTTTGTTAGAGACTAATTTAAGGCCTCTGGACTTAATTTACGAAAAAAGAACATTCCTCCTTTCAAACTACACGATTCCTGGTCACTGGGGTCACGTAGGAATCTGGCTTGGAACAAAAGAAGAACTAATTGAAATGGGAGTATGGGATAAAGACTACTTCGCTCCATTCAGAGAATTTGTTGAAGCTGGAAGAAGTATTATTGAAATCAGAAAAGAAGGAATCAACTACCAGTCACTTGATACATTCATCAACCTTGATGAAGTAGCTGTGACAAGAGTAAGAAATATTGCTGATCATGCAGAAGAAGTTTTTGCAGAACTCGCTGTACAGCTTAACAAAAAATACGACTTCAAGTTCGACGCCCGCACTGCTGATAAAATCACATGTGCTGAGTTGATCGCTTTTAGCTACGGTGATGTTCGCTGGCATGAAACAAAGACCTTGTTCCAGATTAGCTTGCGCCCGGATGATATGGCCTTATCAACACTAGATGAAGAACCGGCCTCTGATTTCATCTTGTACCTAAAAGGAAACAAGGATAAGAAGACCTTCCAAAACCTTGATTTTGATGAATGGACTAAAGTATTTAAGCTTAAAAAATAACTTATTTTGGTGCCACTCTGGCACCAAAACTCTTACTTTCCCCAATGAAATTGTAAAAATAACCTTATCCCAGAAACAAATTTGCATCCATTTTCAAGAGATGGTACCAACTCCTAAATTTGACTATTTTAGGAGTGCCTAGTGAAAAATTTATTATTGCTTTTAAGCGCCGTTGCCGTGGTTTCTTGTGGAAGCAACAACCAAAACCAAGTGAACTCTGGGCCCGGAAAATCAGCTTCAGGATCTGAAGGAATTGAAACTAATCCATCAACAGTAGTAAACTTCGAAGGCTCATACGACATTAGAAGAGATGCTCCGAATGATAACTGTCCTGCAAGCATCAACATCACTCGTGGTTGTAATGGGTATATCCTTTCAAGCAATACAAATATGAAAGAAGATTTCTGTAACGTAAATAAAGGTGCTCGCACTGAAGACAGAAACCCACCAAATCCAGATCGTAATCCACCTAACCCGGATCGCAATCCACCGAATCCGGATTCAAGCCGTAACATCGTTGTGACTCAACAAGCGAACCAGTTAAAAGCTGTAGTGAGAATTGGGCAGAATGTTTATACGAATTCATTAACTCTTGATAAGGGTACATACTTAACAAAAGTGACGGATTATAAGAGCAGAAGTAATGCTCGTTGTTTCTTCGAAAAAAGATAATTTAAAAATAAAAAAGGCTTCCACTCGGGAAGCCTTTTTTAAGGAAGAAAATTTACAATCAAAATTATAAACGAAGCTTCATTCTATCTTTATCATCAACAGTCGACATAATCCCACGCCCACCATTTAGAGATTTTCTAAACGCTAGCTCATAGTGATCCGCAACCCATTCCTGCTCAGCGTGTCCTGCAAGTTCATACTCTCCCGTTAAACGGATAGCATCTACCGGACAAGCTTCTTCACAGAAACCACAGAATACACAACGTAGCATTTCGATTTCGAAAGATACTGGTGCCTTCTCTACTTCTTTGTCTGAGTCATCTGCCGCTACAATGTGGATACACTGAGCAGGACAGTATGTTGAACAAAGCATACAAGATGTACA
>JBEIPV010000155.1:0-6244 GCA_040376855.1 Bacteriovorax sp.
CCAATTTTTCAAAGACTATATACTGCGTAAGGGCTTCCTTGATGGCCACTATGGGTTTATTATCTGTTTTATCAATTCACTCTATGTCCTTTTGAAATATGCAAAGATGATGGACATGCAGTTGAATAAAAAAACGTAAATAGACACATGTCGGGAGTTTTATGGAACCTTTTGCAATTCTCATTCTGATTGTTATCGGATTTTTGTTATTTGATTCAGTTTTCATTGTTAAGTCTCAAACAGCTGCTTTGATTGAAAGGCTGGGGAAGTATCATGGGACTGCTCACGAAGGATTAAACTTTAAGCTTCCTTTCATTGACCGCATCGTTGTGAGAAGAAATTTAAAGATCATGCAACAAGATATTGAAGTTGAAACGAAGACGAAAGATAACGTATTCGTTAGAACAAAAGTTTCTGTTCAGTATCAAATTATCAGAGATAAAGTTCACGATTCATACTACCGTCTATCTGATCCAATTGCTCAGATTGAAAGTTATATTTTCGACGTTGTTCGCTCTGAAATTCCAAAACTATCGCTTGATGAAGTTTTCGTGAATAAAGACACTGTGGCCTTGGCCGTAAAAGAATCTCTTGAAGAATCAATGGATGATTTCGGTTTTACTATCATTAAAACGCTGATTACAGACATTGACCCTGACGAAAAAGTTAAGCAATCAATGAACGAAATCAATGCTGCTGAAAGATTAAGAGATGCAGCGATGTCAAAAGCAGAAGCAGAGAAAATTGGTATCGTTATGCAGGCCGAAGCTCACGCTGAAAGTAAGCGTTTACAAGGTATGGGGATGGCCAACCAAAGAAGAGAGATCGCTGCCGGTCTTAAATCTTCGATTGAAGACTTAAAACAATCAGGGATTAATAATGAAGAGGTTCTAACTATTCTTCTTATTACTCAACACTATGATGCTCTTGAGGCCATGAGTAAAAATGCTCACTCAAATACAATTATGGTTCCGTATAGCTCAAGTGCTGTAACAGGAATGAGAGACCAGATTCAGGAAGCGATCCTGACGACTGTTCAAGCTGCTAAACAACAATAGAATTAATGTTTTTACCCTATCTTGGAAGTGCAATATTTTTGCGCTCAAAGAGATAGGGTATTAATCCCACCAGGCACACTAAAACATTTCCAATGAAATAAAGATTATAAAGTGATGCTCCATTATAGACCTGAACTAATTTAAATAAATTATCAAACAAGACATGTCCTACTCCAAGTCCTCCTGGAGAAATCGGTAGTGCCGAGCCAATGAAGCCGATAGGTAGAATCGTAATGATCTTGGAATACGATGCATCTCCTGGAAGAAATGGACTAATAAATAATAAGAAACTTCCAAATACGATGGCATGATTGAGTACGCTTAGAAAAAAACATTTTAAAAAAGTTTTAAAGTTTAAATTCGTCGCCAGGATATCAAGAAAAACTTTTTGAGTTTGAGGAGAGTCCTTAGCAACAGATGTGATGATGGAAGAGATTTTTCTTTTGGGAAACCACTTTGAAAAAAAGAACAACATGAAAACGCAAAGACCTGCAAAGATCAGAGCATTTAAACTCATTAACGACAGAAGTTCTGGAGACATTGTAGAGAGATTTTCAAGTCTCACAAGGGATATGAAGCTCACCAGGGCCATCAGGCCCATAAGTCCGATTACACGGTCTAGGGTGATGAAGGCCACTACCATTCCCGAGGAAAATTCCGATCCTAAATTTTTATAGTAGAGGAAGCGGACAAGGTCGCCGGCCGGGATAATAAGTGAAAAGAAGTTACTGATTGCATCAAAAGAAAAGACCTTGAGATAGGAAGTGGGACTTTTTACTTTGGTATCTAATAGGATTTTGAAGCGTAAGGAACATACAAATAATCGAGTGCTAAGCAGTAATACTCCTAAAATCCATAAATAACCTTCATCCAGAGCTTGAGAGACCAGGCCTAAATCAAGTTTTCCATTACGAATAAGCCAGGTGCATAGGAGGATGGCAAAGCTGAATTTGAAGAGGGTCTTAAGCATGCAAAAAATTTAGCATAATGACGCTCGTAATGCTATTGTAGTGGGGAAAAAGCACTCATTTTAGCAGAGGAATTATATGAAAGTTTCAGTCATCGGTACAGGGTATGTTGGGTTAGTAAGTGGAACATGTTTCGCTGAAATCGGCCACGATGTTACATGTATTGATATCGATCCAAAAAAGATCGATATGCTTAAAGCACACAAGTCGCCAATCTATGAACCAGGATTAACTGAGTTACTAGAAAGAAATATTAAAGCAGAAAGACTTCACTTCTCAACTGGGTATGAATCAGTTGCTGGTGCAAAATCAATCTTTCTTGCAGTTGGTACACCATCAGATGAAGATGGAAGAGCAGATCTTAAATATCTTCGCGCAGCTGCAATTCAAGTCGCAAAAAATATCAGTGACGATGCCATCATCGTTATTAAGTCTACTGTACCAGTGGGAACATCTGTAGAAATTAGAAAACTGATTTCGGAAAATACAACTAAGAAGTTTCACCTGGTGAATAACCCTGAATTCTTAAAAGAAGGATCAGCGGTAGAAGACTTCATGAGACCAGATAGAGTTATCATTGGTCACCAGAATGATATGGCGATGAAGGTTATGGAAGAGCTTTACGCTCCTCTTGTTCGCCAAGGAAATCCAATCTACGGGATGAGCAACCTTTCAGCTGAGATGAGCAAGTATGCAGCGAACTGTTTTCTTGCTACGAAAATTTCTTTCATCAACGAAATCGCTCGTCTTTGTGATTTAACAAATGCAGATATCGAAGAAGTGAGAAAAGGGATTTCATCTGATAAGAGAATCGGTGGACACTTTTTATACCCAGGCCCGGGGTACGGTGGGTCGTGCTTCCCGAAAGATGTTAAAGCTCTTATCGCGACAGCAGAAGATCATGGAATGGATTTAAAGATTGTTAACGCTGTTGAAGAAGTTAACGATGAACAAAAATCATATGTATTTTCTAAAGTTGAAAAACACTACGGAAAAGATTTAAAAGGTAAAGTTTTTGCGTTCTGGGGTGTAGCTTTCAAAGCAAACACTGATGATGTTCGCGAAACTCCGGCCATCGCGATGGCGAGAAAGTTAATTGGTGCAGGAGCAACGATTAACATCTTCGATCCTGTAGCGACTGAAAACTACCTGCATATGATGGGTGAGTTTAAAGAATGTGAAGGAAAAATTAAAGCTTTCGAAAACAAATACGATGCTCTTAATGGATCTGACGCTTTAATCACTGTAACTGAATGGAGAGAGTTCACAACTCCAGATTTCTCAGAAATTAAAAAACGTCTTAAAGCTCCTGTTATCTTCGATGGAAGAAACCTATACGATACTAAAAAAGTTCAAGCGGAAGGATTTAAATACTACGCCATTGGGAAATTCATTAAATGAAAATAGCAGTTTTACAATTAACATCTGTTCTTGATTACAAAGCAAACCTTGAAGTGATCCGCGCACAGTTAGCTGAAGCGAAGTCACTTGGGGCAGAAGCTTTTTTCATGCCAGAAGTTTTCTATTCAATGAGTAACGGTGTTACGCCAACTCCTTATCTTGTAGAAGAGGGGAATGAGCATTACAAAGAAATTCAAAAGCTCTCTATTGATTTTGGTATGGCCCAGATTGGTGGATCAGCAGCGACTCTATTGAATGGCAAAATTGTAAACCGTGCTTATAACTTTGATAAACATGGAAATGATCTTGGTCACTATGACAAAATCAATCTGTTTGCGTGTGATTTACCTAATAAGAAAATTTCAGAAGCAGCTAACTACACTCCTGGAAAAGATTATAAAATCGTTGAAGTCAATTCAGTGAAAGTTGGTCTGGGTATTTGTTTTGATATGCGTTTTTCTGAAATGGGACTTCATTACAGAATGAATGGGGCCAACATTTTAACATATCCTGCGGCCTTTACAGTGCCTACAGGAAAAGCTCACTGGCATACACTGCTTCGTGCACGTGCCATTGAAAATCAGTGTTATGTCGTCGCTGCAGCTCAATGGGGATACCACAATGAGAAGATCCAGACTTATGGGCACTCTGTTGTTATTGATCCATGGGGTGACATGCTGATGGACCTGGAAGAAGGTGTAAAAGTCGGGGTAGTGGAACTTGATTTTCCAAAGATTGATTTAATTCGCAAATCAGTACTAATGAATCGCTAAATTTTACAATCCAAAACAGTTAATGAATAAACGGCCACTTTCAAAGTGGCCTTTTTATTTTCTTTAATTGATTTTTGTAAACATGGAGCTAGCTTTTCTGGTGCATAATAAGCGGCAGCAGATTCACGTAGCTCCAGGCGATAAGTATTGTTGCCTTGTAGGGTCATTTTATTAATATGATTTTTGAGCTCAATTGTCTTTTCGGGTTTAGAAAGATTGAGCGTCTCATCAGCAATTAAGTTGGATACAAAAAGCAGCGATATAAAAAGAGTTAGTTTTTTCATTATAATCTTTCCCCGTAGTAATTGTTGGTTTGATTTTGTCCACCAATAGCTTTGTAGGTTTTCATCGTTTCATCGGCCAGTTCCATTTTATCAGCTTCAGTCATACTGATATTATCACCTGGAAGGTAAGGATCAGAACTTGAAAATGAAAGAGCTGAGCGCTCCATGAGCGCTGCATTTTGTGGGAAAGGAAAAGCTGTTATGACTGAGCCTCTCTTGGTTCTTTTAGTCATTTTTTGATCCCATTCTTCAACAGTAACTGGTTTATCAAACAAAGAAGGGTCTATGACCATTTTTTTTATTATCCCTTTTTCGTCTTCAACATACACAATGGGGGCGACGTGAAAGTTCCATCCAATATTAACTTCAGGAACATAGAGATCCCCCTTAATCCAAACTTTATCAACTCGCACACCTTCGGCTTCAAAGCGTCTTGCCATTAAATGAGCGCGGGCATAACAACCATCTTGTTTATAGTCCCAGGCAATGTCATCCATAGCGCGGGCCTTGTTAAAAAGTTCTGTCGCACGGTTTAGTGAAATTGTTTTATCGACATGTTGATCAGGGTAAATATTCTTTTTAAGAATATCCAGATTTTCTGCAGCTTTGTTATTTAGATAAAGACCGCCGTATATACACCCATATTTAGCAGCTTCATTTGGATCTACGTATAGACCAACAAGTGACCCATTACTTAAAACAGTAATGAACTGGGCCAGCTCCATATTCGCAAGGTCGCTGAAAGCTTTATCACGGGCCTTGCTGATGTTTTTGATTGCATTGTTATTTTTGTCACAGACATTTTCATTATAGGTCAGTGAGGCACTAAAATTAGTATCTTTATAGAGAGCAAAATGCCTATTCTCCGGCGTATCTGTCAACGTTGGAGGCATCGGATCCTGACCAGGGTACGTCGTTGGTTTAAATTTTTCGGGGTGATCAAGATAGACAGAGTGGTCTACCAAAGGAATTTTGGAATTCGGCGAGCTGACTTTTCTGATGACTGGTTTTGGTCCAGTGCCATCTTTGTCTGTTATATGAATAGATGCTGAAGAAAAATTCCCAGGAGTTGTCTCATATAACATTGAAGCCTGATATTCTTTTCCATCGATTGTAATGTTGCCACAATCAAAAGCTCCGCATTGAATCGTTACATTCATATTTTTTTGCCAATCATTATCTTGATTGTTTAGGGATCTCTTTTCTCCTCTTGTACAACTTAATTTCTTTCCATCAGAAAGTTCTACTTGATAATTTTCTTCTTTGAAGATGGTTTGTTTTAATTCTTCAAGTTTAGTTTTTACATCAAGGTAATCTTTAATGATGTTTTCATATTCAGCCGTACCAATTTGCCTTTGTTGTAGTTTATTCCCAGAAAATGGGCCTAGTTCTAAAAAGCCATCAATCGCAAAGAGTTGTTTTGTAATATTATTAGTTAAATCATTTGGCGGAGAAGGGGGGCTAGCGGCCATCTCATAAGCGCTGTAATCATAAATAACCTTTTCAGGAGTTTTTACGGCCGACACACTTAAGAGAGTGGCCCTATTATCTTTATCTTTTGCTAAAGCAGCAAAGCTTCCATACATTGAGTATTTTACGAGTAATGGATTTTTTCCATTAGGGCAGATATAAATTTTTGATAGAGGATCTAATTTACAGTTGTAGGATTTTTTTTCAATCACAACAGTAATGTCGGGAGTTTTTTCAACATCCATCGGTTCAGGTTGAACATATTTAAATTCACTGTCTGCTGCAAATAA
>JBEIPV010000043.1:0-23114 GCA_040376855.1 Bacteriovorax sp.
TCGACGTTTGGAACTTGTGATGACCCGACGGATTCTGTCTGTATGCCAAAGCTTGATGCACTGAAGTTTGAATCAGGATCAAAACAGGTTTTAGAAATTACGGCCCTTGGTGCTTCGGTTGATCTTATTTTAAAAACTGGTGTGAGTGTTATTGAAAAAGAAACTCTAAGACTGGCTACTAAATTAAGAATGGGTCTAGAGGCAAAAGGATATACAGTTCATTCACCCTATGAAGTTCATAATCATCAAACAGCGATGGTGAACTTCATCCCTAAAGAGCATACTATTGAAGCCTTAAAAGCGATTCCGTGCAATTTTGCGATTCGCGGTCCGGGAGTGAGATTAACTCCAGCGGCATTTGTTTCTGATGCTGTAATTGAAAAAGTGTTAGCAGCTCTTTAGTAGTGCTTTTCTTGGCGTGACTTTTTAATATCACCTTTAGATTTTTTCGATTTAATACGATTGTTCACTGAAGACTTGGTGGGCTTCGTAGGCTTTCTCACTTTAGGTGGGAGAGCGATCACTTCAATCATTTCATGCAGTTTTTTAACCACTTCAGAAATATTCATGTGCTGAGTTCTATGCTCCTGACTAGTTAAAGTCACGACACCATCAGCACTGATTCTATTGCCGTATTTTTTGTAAAAGCGCTCGATAACGACTGGTGGAAGAGAAGGTGTGTCGCGAACATTCCAGTGCAATGTGGCCTTGGTATTGACCTTGTTGACGTTTTGTCCGCCAGCGCCACCGCTGCGGGAAAAACTTAACTCATATTCATTTTCTGGGATGTTGAACTTGTACATATTGGGAGTGTAGCCTAAAAAGAAGGGGATGGGTAGGTTTTGAGAGGGTAATCTTTACACTAACACTCTGGTCAGCCTTAGTTTTTGGTATATTCCCCCAATGAAATTCTTATGGATTACACTATTACTTTTAAGCAGTTCTTTAGTCATGGCCAATGACCTGAGCTCACATTATCAGTCCCGAAGGAAAGAGACTTCTTTTTCAGAAGCTGAACTAACAAAGTTAAAAAGCTTGAAGGTTCTTCTCATCCCAGGTGTCCTGGCAGAATCTTTCGACAGCAAAAGTGGCAATCAAATTAAAGTCGGGTTTATTTTTGAAGCAGGCTTTAGAGAACAAAAGAAACTATTAGAAAAAAATAAAATCAATTATGAGTATTTGAACTTTGATACAGAAAGTCCTCCTGCCGTAAACGCCCGAGCGATCATTACAGCAATTCAGAATTCACTAGTGCCGGTAATGATTTACTCTCACTCAAAAGGTGGTCTTGATACACTAGAGGCCCTAAGACAAAGACCAGATTTACTTCCTAAAATTCACGGTTGGGTTTCTGTGCAGACTCCATTTTGGGGATCTCCCGTGGCAGAGTTTATGTACGACAATTTGCTCTTACAAAATAGTGGTAAAACACTATTTGAGTGGATGGGTGGAGAAGTCGGAGGCATGAGTGCCTTAACGATCAATGAGCGCCAGGGTTACATGGAAAGCGAAGAGATTAAAAATCTCATTGGGAAAATTAATCAACAAATAAGATTTTTAAACTTTGGAACTTTTAAGTCCAATGTTTTTGGAATTGATACACCTCTTGAGTTATTTAGAAATCTTTCTCAACCTCGCTCTGGGAACAATGATGGAGTTGTTCCATTGACCAGTGCTTTGATGCACTCACATGGTTATGATGTTAATTACATCATCGAAGAAGGTGTGGATCATCTGATGCCCATGACGAAGTACCGTCCTGATAAAGTCGATTTCTTTCACTCATCAAGAGCGAAGTATGACCAACAAACTCACACCATGAGTTTGATTAAAATGCTCCTGTAGGGTAGATTTGTAGTATGGATCAAAGTCAGGAACTGGAAAATTTAATACTCTCGACGCTCTCGTTTTACGAGCCGATGTCTTTTTCAAAAATTGTTTTTGATATCGATACTGAAGTTTTAAAAAACTACCCCAATTTTGATAAAGATCAGATGTTTTTGATCCTAAGTTCTTTGGAAAAAAGAGGGATGGTTCAAAAAAAGGGAGAGGGCGCAGAGGCCCAATGGCAACGAATTCATAAAAAACGTTCTCTTTGGAAGAGATTGTTCCCTTTCTAAACAAAGACATCAGTAAAAGACCTGTAAAATTAACCATAGTCATTGCCAGAGAGCGTGTTTTTACATACTTTCTGGCCTATGACAAAAAATCCAACTACCCCAAATTCTCCAGAGACTTTGCCAATCACTGCTTGGCTTCCAACAACACTAAAAGAAGCTAAAAAACGCGGCTGGGAAGAGCTCGATGTTGTGCTTGTCACAGGAGACGCTTACGTTGACCATCCGGCCTTCGGTACTGCGGTTATGGGAAGAATCCTTGAATCATTAGGTCTTCGTGTTGCGATTATTTCTCAGCCGAACTGGCGAGATGATTTACGTGACTTCAAAAAATTTGGAGCGCCAAAATATTTCTTCGGAGTGACGTCGGGGAATATGGACTCGATGGTTAACAAGTATACAGCAGGAAAAAGACTGCGTTCAACTGATGCTTACACGCCAGGTGGATCACCGGACTTTAGACCTGATTACGCAACAAGTGTGTACACAAAAATCTTAAAAGAACTTTACCCGGAAACTCCGGTGATGATTGGTGGGATTGAAGCTTCTTTAAGAAGAGTCACGCACTACGATTTCTGGTCTGATAAATTAATGCCAAACATTTTGACAACTTCAGGAGCGGATCTTTTAGTTTATGGAATGGGTGAGCAGCCAATTAAAGAACTAGTGAAAATGCTTCTTGCGGGTGTTCCTTTCAATGAAATTAAAACAATCCCTCAGACGGCATTTTTACATCCACAAAATGAAAAACTTCCAATGAACAACGTATTCTGGGAAGATCTTGAGTTAACGTCTCACGAAGTCTGCTTAACAGATAAAAAACTTTATTCGAAAAACTTCATGCACGTTGAAGTTGAATCGAATAAACAATTCGCCAATCGTTTATTGCAAAAAGTAGAAGGGAAGACTCTGATCATCAATCCTCCTTTCCAAACGATGACTGAAGCAGAAATCGATTCTTCTTTTGATTTACCCTACACAAGATACCCACACCCTAAGTACAAAGACAGAGGGCCAATCGCTGCTTACGAGATGATTAAGTTTTCACTTAACACTCACCGTGGATGTTTTGGAGGATGTTCTTTCTGTACGATCTCTGCTCACCAAGGGAAAATGATTGCCAGCAGATCGAAAGACTCTGTCATGAAAGAGCTGGATCAGATTGCCAATATGTCAGACTTCAAAGGTTACATCAGCGATATGGGTGGACCTTCAGCTAATATGTATCAAATGAAAGGGATTGATCAGGACGCTTGTGATAAGTGTGCTGCACCTTCATGTGTATTCCCGGTTATCTGTAAAAACCTTGATGCCTCTCCGGAAAAAATGACTCAGCTTTATAGAGAAGTGGCAAAACACCCTAAAGTTAAAAAAGCTTTCGTGAGCTCGGGGCTTCGTTACGATTTAATGTTCAATGAAAGATCGCGCGATCCGAAAAAAGATAACGAATATGTTGAGCAGTTAATCACTCACCATGTTTCTGGAAGATTAAAAGTGGCCCCTGAGCATACTGAAGATCACGTTTTAAAATCGATGAGAAAGCCGGCCTTCCATTACTTTGAAACTTTCAAGAAAAAATTCGAAGAGATCTCTGCTAAAAAAGGGATTCGTCAGGAAATCATTCCGTACTTCATTTCATCTCACCCGGGGTGTACTCCGGAAGATATGGCGAAGCTTGCGATTAAAACAAAAAAACTGGGGTACCGCCTAGAGCAGGTTCAGGATTTCACGCCAACACCAATGACAGTGGCGACAGAAATTTATTATTCAGGATACCACCCGTATACATTAAAAGAAGTGAAGACGGCGATTACAATGGATGAAAAAACACGCCAGAGAACTTTCTTCTTCTGGTATAAACCAGAAAACAAAAATTACGTGAAAAATTATCTGGCGAAAAATAAGTTGTTTGATTTAACCAAAGAGTTATTCGGTTAAGGGAAATTCACTTTTAAGAAATCTGGCATGTCGACTTCTGGAACTGTCATATGACTAAGCTCCAGTTTGACGGTGCTGATTTCTTCAGTCGTAAGTGGGACCGATTCACGTTTTTCTTTCCAACCCCAATTCCATTGCGTTTTATTTTTAATGGGTGAAAGTCGTCCGGTTCTCACTCCGTAATAAATAAGGTTCGCCCAATTTGCCCCGGCCGCTTTTTCAACGCAGGCCTTTAGTCTCAAGTCAGTAGCGTCTCTATCGTCTTTACTTCCACCAAACCAGTAACGAAGATCGTGTTCCACACAGCAGTGTCTCCATAGAGTGGGTTGATCTTTAGGTCCATCAATGAACAGCGTACAGCCATCAGTGAAGAATGGCCTTAGGCCCAGAGCTGACTCTTTAGAAATTTCAGTGTCCGGTTGTGCTCCGACAATTGGCGCCAAAAGAAATAAAGAAAGAGTTGTGAGAAGTTTTAAGTTTTTCATTAGCTAATAATAACTTGTTATTTAATTGGGCGCTAGACGAAGCTCATAAACATATCTAAGCTATTAAAAAATGGAGTTAATTATGGATAATAAAGAAAAAAATGGCCCTATGGACATTCTCTCGGAACTTCCAAAGTTTGATAAAGGCACGATCTCTGACATCGAAGAGCGTCTGAGCGAAATCAAAAATAGAACAACGGATTTCGTCCAGAAAAACCCTTTAACTTCGATCGCGATTGCTGCTGGAGTTGGCTACATAATTGCTAAAATATTTTCAGGAAGGCGCTCGTGAACGATCTTTTTAAAGTAGGTGAGTTTTTCCTGAATTACTTTTTAGGAAAGAAAAATTTTATTGGCGAAAAATCATTAGAAATTTCTGCAGAAATTCTCAATCAGTTACGCAGGATTTTAATCCTGGTTGTTTTGACGATTGGAAGTTTAGCGCTCTTTTGCATGGGGATGAGTTATTTAATCGAAAGATTTTTAAACAACCTGGATAATGGGCAAGCACTATTTACGCCATCGATCTGGTTCATCCTGACATTTTTAGTTATCTGTATCGGTGTCATGATCTATGCAACCAGAAAACAAAACTGGCTGGATATTTTTAAAGCAGAAAAAAAAGAAGAGGCTGCACCACCAGCTCCAGTGGGTGGACATGCAATTGAGTCAGTTATCAGTTTGCTGATTTTAGATTTCATCAAAGAGCGTGAATTAAAAAGAGAACAAGAAAAAAACCATAGCAAAAAAGAGTAGGCACAAATGAGTACTGGATTCCACGAAACATTTTTTAAGAATTTTTTTAAGTTAGCTACTGCGTTTTTAATTGTCGCGTGTTTTTTATACGTGCTGACTCCTTTTATTGTTCCATTCTTTTTTGGAGGAATGCTCGCTTTGGCCATAAGTCCTTTTTTAGCGGGTATTATGAAAAAGTATTCGTGGACAAAAAAGAAGGCCCTCGTTTTCATGTCTATTATTCTCTTATTTGTTTTTGCAGTTCCAGTGACTATTTTTTTTATTAGAGGGGCAAGAATCATTACAGAATTCTTCTCTCAACAATCAATTTCAGGTCTTACTCAAAAAACTCAGGAATACGTTTATAATTTCCTGGACCACTTCGCTTTAGACCATCACTTAGAAGCAACAATGGTGAAAGAGAAGTTCAATACTTTTTTAACAAATGCTGTTTCATGGATCCTGAAAACATTTAGTGATTTAGTTACCCAGATTCCTGATCTACTATTGGGTTTCCTGGTCATGATACTTTCATTTTATTTCTTCCTGCTTAAAGAAGATCATATCCGTGAGATCTTTGATCGTTATTTCTATTTCTCTAAAGCACACTCGGAT
The DNA here is from genome assembly GCA_040376855.1 of Bacteriovorax sp. GTDB lineage: Bacteria > Bdellovibrionota > Bacteriovoracia > Bacteriovoracales > Bacteriovoracaceae > Bacteriovorax. The sequence continues at coordinate 5,891 of JBEIPV010000043.1, forward strand.
AAATTTGTCGGCGTTTTAAAATCAAGTTGCAGAGAAGTGTTCCTGTCGAATGTTTTAACCGGAGTTTTACAATCAATGATTGTTGCTCTTGGAGCACTGGCGTGTGGAATTGGTGATTTTTATATCATTTTCTTTTTCACTTTTATTATTTCATTTATTCCGATTATCGGTGCAGCTCCCATGGCCTTCGGTATCGCTCTCTATGCTTTTTTAACTAAGCAAACGGGAGCAGGGATTGCGATGGCCGTTATTGGGACTGTCACGGGTCTTGCAGATAACGTTATCAGACCTTACCTTGCAAGCCTTGGCGAAGTTGAAGTGCCGGCCTTTATTGGGTTTCTTGCCGTCATCGGTGGGATCATTGCAATGGGACTTCCTGGATTATTTGTCGGGCCTTTATTGGCGTCACTGATGTATGGAATTTTACCGATCATCATCGAAGAGTATTTTCCACCTAAAGTTCACATCATTCAGACAGAGGAAGATTTAAATAAAATGCCATGAAGAAAATTTTAACTTTTCTTTCTATTATCATCATTGTGTTTTTGTCTCTCTATGTCTTTTTTCCTGAGATAACGATTTATACGACGTTTGAACATATCAAGGCCTCTCACGAGAAGTGGGTGGCCTTGTATCATGCAAATCCTTTTAAAGTTGTTTCTTACTTCATGTTATTCAATGCCTTTATGGCCATGCTTCCTGTGCCGGGTATCACCATGATCAGTTTATTGGGTGGATCTATTTTTGGTTTTATCCCGGGAGTTGTTTATACCTCTTTGGCCACGGCCATTGGAAATCTTGGAGGCTTTTTTATTGCGCGCTATTTTCTGCATGATTATGTATACGAGCGCTATGGCGATAAATTAAGAATCTTCCATGCTGATTTTCAGGCGGAAGGGATCATGGCACTTTTTTCTTTCAGACTTTTTCCCTTCATTCCTTCATTCGTGGCCAATTTGATTATGGGGGTTTCATCTCTTAAGTGGTGGAGCTTTTTTTGGGTGAGCTGGTTAGGCAGAATTCCCATGGTTTTAGTCTATACCTGGAGCGGAGTGCAGATTGCCAAGATTAGAAGTTTGGAGGATATTTTAAGTCCAAGTATCGTCGTGGCCTTTAGTTTGCTTGCGGCCTTACCGTGGATTTTAAAATCAGCAGTGAAGTATTTCAAACACGAGTGAACTATGAAAAAACATGTAGTGATTGTGGGCGGTGGATTTGGCGGATTAAAAGCGGCAAAGGTACTGGCCGATTATCCTGAACTTGTTGATGTCACTTTAGTAGATAAAAGAAATTATCATTTGTTTCAACCGCTTCTTTATCAAGTCGCTACAGCAGGGCTTTCTCCAGCTGATATCGCAACACCCATTAGAAATGTTTTATCAGATGCTAAGAACGTCACTGTGTATATGGATGAGATCAAGTCTGTAAATCCTAAAAACAGTTCATTTGAAGCCGCCAGCCTCTCTTCAAAATACGACTATATGATTCTGGCCTGCGGTGCCTCTCATAGTTATTTCGGAAAAGATCATTGGGAAGAATTCGCTCCCGGATTAAAGACTCTGGAGATGGCGACAGAAATCAGACGCAGGATTCTTATGGCCTTTGAGTCCGCCGAAAAAGAAGGGGATAAAAATAAACATAAAGAATGGCTGACGTTTGTTGTTGTGGGTGCAGGTCCCACTGGTGTTGAGATGGCCGGCGCCATTTCTGAAATTGCCCGTCAAACTATGGAAGCAGACTTTAGAAATATTGATCCAAAAGACACACGCGTAGTTTTAATTGAGGCCGGAAAGCGGGTATTGGCGAGCTTTAATGAAGAGCTTTCAACAGATGCTAAAAAAGATTTGATCAAACTCGGCGTTGAAGTGATTAATGAAGCACGAGTGACTGATATTAATATTAATGGAGTCAGCTTTACTGATGTCTCAGACAGTGAACAAAAAATTGCCGCTAAAACTGTTATCTGGGCCGCAGGAGTTAAACCTGCTGCGATCAACTCAACACTAAGTGTTCCACTCGATAGAGCAGGAAGAATTATCGTCACTAAAAAATTGTCGGTAGAAAATTATCCTAATCTTTTTGTAATTGGAGATCAGTCTCATTTTGAAGAAGTAGAAGGAAGAGTTCTTCCGGGGCTGGCCCCGGTTGCAATTCAGATGGGAGCACACGCTGCTAAAAATATTATAAAATTGATTCAAAATAAAGAAGCTCAGGATTTTAAATACACAGATAAAGGGCAGATGGCGACGATTGGAAGAAAGCTTGCCGTGATGGAATTTAAGGGCATCAAAGCGCGCGGTATGATTGCGTGGCTGGCATGGCTTTTAGTTCACATTTATTATCTGATTGGGTTTAAAAACAGAATGTTTGTTATGATGCAATGGACGTGGTCATACATTACATTCAATCGTGGTGCTCGCCTGATAACCAAAAAAGACTGGAAAGATTTTTAAGCTGTTCTCATGGCCACATACTCATCAATCTGAGGTGCTTTCTTTAAAAAGTAGCTGGCCCCTAATAAAATAATCACACCATTAATCAGCAGCGCTGTATGCAGTCCTAAATGTTCTGCAGAAAATCCCATGATCAAACTTCCAAATGGGGCCAGACCTTGAAGTGAAACGTTGAAGAAGCTCAAAACTCTCCCACGTTTATCATCATCAACAGTACTTTGAATCATCGTATTACTCGAGGCCATTTGAAGCATCAAAGTCATACCAGTTGTAAAGACACTGAATAAGATGAAATGAAAATTATCAAGTCGTGAAAGGATAATGAGAAAAACAGCAAAGGCCATTCCTGATATTGCCACAACTCGGGCCAGGGTCGGTTGTCCTTTTCTGTTGCTCAAGTAAAGCGCACTCATAAAGGATCCGATTCCCACACAGCTTGTAATCCAGCCTAGTGCACTGGCACCCATCTCTGGTGACTTGGCAGCGATGGCCGGAAAAAATGTTGTATAGGGAATAGCAAAGAAGCTAATGAAGATCAGGTACAACAAAATATTTCTGATACTAGGATTTTTGAAAGTGGCATCGTAGCCAACTTTTAAACCCGATAGCATTTTTCTGTAATGGAATTCTACTGGAACATGAGGTGCAACTTTTAAAACCAGAAGTGCGCTGATAACTCCCAAGTAGCTTATACCATTTATTAAAAAGCACATTCCTTCACCAACAAAAGCGATCATAAGGCCAGCAAAAGCGGGACCGAGTAAGCGGGTTAAATTGTTCACTGAAGAGTTGATAGCAATGGCATTAGGAAGATCTTTTCTATCTTTTACAATCTGGACAATGAAGGCCTGTCTGGTTGTTAAGTCAAAAGCATTAATGGTTCCAAGTGTGAAATCGAGGATGATTAACTGAGCGAGACTCACTTTTCCTGAGAAGGTAAGGGCCGCGAGTGCAAAGGCCTGGAGGCAAGCGAGAATTTGAGTCCACAGAAGAAGTTTATATCGATTGACATGATCGACAATCACTCCTGCAAATAATCCAAAAATAAAAATAGGAAGTTGAGCACTGAAGCCTGCGATCCCTAACCACATAGGAGAGTTGGTTAGTTTGAAAATCATCCAGCTCATCGCCAGCTGTTGCATGGATGTACCCATGAGAGAAATGAATTGTCCGCTTATGTAAATTCGATAGTCTTTATGTTTCAGTGCTGGAAAGGCCATTAATCCTTCTGTTTATGTTTAAGGCTCTTTTACTAAACTCACAATGTAAGGGCCTTCTTCAACTGCAATCGCTTTTGAAAAAGCGACACGCATTTTGAAAGTCGGGCCAAAGGTTACGAAGGTGTGGAACTCTCCATTTTCCCCAGCGTGATCAATTCCTTCAGGAAGACGGTCCAGGTACTCTTGATTGAATTCACAGGCAAGAAAGTTGTAACCTAATTTTTCTGCGATCACTGAAGTGACCAGTGCCTTGTGGCCGGTTTGAAAAAATTTAGCAACGACATCTTTAGTCTCCATTCCCCAAAGAGGGAAGAGAGCTTTCATGTCTAAATCAAAGATCATTTTTTCTTTAAAGTCACGAACATCTTGAAGATTGATATCTCCGAAAGCAACCGTTTTGATCCCACGTTTTGCGTACATCGATAGAATAGTGCTTACTTGTTTAATATAGTCTTCATTACTCGCACCATGAGGAAGAAAAATTCTTTGCAGTGGAAGTTTTAAAAGTTTTGCCTGCTCAAGTACCAGAGTGTCTGGAATTCCATGAAAAGGAACGCGATTTGTTTCGCGATCGAAAGTTGTGATCAGTCCTACAACTTCATAAGCTGGATTTTGATTTAGTTCATAAAGGGCAAGAGCACTGTCTTTACCACCGCTCCAAAACATCAAGATTTTTTCTTTATTTTCCATAGGTGGCATTATCCCATAGTTAGAGGGGATTGTTGACTAAAAAAGACAGTTGAGTGCTTCTCGATACTTGACGATAAGCTGTAGATGAAATGGACTCTTTTAATTCTTATTTTTGTTTTAGCTGGTTGCGCCCAGCTTGCACGTTATCCTGCAGCAGAGGCAGAGTTCCGTCATGTTGTTTTCGACATTGACTGGACTATTGTGGCCGAAATTAAACCTGAGACCCAGAAAACAATGAAGAGCAAAAGAGTCGTTGAAGTGGCCGGACACTCTTATTTTGTTAATGAAGGTCTGGAGTCATTCATTCAGGATATCCTCGATAAAAAAGATGTGAAAATTTCTTTTTATAGTGGAGGTCAAAGAGCGAGGAATGTAGAACTTCTTTCAAAAATAAAACTTCGTGATGGAAGGTCATTGAAAGATGTCTCATATAAAATATTAAGTTTTGAAGACCTGGCAGCTACCGATGCAGCTGCTGATGCCCCTTTTTTTGAAAGATTTAAAAAGGATCTCTCTAAAGTCACACCTGATCTTGATCAACTCATTATGTTTGATGATACCTATGATTTTGTTTTAAATGCGAAAGCTGATCAAACCAATCACGTCTTTTTTATTGGGAGTGCTTTCGAACATTTTGAATCTTTTAAAGACACAAAAGATCTTTCAGGTAAGTACATACCTAAGACAGAATCAGAGTGGATGTTAAACAATAAAAAACTTTATATTCTCAATGGGGCCTTTAATGAAGCCTATCAGGAATCGAACTCAGGTAATGTGACATTCAGTGAGGCGATGAAGAGAAAAGAAGATCAGCTTAATTTAAAAGATCGTCAATGGAATGAATTATCTGAGCGTTATTATAAGAATGCTGTTCAAATAGATTTTCCTAAGAAAATTCAAGAAACATTCAGATGTAATGAGGCGATGAGGGTTTTGATATGGCCTTAATTGCATCGTAGACAAAAATCAGTCTTGTTTTAGTATTAGCTATGGGTATATTTCAGTCCGTAGTCAGAAAATCTAAAAATCATAAAATTATTTTAGCAACGATCGCGTTGTTTCTTATTTTTTTGGGTGGCTTCATCTATGAAAGTTATATGTCGTATAAGGCAGAAATTCGCAGAGCAGAAGTTGAAACGATCAACCTAACCCGCGTTCTTCAAGAGCACATTAACGGCGCTTTCAAATCTGTTGATCTCGTTTTATATGAACTCCAAAAAGTCACAGAAAATAAAGTGGGCGCCAGTTTAGCAGAAAGAGAAAAACTAAATAGATTCTTCCTAGAAAGAAGACTTAGCCTTCCTCTTTTGAGAAGTTTTAAGGCCGTTGATAAAAATGGTGAGTACATCGTTGATGATAGTGGACTAGTCAATTCTGATAATCTTGCCGATCGCGAATATTTTCAGATGATGAAAAGAACGAATATCGATGAACTTGTTATTTCAAAACCAGTTATCAGCAAAAGAAATAAGGTGTGGGTGATTGTTCTTGGGCGAAGACTAGTCGATTCCAAGGGACAATTTAATGGAATGGTTTTTGGGACAATCCCCATAGAGTATTTTAAAGGTCAGTTTGAGAAACTTGATCTTGGAGAAGGTGGAGTCATTTCACTTTTTGATGATAACTTAGTCGCCCATATTAGAATTCCATGGATAGAATCTAATGTTGGAAGAAAGATTCCAGCAAGCGCTTCTATGAAAGAATTTTTTGCTAGTGATGATTTGTATCTCATTAGCCGTGTAAACTCTTCAATCGATGGAGTTGAGAGACTTTATACCACTAGAAAATTGGAGAATTATCCCTTTGTTGTAAGTGTTGGGTTATCAACTAAGCAAATCCTTCTGGCCTGGAAAAAACGTACGGCCATTTATGCGATATCCATTCTTTTTCTTTTTACATTTTTTATCGTCTTTCTTTTTTTCTTTCTACGTTCTCAGGATCAATTGGAAGAACAGCGCAATCAGGCGATTCAGGCATCAAAACTTTCTTCGTTGGGAGAGATGGCCGGAGGAATTGCTCATGAGATTAATAATCCACTGACTATCATTTCGGCCCTTGCAACTCGAACAAAAAAGAATCTTTTGGATAAAAAAATACCCATTGAAAAGTCTGCGGACAATTTAGACAAGATTGTTTTAACTGTTGATCGTATTGCCAAAATCATCAAAGGTCTTAGAGCTTTTTCAAGAGACTCCAATGGTGAAGCCTTTAAGTATAAAAAGGTCAGTGAAATTATCGAGATGACTTTAGAATTATGCCAAGAGCGATTCCGTGATCATGGGATTGAGATCAGGCAGTATATTAATCCAGAAGTTGAAATCCATTGCCGTGATATTCAGATCGTGCAGGTTTTAGTTAATCTTCTGAATAATTCTCTTGATGCTGTTAGCGCTCTTCCTTTGAAATGGATTGAAATTTCTGCTGGTGATTTAGGCGGAATGGTTATGATCAGAGTGACCGACAGTGGGGCAGGAATTAGTCAGGATGTAGTCGATCAAATCATGCTGCCATTTTTTACTACCAAAGAAGTTGGAAAAGGGACGGGGTTGGGGCTTAGTATTTCCAAGGGGATTATTGAAGCACATGAAGGAAAATTTTATTATGAACTCAATGAAGGTCATACGAGCTTCGTACTTGAATTAAAAAAGTACCTTACGAAGTCCTAGTCTTTTTAACCGACTAAAACGCACTATTTGGGCTGTCTTTTAAAAATAGTTTAAATTTTTCTTTAGGCAGAATAAAGATTGCGGTTTTCATTGGGAAATGATTTAGAGTCGATAGCTTCCCCTTCTTGTAATTAGTTACTTTTACCATACAATAGTCATCATGGAGAAAATACTACTAATTGTAGACGACCATTCTGAAATCATAGATGTCGTTGCAGAGATTTTAAAGGATCAATTCGATAGAATTGTGAGTGCTGCTTCTGTTGAAGAAGCAAAAAAAATGTTAAACGAGACAGTCTTTTCTTTTATGATTTTAGACATCAAGCTGGAGTCTAGAAATGGAGCAGAGGTTGTCAAATATCTGATGGATAGTCCTGACAATGAAAATAATAAATGTCCGGTTATGATCCTAAGTGGGATTGTAACGGCTGAGTTTGCAGAAAAATTCGGGACGCGTTTTGCAGGCGTTGTTATGAAGCCTTTTAATCATGAAAAATTAATTTCCATGGTAAAAAATGCATTAATAACTGGAAAAGCAGATCCTGAAAATTCAGATGATTTCCCAGAGGCGCCATGCGTGCTTCCTTTTACTATTCCTGAACTAGAACAAAAAGTGACTAAAGTTCTAGAGGTCGTGAAAAAGAATTCAAAATTAAAGCAATTATTTGCTGAGCTCAATGTAGACCGTAGTGCAAATAACTATGTTATGGGCCATATTGGTATGGTCATTAATATTTCTACTGGTATCTGTTTGAAGCTGGACTGGAGTACAGAAAAAACTCTTGAGAAGTTTGTCTACGCATCTTACTTACATGATATGGCCATTTCTCATCGTCCAGACCTGGCCCGTGTACATGGCAGTTTATTTGAAATTGAACTGCTAAAAGATAAGCTTAGTGAAAATGAGATGAAGTTAATCATAGAGCATCCGACGTTAGCGGCCAATAAAGTGGCCACGATTTCAGAAATTCCTCCCGATGTAGAATTGATGATCCGTCAGCATCACGAATTACCTAAAGAGAATGGATGGCCTTCAAAGTTGTCACACAACAAGATCACACCATTGGCGACCGTTTTTATCGTCTCACATGACCTTGCCGATTACATTATTGATAATCCAAAGTGGGAGCTGAAGGATTTCATGGCCAAAGCAAAGGCCAAATATAAAGGGCAGCATTTCGCAAAAGTTCTTTCCGCTTTAAATGAGATGACTTAAACTTTTCACATGCAGATCGATGCTCACGCTCATCAACTTTCAACTAGCACCCAAATTGTCGTCGGAGTTCATACTCTGGGGGTTCATCCGTGGGAATTAACGTTGCCCTTTGATCGCTCATCATTTGATCAAAGATGGAAGGAGTTGGTGAAGAGAACTAGCGGAATTTATGCCATGGGAGAGTGTGGTCTTGATAGAATTCATGCTGACATCGCTGATATCGAAGATCAGAAATATGTTTTACTAAAACATTTTGAAGAAGCACGGGCGAGAAAAATTCCGCTTATCCTTCATTCAGTTCGCACTTATTCAGATGTGCTGGCCATTTTTAAAAAAATAAAATTTCCATACCCGGTTTTATTGCATGCTTTTGGCGGCAATGATCATGAGATGCATGAACTCTTAAAATACCCGGTGTATTTTTCTTATGGGGCCAGGCTTTTTAATACGGATAAAATGCTAAAGCTCACTCCTATGGACCGTCTGCTTTTAGAAACAGGCGATCAACTCGATTATTCAATCAATGATATTTATCAGAAGGCCAGTGAGAGTTTAGGAATAGAGCTCGAGGAATTAGAGACAACTCTGGAAAAAAACTTCTTAACTTTCTTTGATAAGCTCGATGATGTTAGTGCCGCGGACTTCATCCATGACTTGAACACGCGCAAGACCAACTAAGAGTTTTTTAATCTCTTCCAATAAATCTCTTCCATGATGTGATCCGGGACGGGCCAGGATAAAAGCACGGCCGTGAGGTTTTAAAACAAAAAGTGTGGCCTGGATCAGGTTGTGAAAATCACTATCGATAAAAAAACGACAACGGTTTTTGAAATCATTGTTGGGAGAAAGTAGACCTTCCCCTTGAAAAAAATAAGGTGGATTAGAGACGATCACATCATATTTTTCACGATGGTCATTGTCGATCAATTGAGCATAGTTCATATGCAGAAAATGAAACTCAGATTCAGGCATGCGGGCCTGCTCAACATTGACCTCAAAGTGGGGACGGTAAACTTCCTGAACCTCTAAAAAATCAATTTTTCTTAGCGCTTTTAGATGAAAATGCAGCTCAAGGCCTACGACCCCACAACCAGAACAAAGGTCTAAAACACGAAGTTCTTCCGGATGGGGGTGACTTTTTAGGGTTTCTGCTACTTTTTGCGCAAGAAACACCGAGTCTAGGGAGAACCGATAGTCTTCTGGCTGAGAATAGTCATAACTGTAGTGAGTATTTTTGATCATTTGTTTTTTATTATCTAAAATAAACAAAGAATCAACAGGAGTTTATAGGTGAATATCGCTGAAGTCGTTCATATACCGATTATTGCTTTGGTTAATTTAGGGATTATTTATCTCTGGAACCTGAAAGTAAGAAATCGTGCCATGAGAAGTCAGGCCGTTTGGGTCTTTTCTTTTTTTGGCTCGCTGTTTAATGTCTGGGGTCTGGACGTTATTCAAAGAGATTTTGTCGTAGAAACCCTCCATAGTATGGTGGTGGTAAGTGCTGGATGCTGGCTAGTTTTTGTCTTGGCAACGAATGCAAAATACCTGGCAATTTATGGTTGGTCTAAGCGTGATTTTTGGCTAGACTATGCCGGAGATTTAGTTAGTTTTATCATCTCTGGAATTCTCATCTACCTTGCAACATAAGGAGACATTTATGACAATTGAAAAAGCGCTTTTAGGAGCTGGTTGTTTTTGGGGAGTGGACAAAATTTTAAGATCAATTCCTGGAATTGTTTCGACGGAAGTTGGTTATGCCGGTGGCACAACTAAAAACCCTACTTATGAAGAAGTGTGTACGGGAAAAACGGACCACGCAGAAGTTGTTTTAGTTGGATTTAATCCAGAAGTGATTTCTTACGAAGGCGTTCTTGATGTCTTTTTCAGGCTTCACGATCCGACAACTCTTAATCGTCAGCACAATGATATTGGAACTCAATACCGTTCAGTGATTTTTACTTACAACGATGAACAAAAACAAATCGCTTTAGAAAAAATCAAACAAGTTGATGCTTCGAAAGTTTTTAGAAACCCTATTGTTACACAAGTTATGACTGCACCAGATTATTACAGTGCAGAGACTTACCATCAGGATTATTTAATTAAAAATCCTAATGGTTATATGTGCCACATTCTTAGAGATTAATTGATGGAAAATATTCAGGCCTTGTTTGAAGTCCAGACCGCAAATCGCTGGACGATGTCTCAGTCTACTTCTAAAGAACGCATCACTATGCTTTTATCCCTTAAAAAAGAGATAAAGGAGCGCAGAGAGGATATTGCAGCGGCGATGTACGCTGATTTTAAAAAGCCGCATGCTGAAAGTGAATTGACAGAAATTCATACGGTGCTTGATGAAATTAACTTTGCCGTTAAAAGACTCTCGCGTTGGATGAAACCTAGAAGAGTAAGAACGCCGATTGCGCTTTTTGGATCAAGCTCTTTTATTCGTTATGAAGCCAAAGGTGTGGTGTTGGTCTTAGCTCCCTGGAATTATCCTTTTTCACTTTTAATTAATCCTCTGGTGGCCGCTATTGCTGCTGGTAACTGTGTGATGGCCAGACCATCGGAGAAAACTCCGCATACAGCAGAAATACTAAAAGAGATTATTGAAAAGGTCTTTCCAGCAAACGTCGCTAAAGTGGTGATCGGGGAAATTGATCTGGCAGAAAAATTATTAGAGCTTCCTTTTGATCATATCTTTTTTACTGGTAGCACGAATGTCGGTAAAAAGGTGATGGCCGCGGCCGCAAAAAATCTGACTCCGGTAACATTGGAGCTTGGTGGAAAGTCGCCGGTCATTATTGATCATGAGGTGGATTTAGCAGACTGTGCAGAAAAATTATTTTGGGGAAAATTCATGAACGGAGGCCAGACTTGTGTGGCCCCTGATTATGTTTTTATTCCTGAAGAATTGAAAAAACCATTCATTGATTTATTTAAACAACAAATCGAAAAACGCTTTGGTGAAAATGCCAAAGAAAGACTTGAAACTCATGACTTCGCCAGAATGGTGGATGTGCCTGCTTATCACAGGCTGGCCGCTAAGATTCATGATGAAAAAAAGGTGTTACCAGATGCCGTCGTTCAAAGTGAAAAATACATTCCTCCAACGTTATTGACAGAGGTGAGTCTGGAGAGTCCGATTATGGAAGATGAAATCTTCGGGCCTATTCTGCCACTTCTGACTTATAAAAAATTAGATACTGTTATCAGTTATATTAGGAATCATCCCAAGCCATTAGCGCTTTATATTTTTTCTAAAAATAAAAAGATGATTAACAATGTTTTAAGTGGAACGACTTCTGGTGGTGCGGCCATCAATCAGGTGGTGCTTCACCTTGCAAACCCACATCTTCCTTTTGGAGGAGTCGGGCATTCAGGAATGGGAAGTTATCATGGCGAGTTCGGATTTAAGGCCTTCTCACATGAAAGGGCCGTCTTAAAACAAGGGCGCTTTACCCTGACAAACCTTTATTTTCCTCCGTATACAACGAAGTTAAGTAAACTCGCTTTTAGACTTTTACGCTGGCTGGAATAGCCTGTTTTTGGAGATATTATGTTAATTGTTCTTTGTGTCCTGGCCGTCATCAATCTCATCGGGATTGGGATTTTATTTTTAAGATCTAATCAATCACAGGATTTTAGTTTTTTAACTCAAGAGATTAAGCCTCTTTCAGATAAAATGGTGCAGCTTGAAGTGATCATGCAGCAGCGTTTTGAAAATCAAAAAGAAGTGACCCGTCTGCAGGTTTCAGAAATCATCGAAGAGAAATTTAAAAAAATTACCGGAGAGCAGAGCAAAACCTCTCAGGATTTAATTGAGAAGTTTGGTAACTTTCAACATGTTCTTACTCAGCAACTTGTCGCCGTTAATGAAAAGTTAACTCAAGAGATGGTTGTGATGAACAACAAGATGACGGTGGAGCTTGTTGGGATGAAAGAGAAGATGGCGCAGGAGCTGGTGGTGATGAATGAAAAAATCACAAAAAGCATGCAGGAAAAACTCAATGAAATTTCTGATCGTGTTCGTGAGAACCTGGATCAGGGATTCAAAAAAACTAATGAAACATTTACAAGTGTTATTGAGAGACTGGCAAAGATTGATGAGGCCCAAAAGAAAATTGAGTCGCTATCAACTAACGTTGTCTCACTTCAGGATATTTTAACTGATAAAAAGAGCCGCGGTATTTTTGGTGAAGTTCAACTAAACCAGATTTTACACTCAGTGTTTGGTGATAAAAACGACAAGGTTTATAAAATCCAGCATAAGTTATCTAATGGAACCGTCTGTGACTCGATTTTATTTTTACCTGAACCGACAGGAAACATTGTAGTCGATTCAAAATTCCCGCTGGAAAACTTCAGAAGAATGTTTGACTTGAACTACACTGAACTTGAGCGCCGTGAGTTTTCAAAAGACTTTAAAGTGAATTTAAAAAAGCATATTGATGATATCTCTCATAAGTATATTATCGCGGGGGAGACAACTGATCAGGCGATTTTATTCTTGCCAGCAGAAGCTATCTTCGCTGAGATCTATGCTTATCACTCAGACATCATTGAATACGCTCAATCGAGAAAAGTATGGCTGACAAGTCCTACGACGTTTATGGCGATGATTACAACTATCCAGGTCGTTATTCAAAATATCGAGCGCAGCAAGTACACTAACGTGATTCATCAGGAGCTTAATAAACTGGCAGATGAGTTCAGCCGTTATAAAAAACGTTGGGACAACCTGGCGACTCACATCGATACGGTTAGCAAAGATGTGAAAGAAATCCATACAACAACAGAAAAAATCACGACACGCTTCAGTCAGATTTCTGAAGTTAAGATTGATAATTTATTAGAGTAGGGTATGAAGACACTAAAAACTTACCTGGATGAGTATTCAGTTTCTCATCAAAATAAAACCAACGTTTTGATTCATAAGATTTGTGTGCCCGCTATTTTGTTTAGTGCACTGGGGATTGCCAAGGCCATTCCTGTGCCTGCAAGCTGGCCCTTGTGGCTGGATTGGAGCACGATTGAAGTTGTACTGGCATTAGCTTTCTATGCTGCTTTTAAAAACATAAGAGTGTTTGTAGCTATGCTTGTTATGATTGTACCGATGATGGTTGTTTTAGAATTACTGAGACCAAGATTTTTTGTTTTAAGTCTCGTTATTTTTATCGTGGCATGGATCGGGCAGTTTATCGGACATAAAATTGAAGGGAAGAAGCCGAGCTTTTTTCAGGATTTGTTTTTTCTTTTAATCGGCCCGGTCTGGACCATGAATAAATTCACGGCCCAGGTGGGGATTGATTTAAAAATTACTAGTAATGCCACGGATACTTAGAAAAATCGCGAGGGCGTTTTTCAACAAATGAATTGCGTCCTTCAACCGCTTCTTCAGTTCCGTATGCCAGACGAGTCGCTTCACCAGCAAAGAGCTGCTGACCAACCAGACCATCATCCACTAAATTGAATCCAAACTTTAACATCCTGATTGCTGTAGGTGATTTAGAATTGATCTCTCTTGCCCAGTTAAGTGCTTCCACTTCCAGGTTTTTATGTTCGATAACAGCGTTAACCATTCCCATGTCCATCGCTTCTTGAGCAGAGTAGTTAGCTCCTAAGAAGAAAATTTCACGGGCACGTTTTTGTCCTACCATGCGGGCAAGGTAAGCAGAACCGTAACCAGAGTCAAAGCTTGCAACGTCAGCATCTGTTTGTTTGAAAATCGCGTGCTCTTTTGAAGCAAGAGTTAAATCACAAACAACGTGCAGCGAGTGTCCACCACCAACGGCCCATCCAGGTACAACAGCGATGACAACTTTAGGCATGAAGCGGATTAAGCGTTGAACTTCTAGAATGTGTAAACGTCCTAAACGTCCCAGGTCAACTTTAGAGTTCCCTGTTCCATTGTTATCGTCACCTTCATATTTGTATCCATCTTTTCCACGGATGCGTTGGTCTCCACCAGAGCAGAATGCCCAGCCGGCATCTTTTGGTGAAGGTCCGTTACCCGTAATTAAAACAACTCCGACATCGGCACTAATGCGAGCGTGCTCAAGGGCCATGTATAGTTCATCAACGGTCTGAGGGCGAAAAGCATTTCTCACCTCAGGGCGATTGAAGGCCACTCTTACTGTGCCTTGATCTTTTGCTCTGTGATAAGTGATATCTTTAAAATCAAATCCAGGTACTTCTTCCCATGCATTTGCATCGAAAATATCAGAAACTTTTTTTGTCATTACTATCTCCAGGGTAGCTCATTTTTATTTTTAAAATTTGTGAGTTTTTTTCATCTGATTCAATATTAGTCAGTCCTTCAAAGGACATTAAAGAGCGTGTGTTACTTTTGTATTCAACAACAATTTCCTTCACGATGGCCCGCAAAATCCAGTTGGAAATTTTCAAAACGAAGCGTCTGTATCCATCTATTTTGGAAGGAGCTTGCTCAAAGTAGAAAGAGTAGTAGTCGAGCTTGGGTAAGACGATGAACTTAATATCTGATTTTTTTTCATCGTAGTTTTTGAGAATGTAATTATGGAACCCCTGACCAGACACCATATTATCTTGTCTTTTGATCGAATTGCTTTTTGATTTCCCTGAACTCATTTCAGTGATTTTCATGTTGATCATTTTAGTGTCTTTATCGTAGGTGAGCTCTTGTTTTTCATTGAACCTATGATCAACAAAAACGGTGTCGGGAATAAAAGGGTCTTTCGTAAATTTTGATTCTACTTCTGCAATGAGTTTCCCGGCAGCGTTGTGATAAGTCGTTTTGATATCAGTGATTTCACCACTGGGAAGTTTTTTAAAGGTGTGTGTTTCAACATAGATTAGTTTATTTTCATTATTAAGAGCTTCACCCTTCATAACGACAGTTTCCTGAGCGGTAACTGAAAAACTAAAAAGTACCAGATAGAGTAGTCCAAAAAATTTTTTCATTATTTTACCCATACTCTTTTGGGATCATCACGATCGACGGCCCAAGGTTTATAAGAATGTTCGTTATTAAGACATGTCATTAAATTGTGCGCGATTGCATCTAAGTCTTCAAGACCCCAGAAGTCGTCAGCAAAACTTGACTCTGTTTCTAGGGCAAGTTTGCCGGCCAGAGAATAAACAATTCCGGTCATAGGAGGAATCATAATCCCGATAGTGTTAAGCACACCTTGTAAACGAGAGAGAACACCTTTGCCACCAACTGAGTGCATTGTGATCATGACAGCAGCGGGTTTTCCTAAAAAGAGATGAGTTCCTTCAAATTCAGTTGAAGCTTCCAGGAAGTACTGCATCGGGCTTCCCCAGCTGTCCCAGTAAGTTCCGCTGGTGAAAATAAAACCATCGGCCTTTTCAATTTTTACTTTTAAATCAGCAAGAGAAAGACTTTTCTCCAGTAGTTCTTTTAACTGAACAACTTCAGTCGAGGCCTTATAGCTTTTGATTTTATTTTGTATATGCTCAATTAAAAAATCAGTGTTGCCAGTGTTGCCGCCGAGGCTTCCATTTAAGATAAGGATTTTTTTCATGCTAAAATCACCTGTGAACTTTCAAAAAAGTTTTTTAAATGCAATTCATCGGAGTCTTGAAACTCTGGAGTGTTGAGTTTATGAGCGGCCGATTGGACCTCTTGTGGCATATCCCACCATTCTAGAATTTGTGGGAAGAGAGGATTTGTTGATTGAGCGTCTGTGCGGATGAAAGCAGACTTAAAACATTTAAATAAATGGATCACGTAAGCATTCATATCGGATACGACGTATTCAAATTCTGATTTAAACTGTGAGTCTTCTTTTAACGATTTTTTTAATTGAGGTTGATCATAAATTTGATTCACCAGAAAATAAAAACCTAATTGGCCTTTTAAACTTTCATCCTGATTAAAAAAATGATCAGCGTGATGAAGATCGTGAAGCACAAAACTCAGCGGATCACGTGAAGATAAAACCAGTTGATCAATTTCATTGTGATTCACTGTCAGCGTAATACAGCGGGTGTTTTTCACCTGCATGCGCAGCAGTTCTCTGGGACTTGGAATGTGAGTGAGTAATTCAATATTCCAAAGACCTTCGGCCCAATTTAAAATGGTGCGATTGACAGCAAGGGGAATTCCTTTGAGGTTGAAGTGGGCAAAGAGGTCTTTAGCACACAGGCCTTGAAGTTTTTCTTTTTCCCATGGAGTGAGGTTAAATTCTTCAGGGATCATATCGAGTAAACGGCGTTCATTTGGCAGAGGATTGAACTGAGTTTTTTTCTGCAGCCAGTTTTTTGGATGGCGGATTCTTAGAAAAAGCAGGATGTATAAAGTGCATAATTCGAAGGGGGCGATAGGAAGATTAGTGATCAGATCAATGTTTTTTATTAAAGTTTGCCTGTTAGGTCCTAAGAGACCTTCGGCAATAAGCACTTTTTTATATGAACCCGAGCGGTTTTTCATAGGTTAAGTATTTGAAATTAATAAGTTTTAAATGTCCAGTAATCGCTCAAGTTTAGCCTGAAAATTTCCGATTAGTCCACTATGAAAAAAATAGATTTTACTCATTTGGTCGTTTTATTTTTTCTACTAATGACTTGGGGTGTAACTCCATTAAAAGCGGCCGATGAAAAAGCGGCACGAGAAATGTTTCAGGACATAAAAGAGCTGGAAAAACTCAACAGCGATGTTCGGGAAGTAGGGACTTTAAAGTCAGATTGTTTAAGTTGTATTGAAAAGTCAGTTGATCAAAAAATCATTCTGGATAAAGAGACTATAGATTTAGGCCGCCCCTTGTTCCCTGCCGACAATAAGGCCTATACCGTTTTTTTGAAACGCACATCAAGTTCGCCGGCCAAAATTGATTTGAAATTGAAAAATGGACACCGTTATTGCGAAAAAACCATCATCACTTCTTTTGGTGGAGGCATGGGCGTAGATTGTATTCTTTATTTGTACAACTATGAGGATGAGGAGCTTTCACTTAATTTAAAAAATCTTCCAAA
>JBEIPV010000181.1:0-4184 GCA_040376855.1 Bacteriovorax sp.
AACATCTTTGTTTCCTTGAAGAAGATTTGAAGCAATTAATAAGGCTTCATAGTCTTTTAGAAGTTCTGCATTTTCTAATGCTTTTCTATTGTACTCTCTTACTGTTCCAGAAATATCTCTTAGGTAAAGTGATCTCTCAGGTGCAATAATTCTCTTTTTAACAGAAGGTGCTTTGTCGCATTTTAATGCATCTAAGTTATTAGCTTTTACATTCATCGTTTTAACGATGTCTGCAAATAGAGCGTTAACACCAACGTCGTTAAATTGAGAGGCCATTGTTCCGTAGATTGGAAGATCTTTATCTTCTGGGGCTCCAGGATGTCCTGCAAATTGATTGTGATTTCTTCTCCACTGCTTTCTAATATCTCTTAGAGCATCTTCCGAGCGTGGTTTTTCGAATTTATTTAAAACGATAAAGTGAGCAGCATCAAGCATCTCAATTTTTTCAAGCTGAGTTGCGGCCCCAAACTCTGGAGTCATTACGTAGATGCACTTATCTGCAACTTTTGTAATTTCATCAGACGCCTGTCCGATACCAGAAGTTTCAACCAGGATTAAATCAAACGGTTGAGATTTTAAAAACGATACAACGTTTTTAATTTGTGGAGAGAGTTCTGTATTTGAGTCACGAGTTGCTAGAGATCTGATATAGAAGTTTGAAAAACTTGCAGAGCCTAAACGGATACGGTCTCCTAAAAGAGCTCCCGATGTTTTTTTCTTTGTAGGGTCAACCGAGATAAGAGCAATTCTGCAATCTGGAGAGTGGCGATAAAAACGAAGCAGAAGTTCATCAATAAGAGATGACTTCCCAGCTCCACCTGTACCAGTGATACCTAAAACAGGAACTGATCCTGGAGTAAATTTTACTGGAAGCTCACCATTATCTTCAATGGCAGTAATAACTTTTGCAATTGAGCGCTTATCCAATGCTGATAAATTAAATTTGTTAAAATCTACGCCAGCAAGTGTATTAGGGTCTGCTTTAGCAATCATGTCATCGATGATTCCATTAAGGCCGATTTCCATTCCATCTTGTGGTGAGTAAATACGAGTGATCCCACGAGAGTGTAATAATTCAATTTCAGAAGCCGTGATAACACCACCTCCACCACCGAAAATCTTTACATTTTTAGCGCCTGCAGCATCTAAAAGTTCTCTGATATAAGTAAAATACTCTACGTGTCCACCCTGGTAAGAGCTTAAAGCTAAAGCATTAACGTCTTCTTGAAGGGCCGCGTCTACGACTTCTTGCGCCGAACGATTGTGTCCTAAATGAATGACCTCTACCCCTTTGGATTGGAGCATTCTTCGCATGATGTTGACCGATACGTCATGTCCGTCAAATAGGCTGGCCGCAGTTACAAATCTAAGTTTTTTCATAATCTTTCACTCTATCTCTAGTTAATCTAATAGCAAGAAAAGCCGATATGGGTTATAATTGGACATATTTATTAACACAAATTACTTGATTTGGGTTTGCTATGAGCACCGAAAATACGACAAATAATCCTACTCTAAACGAAGATGGCGAAGAAATCATCGTTGAGAATCCATTCCATACTGCGCGCCTTAAGCCAAAAAGAAAAGGTAAGAGACCGCCTAAGTTATTAGCTGTTGTTCACCAATCTGGTTGTACTGGATGTGAAGTATGTATTCAAGGCTGCCCTGTTGACTCTATCGAGCTTGTGCCTGGGCCAAATCCTCTAAACCCACAATTCAATCAAACAGTTGAAATCGACCTTGCTAGATGTATTGGTTGCCAGAACTGTTCTGTAGACTGTCCTTGGGAAACGATCATGATGTACGAACATGATGATGCTTTCACTGCATGGTCATCTGAGACACTTAAGTCTGAACTTTATGTTGGTGAAAACCACTTAGAAGAAGTTAAGAAAAAAATCATCGGATAATTTCCCTTCATATTCAATCTTTCAAAAAAAGGGCCTTTGGCCCTTTTTTTTTCTTCTTTTTTTCATTTAGTTAATAAAGGAAATTTATCGGTACTAAGTATAACTCATTGGATTCATCGTTAAAAAGTAGGCACTTTTCATACGAGAAACTAGGGATAAGTAACTAGATTTCGTTCTAATACATATATCCCTTAAAATCACCATCGATCTTAATAATAGCTTAAGTCCACTTTTGCGATTAGCGCCCGATAAAAAGCTATTCACACTACGACCTTGAAGGAGCTAAGTATGTTTTTATTTAACTGGATGCGCTCGAAGAGTATTCGCTTTAGGATCTTCTCGCTGATCGGTTTTTTATTATTACCTGTATGTATTCTCGTGCAATTTTTTATTCTTCCAACTTTTGAAGAAAAAATTTATGAAGGGAAACAGCAGACTACTCGTTATGCTGTAGATATTGCGATCGGGACCATTAATAAGTTTTATAAAGATTTTAAAGACAACAAGATCACAGAAGAAGTTGCCAAGACAGAAGCGCTTAAGGCGATTAAAGATCTTCGTTATAATGAAAAAGAATATTTTTGGATCAATGACATGCATCCGACTATGATCATGCATCCGATTAATGAAAAGCTAAACAATCAAGACCTGCGTGAGAAGAAAGATGCCAATGGTAAATTTCTGTTCACTGAAATGGTAGATATTGTTAAAAAAGATAAGGCCGGATTCCTGAAATACTATTGGGAACGTCCGGGAGAAACAGTTGCAGTTCCAAAGATTTCATTCGTAAGAGGTTTTGAAGCCTGGGGATGGGTTATCGGAACTGGTATTTATGTTGATGACGTAGCCGCTGAAGTGCACGCTATGACAGTAAAGATCTGGACTGTACTACTTTCAGTTATGGCCTTCGCGGCTATTATGATCACTTTGTTTTCAAGCTACCTTACAAAAACTCTTATTAATGTTTCTTCAAAAATTTCTAATGGCGCTCAGGCCTTTAGAGATTCATCATCAAGTATTAATGAATCTAGTCAGGAAGTTTCTCATCGAACAGATTCTTCAGCAGCGGCACTTCAACAGACTTCTGCCAGTCTGGAAGAGATCTCGTGCATGATTAAAAAGAGTTCTGATAATATGTCGACTCTACAGGATATTGCGAAGTCGAGTAAATCAAATGTTAATCTTGGAAAACAGTCCCTTCAGGATATGATTGCGAGTTTAAATACGATCAGCGATAACAACAAGAGCATCAATCACCAAGTTGAGACAAGTAATAATGAAATTTCTAATATTGTTAACTTAATTAACGAGATTTCAGATAAAACAAAGATCATTAACGATATCGTTTTCCAAACTAAACTTCTATCTTTCAATGCTTCTGTTGAGGCAGCTCGCGCTGGTGAAAATGGAAAAGGGTTTGCTGTTGTAGCAGAAGAAGTTGGTAACCTGGCCGCGATGTCAGGGAAAGCCTCTGAAGAAATCTGGCAAATTTTAAATAAATCGACTGCAAAAGTTCAGGAGATTGTTGTAAAAACGAAGTCCAATATTGCTCCATTAATGGACGCTTCAGTTACAAACCTGAATCAAGGTTTTGCAATCGCCAACGGCTGTTCAAAAACTTTTGATATGATCGTTGATGATTCAGAAAAAATTAACTTGATGGTTAGTGAAACATTTGAAGCTTTCCAGGAACAAAACACCGCTGTTCAGGAAATTACAAAGGCCGTGGGTGACTTGGATGTTTTAACTCAGCAAAACTCTCAGTCAGCGAAAAATAACGTTGAGTATGCTGAAGCTTTAAATAAAGAAGCTAATGATATGAATCAGATTACAGAAGAGCTGACATACATTATTAAAGGACGAGCTGCTTAAGACTTAGATTTATTTTTTTCAACATAAACCGCGGCGATGGTGGCCATAAAAAGTGCTACCGAAATCATTTGGGAAGTCGAAAGATCATACCAATAGACGCCGCGGATTTTATCACCTCTAAAATGCTCTACGACAAATCTTAAAATAGAGTAATAAATGAGATAGCGGGTCACAACAAAGAAGTTCTTTTTTTTGTTTTTAACCCACTTAAGCGACATGTAACCAATGGCAAATAATCCGAAAGCTTCGTACAACTGTACTGGATGAATCCACTCTCCATGCATGTGAACAGCCCATGGAAGATCGCACTGAGATCCGAAACAGCATCCGGCCAGAAAACACCCCAAGCGTCCAATTGCATGGCCAAACACTAAGCCAGGAACCAGCATTTTACTTTCTTCA
>JBEIPV010000077.1:0-14468 GCA_040376855.1 Bacteriovorax sp.
GAGATTTTTTGTGCCATCGCAAGACTCAAGCTCAGAAAAAGAAAAACCCATGATGAGCATGCTGGTTAGTTTACCTTTTTCGTAGCGAGGGATTTTTGAGCTTATAAAACTCTCAGTGCAGTTGATAAGTTTTAATTCATTTTTCACATCGGCCTGACAGGCACGAAAATCTTTCCATAAGCGGGTAGCATTTTGGAAATCATTGTTCAATGGTTTTGCAGATATGCTTAGAGAGAATGTCATGAATACAGCGAACGATAGTAATTTCATTTTGAGATCACCCCACCATTAGTAGGGAGCGTTTTTTTGGGAGGGAAGAGCATATCAAAAAGGTTGCCTCCGCCTGAAAATAATCCCTGAACTCCGTCGATGATATCTTTTGAAGTGAGTTTAGATGCTTTTTCGATTTGCGAGGTGCCGCTTTTACGGCAAAGAGGATGAAGAATTTTTTCTGCCACATTGGCCGGATAGGTTTTTACAAACTGAGCACATGCTTGTGGTGACACTGGACATGAGATCTTATTTTTATCAGTAAAAGTTTTTATCGTCTGAAGCATTTCAGGTGTGGCGTAACTACTGCAGTTAATTGATTCATCCATTGAAGAGTCAAAATAGTCATGAAGATCAAATTGTTTTTTTATCACAAACTTATTGTCTTCACAGCTGATAAAGGGAGGAGCTCCATCAAAGAGGTCGCGCCAGAACGTCATCCCTTTAAAATTGGCCGACATATCAGCGTAGGACTTTACTCCGGTAAATTGTAATCCCCACGGCCCTTCTTCTTGTGCCACTCCTAATTCAAGTGCATTTTTTACTTTGTTTGCCGGAAGTTTTGGGTCATTGACGATATTCCAGTATAGGAATCCATGAGAGAAAAAATGATCAAGCTTATCTATACCGATATAAAACGTTTCATTTTTCACCTGTACTTTCGCTGAGGGAGTAAAGGTCGTTCTTCCATAGGGGATGGTCCCGACATAAGGAACTTTGGTGTAGTTATCCGGCCCGGCAAAAGGGATGTTGCGGTAGAGGTAGGTCGTAATTCGAGGAAAGTTGCGATCGAGTTCATCTTTCAAAAAATTAATCATCAACGTTTTGTCACAGCCTTTTTTTCTTCCATTGGTCTCATACACTGCAAGACTCAAAACATTATTAACTGTTTCATTGATAGAAACATTGGCCATATGAGAGTTGGTATCGAGGCGGGCCGAAAAATTATCCGGCTCGCCTGCAAATGTTGAAAGACTAATAATGAAGAGTTTTAAAATCATTTTCCTGCTACTGATAAATCACTGAATCTGATTAATGGTGCAAAAGTACTTCGGGAGTCATTGTGCTTTAACTCTGCTCCCATTCTGGAAATTCCAGATAGTAATCTATTAAAGTTACCAGCAATTGTGATCCCTTTCACCGGCTGGATTCTTTTTCCGCCTTTGCATAGGTAACCACTCGCCCCAAATGAAAATTCTCCTGAAACATCGTCTGATCCTGGTCCGATTCCCATCACGTCCACGACTTCTAGGTAGGTTCCCTCGACCATGTCGGAGTGGGAAGTGGTTCCAGGAGTGATGACCCAGTTCGTACCAGCGACACCTAGAGAGGATTTAGGACTTCTTGAAGCATGTCCGGTGGTCTTTGTTTTAAAGTAGTTAGCTGTGGCCGTATTGTGGTAAAAAGACTTAAAAACTCCATTTTCAATAAGTGTTAAATCGGTTTTTTCTACACCTTCCCAGTCCACATAGTTTTTATAAAAAGCATCTTTGTAGGCGGGCATATCAATCAATGTAAAATTTGAAGCGGCCACAACTTCACCTAATTTCTGCTCCCACATGTTAGTCTTGTTCATAGCGGCCTTCGCTGAAAAACAACTTGAAAATGCGCCAATCAGACTGGTCAGAACGTTAGTCGTGAAAATGACATCATATTTTCCCGTTGGCACAGGAGCAGCTGTAAGCCAGTTAATAGAATGCTCAAGGCACTCTTCAATGGCAGCTTCGAGGTCCAATTTTTTTAAGTCGCGGGCCTGCATTGAACCGTAATGTGTCGAAGAGGCATCACCCTCTTTTAAAAGAGCAGATGTATAAGCACTAAATGAAGATTCACTTTCAGATGTGTACCTTCCCAGTGAATTGAGATAATAAAATTCAGTGCTCGAAACAGTCAGTCCATTGTAAGGGACTGTTTGAATGCGAGAGTCTCTCTTTTTAATTTCACTTTCAAGTTTTAAAGCAAACTCAATTTTTTCTTCTGTTGTACTGTTATCCTTTACGGCCCTATTGTCGACGAAGTCATTTGGATTTTTAATCGAAATCGTTTCATGTTCATTAACGTCTGCATACTCCGCATTTGAGACAGCACTTTTAGCAGCAAAGGCGATGGCATCGTCATCAAAACTTTCAGAATAAGATAAACCAATTTTTTGATTTTTAATGGCACGAACACCAAACATCGATGTTTTTGAAACTTTAAATTTATCCAGGTTTCCATTGTTAGTGCCAAGGTTCATTGATTCACCAGCATTAACAATGACGTCACATGAGTCGGCGCCGGCATTCATCGTTTGATCAATAATTTTTTGAAGTGTATTTTTCACGCCTGACCTCCCACTAAAATATCATCCACTTTGAGAGCTGGTTGCCCTACAGTTGTCGGGATACTACCACTAACTGAGCCGCACATTCCTGCAGCACACTCCAGATTGTTTCCCACCATACTAATCTTATGTAAGATGTCTGCGCCTTTGCCGATTAAAGTTGCACCTTTAATCGCGTGTTCAATTTTTCCGTTTTTAACCAGGTAACCTTCATTGACCGAGAAGTTAAATTCTCCCGTTCCTGGATTAACTGATCCACCACCCATGGCCGCACAGTAAAGTCCATCGCCCATTGACTGAAGCATATCATCTAAAGTTG
Source organism: Bacteriovorax sp. (assembly GCA_040376855.1). Classification (GTDB taxonomy): domain Bacteria; phylum Bdellovibrionota; class Bacteriovoracia; order Bacteriovoracales; family Bacteriovoracaceae; genus Bacteriovorax. Next base: position 2,913 of record JBEIPV010000077.1, read on the forward strand.
AAGTCCCAACATCGATATAAGTGTTTCTCATTCTTGAAGCAGGAGCAAAACGATAGTTTTGTCTTCTTCCAGAACCTGTTCTGGCGTGTCCTGTTTTCATGAATCCAATTTTGTCTGAAATAAAATTTTCTAAAATTCCATTTTTAATCAATTGAGTTTTTTGAGTTGGCATTCCCTCATCATCAATTGAAAGGCTTCCCCAAAGGTTTTCATTTGTTCCATCATCAACGGCACTTACCGCAGGGTGGGCAATCAGTTCACCTTTTTTATCCCAAAGGATTGAGGATTTTCTCTCCACTGAAGTTGTTTCAAGTAAGTGACCGCAAGCTTCGTGAAAAATAACTCCACCAAAACCATTTTCAATCACCACTGGCATCATTCCAGCAGGACAAGGTTTTGCTTTTAACACAGTTAAAGCTTGCTTCACTGTGGTTGCTGCCATTTGCTGGTAGTCCATCGTTTCCATAAAATTGAATCCACCACGACGTCCTGGAGTGATTGAACCTGAAGCTTGCTCAGTTCCATCTGTTGCCACAGCTTCAGAATAAAGTCTGATATAAGGTCTTGTCTCAGTAGCGTGGAGACCTTCAGAATTGAAAATTTCCACTGTTTGCTCTTTTTGAAGAAAGTTAATTGAAACTTGAGAGATCAGTGGGCTTTCTTTTCGAGTCAGCATATCAAGTTTTTTTAAGGCCTCGATTTTTTCCGGCAATAAAGCATCTGTGTTGGGAATCGATTTTACTTCTTTGTATTGAAGTTTGCTGAAATTAAAATGCGTTGGTGCCAGAGGATTAGGTTTACTCGCCATCTGAGTGGCCAGTTTTTTTACCATGTCCATTAAGTCTTCTTTTTTTGTTGAATTGGAAAAAGCATAAAGGGCCATATGGCCGTAAATTAAACGCACCCCAATACCAGAATCAATTCCAGAGTTGATGTCCTTAATTTTTTTTGTGTTATAGACAATACTTTGAAGACTGGTCTTTTCAATAAATAATTCGCAAAAATCGGCCCCTAAACTGATGGCATAAGCAATGACATCATGAGCGATTTCTTTTTGTAACAACATGTATTTCTCCTGAATTCGGTGAGCTTAAAGTTTAGCGAATTCTAGAAGTAAATGTCAGTAGAATGTTATGGCAAATATGAATTTAGCAGGTCAAAATCAAGAGACTTATTTTGGTCAGGTACTTAGAGTTATTGAGGTTGAAAATGTTTCAGGATTTATTTCATTTATCGGTTTCACCATGGGAGTTAATTCTGAGAACGGTTGCCGTTTATGCCGTGATTTTATTTTTGCTTCGAATTGCCGGCAGAAAACAAATAGCTCAAATGGGGCCTACAGAATTAGTGGCCATGTTACTTATAAGTAATGCTGTTCAGAATTCTATGAATGCGGGTGACAATACGTTGATCGGCGGTTTGATTTCTGCTGTGACTTTAATTATTTTAAGCCGTGGGATTAGTCACGTCACTTATCACAGTCAGTCCATGAGTAATCTGATTGAGGGGAAACCCATTATTTTAGTGATGGATGGAAAAGTGCAAAAAAAGGAACTCAAAAAAATTCTTATGACACTTCCGCAGCTACGCGCGCTATTGATGCTGCAAGGGGTGGAAAATATTACAAAACTTTATCGCGTCGTCATGGATTCAGAGGGAAGACTGTTGGTTGTCCACGATAACCCTAAAAGTTTATTAGATAATGAAGGTGTATTTTAATGTATCTAAGTTTGATTCTAGAATCTTTTACAAGAGATTTCTTCTATGCAAGACTATTTTGGTTCACACTTCCACACAAGGATATATTATGAAAACATTACTAGCGACTCTGGCACTAACACTTTCTACATCAGCTTTTTCAGCTCCATCTCTAACTTTCACTGAAACTTACATTGAAAAAACTAGCACAGGCCAATATGGGATTTATTACAAAACAAACCGTAACGTAAAATCATGGTGTACAGGATTTGGGAATCCTATTTCTTTCGGAACTTTTGAAGCTGCTGAAAAAGTAGACTCTCTATCAGATGGCCTTTTCCGTTGCGAAGGAAAATTTGTTCAAGTACCTGGTGACCGCCAAAACGCAGCTCAGGTTTACGCTATCAACGGGTGTACTGAAGTTAATCCTGCTGAATTAAAAGCAGACTGCCCTCCAGTTAAACCAATTAAGTAAATAAATTAAAAAGCAGAGCGAATAAGCTAAAAAACCTTTGATTTGGTGGAGTTTTTTTTATACAAGGAACTCCATTAAAAACACTGGTAAATTTTATGAAGTTCTTATTCGTTCTGCTTGTTCTTTTCCCAATTTCACTATCAGCTAACGAGTCCATCGTTTGCGTGAGCGATAATCTTCAATTAAGCATCGTAGTCCATACTGATAAAACACCTACAAGTGTTTCATGGGTCATTAAAGTTATCGATAATGTGGACGTTGCAATCGTTGGAACTGGTCTGTGGCAAAAAGAAGTAGAGTCGGAAGATGCTTTTTCTTCTTATGATGACCAAAGTGCCGTTTCTTATAAGAATAACCGCGCCGTTTTTGTAATGGGTAATGATCAATCGATCTACTTCCCAGCATGTGTAAATAGAAAATAGTCTTAACTCTTTGTTTTTACTATCTGGCGAAATCAAGGCTTTCATACTAGAATCATCTTCATGCACAATTTCCCGATTGATTCACTTAAAGATCAAATTTTATCCAGTTTGGATGAAGTTGATTTTTTAGTTATCAAAAGCACACCAGGTTCGGGAAAAACCACTAGAGTTCCGGTCTTCCTTAAAGAAAAATTTAAAAAGAAGATTTATATCCTAGAGCCACGAAAGCTGGCCGCTAAACTCGCTTCAGGGTTTGTGGCCAGGAGTTTAGGCGAAACTCCTGGCCAGTCTGTCGGACATATTTTCAAGTACGAAAAAGTGGCCAGTGATAAAACCCAGATTGTGTTTTTAACTGAAGGAACTTTTTTAAGGATCATGGCCTCTGATCCATCTCTTAGCGACTGCGATGTCATCATTCTCGATGAGTTTCACGAAAGACATTATTACACTGATGTCGCCTTAAGTTTTTTATTAAAGATTAAAGAAGTTAATCCTCATTTAAAAATCATTATTATGTCGGCCACGATTAACTTAAGTGAGCTGGATATTTTACTTCAAGGCAAGGCCAAAACCCTTGAGTTGAATGAATCAAAACACAGTTTGAAAATCGACTATCTTCCTAACGACACACTTGTTCTTAAAGACCCTATTGAGCGCAAAGTTTACAATGCTCTTTCAAAAGTTTTTGAACGCTCTGGGCATGTACTGATATTTCTTCCAGGAATGTTTGAAATCAGGAAGTGTGAAGAAATCATCCAGAATAATTTTGACTGCGAAGTTGTTATTCTTCATGGAGAAGTGGGTGGGATAGATATTAACGATGATTATTATGACCTTTGTAAAAAGAAAGTCATTCTCTCGACTAACATTGCCGAGAGTTCGGTGACTATTCCTGGAGTCAGGACAGTCATTGATACTGGTCTCCATAAAATGAGCAAATTAAATCCAGTGACCAGGCTGCCTTTTATTGAACTAAGAAAGATCAGTCAATCTTCTGCCATTCAACGGGCCAACAGGTCTTCAAGAGAAGGAGATGGACTGGCCTATCGTTTATATTCTGAATTCGATTATCAGGGCCGTGAGCAGTTTGATGTTCCGGAAATTAATCGTGTGGATTTGAGTGAACTGATCATTACTACTGCCGATGTTTTTCATTCTCCAGTTGAAGAGTTTACTTTTCTTGCTCCGTTAAAAGAAGTGGAGGTGGTGAAGTCTAAAAAATACCTGGAAGAAATCGGGCTTTTTGAAAATGGAATCCCGACTGCGACGGCCAAACGCCTCTCACGATTTCCGTTTCATCCGCGTATCGCTAAGATTCTTGATGAAGCCTCTAAGGCGAATGAAAGAACTTTTAATAGTGTCGTTAATTACCTGGCAGAACTCATTGAGCCTAAAGGGACTCATCGATTCAAGTCTTTGGTTAAAACCTTCTTTAGGCCTAATGTTAATGGGGCAGAGATTGATTTTGAAAAAATCATACTCTATGGATACATCGATCAGATCGGAAAACTTAAAGATCACAGGCTCACTCATATGAGTGGTGAGACCTATGCAGTGTCTCCTAAAATTGGCAGCGAGATCGATCCGAATCATTCACTGTGGATCATCCTCGATCTCGATAACCGCAATCAAGTGACAAGAATGCTACCGATTGAAGAGGATTGGTTTTACGACTTGCCTTATTTTCCGATTGAAGACTCTAAGAAGATCGACTTTGATACTGAAAATTTTAAATTATCGGTTGAGCAAATTAGTAGAGTCGGCGCTATCGTTCTATCGAAAGAAAAAATACCTAATACGAAGATCTCTCCTGATATCGTCGAATTTGTCGCCAAAAAACTAATGCCATTTTTTCTGAACAAATTAGAGCTATCTTCTTTTAAAAGGCTTCAGGTTTTTGAAAAAATCACAGAGAGAAAAATTTCCGATTACGATATGACCCCGTGGTTTAAAACCCAGGTTGAGTATCTGTTGGGCGATAACAGCTATAATCTCGATGTTATTTTAGAGGCCTATGTTTTAGAAATTTTTAATTTTTTAAATACTGAAGGGACTTATGACCTGGATAATGATTTACCACTAACGCTGCAATTGAATGATAAACGAAAAGTTGAAATTCATTACGATGCGACTAATGGAATTCACTGTGAATCTTATGTTCAGGATTTTTATGGACTGGAAAAAGTTCCAACTATTTTAAAAGGAAAAGAAAAAATAAAAATTCATTTATTAGGTCCTCATAAAAGGGCATTGCAAGTGACGATGGATCTGATGAGTTTTTGGGATAAGGCCTATAAAGAATTGTATGGGGAATTAAAACGTGATTACCCGAGACATCACTGGCCGCTGAGTCCTAAGGATGCTCCACCAATACTACTTTTGAAGAACGTTAAATAATTATGGCAAAATTAGAGCTTGAAAGAATTATTTCCAAAAGAGGGCTGCTGAGTCGTAAAGAAGCAGCGATCGCTATTTTAAAAGGACTGGTCAAAGTGAACGGGCAGATTTGCAAAGTGCCATTAACGTACTTTGACCCCAGATGCACAATTGAAATTCAAGGCGAAAAGGTTGTTGAACAAAAAAAGCATTATCTTATTTTGAACAAGCCCAAAGGATTAATCGTTTCGAGGTCTGATGAGAAAAATCGTGCGACTGTTTATGAGTGTCTTAAAGAATGGAAAGGGCCTCTGGTTCAGGCAGTTGGAAGATTAGACCAGGCCAGTGAAGGGCTATTACTTTTTACCAATGATCATGTGTGGGCCGATAAGTTGATGGACCCTAAAACTCACGTGATAAAAATTTATCATGTTCAGGCGACGCCTATTCCGTCTGATGAAGTGCTTTTAAAGTTATCCCGTGGGATTATGCTTGAAGGAAAAATGACCTTGCCTGCAAAGTTTGAGTTGATTCGTTCAGGGGAAAAAAATGGATGGATTGAAGTTCATTTAAGTGAAGGGCGCAACCGCCAGATCAGAAAGATGCTTGAGAGCGTGCAGGTTGAAGTGATGAGACTCATTCGAGTTCAGTTGGGCACAATTTCCTTAGGTGAGCTGGCAAAAGGTGAGTGGCGCGAATTGAGTGAGAAAGAAGTAAAAGAATTGAATCGTTAAATAAAAGACTTTATAGCAAGGATTGTTTCTTCGGGAGCACTCATGCTTGGAAAGTGTCCAGTGGCCTTCATTTTTATCAGTACACTATTTGAAATATTATCTTGAATGAATTGTCCTACAGTGGTCGGAGCAACAAGATCATCGGTCGCCTGTAGAATCAGTGTCGGTATTTTAATTTTATTCATATGCGAGCGGTTGTCAGTTAGAAAAGTCACTCTTGCAAAATGTGCAGCAATCACCGGATCAACTTTACAAAAAGTCTCAGCAAGTTCTTCGGCAAGTATAGGGCGGTTTGGATTATTCATCAAGGCCGGCGCCATAGTCTTGGCCCAAACCAGATAATTATCATCAATAGATTCTAAAAGACCTTCTATGTCTTCTTGATTGAAACCACCAATATAATTGTCTCTGTTTAAGTAACAGGCAGAAGGACCTATCAGAATAATTTTTTCAAAGATATTTGGTTTTTGAATAGCTGCAAGAATTCCAATCATAGCACTTACTGAGTGCCCGATAAAAATGGGTTTTTCCAACTTTAGAGTATCACAAATTTCTATAAGATCAGCAGCGTAGCCATGAAGAGAATTATACTTTGTTCTGTTGTAGGAATTGATATCAGATGAGCCAGAGCCCACATGATCAAAAAGAATAATTTGATGAGTTTCCATGAAAGCAGGAGTGATATGTTTCCACATCTTTTGATCTAGTCCGTACCCATGGGCAAAGATAAGTGGCTTACCTTTTCCATAGACCTGAACATTATTGCGCTTTAATACTTCCATACAAAGATATTATTACAGGCTCAGAAAAGTAGCGAGCTTAATTAAACAAGATACAGTTAAAAAAGAGTTAAGGTTTTGGAAGTTTATATGTCTAAAAACGACTTCTAAGGCCTTACTTCTCATAGTGTCAAGATACCTGAACATATTATGATTGTCTTTGTGAGGTCAAATCGTAGAATAGTTTGATGAAAGAAAAAACGTACTCTGTTGTTGTCGTCCTATTACTTCTTGTTTCAAGTTGCGCGACTCGTCCGCCATTAGTGGTTAAACCAGTGGCAAAAGAAGAAGCTTCTAAGACGGTCACTAAAACAAAACAAATAGAACCGAAGCGCTCTTCTGAAATCATTATGATTAATCATAAGTATTTTAAGATTGCTTATAATCCATCAAAGCGTCTTGCTGAGTACGTGACTTATCAATTAACAGCGGCCCAATTAACAAGTAAGTCTGCCGAGAGACATAATAAATTTATTCCGGATCCCTATTTAGTAGATAACAATATTCCTTATGTGGTTACTGCTGAGTATGCAAAGTCCGGTTATGACCGTGGGCACCTGGCGCCCTCTGCTGATTTTGCCTGGAATCAGGATGCTAACAATATGACGTTTGTCATGTCGAATATGGCCCCTCAGTCTCCGGGACTTAATCGTGATGCGTGGAAAAGATTAGAAGATCAAGTGAGAAAGTGGGCATGTGGGGAAGAGAAAGTGACTGTCATCACTGGGCCAATTTTATCTGATCATTTGCCAACTTTAAAAAGTGGATTAGAGATTCCTCAAGAATTTTTTAAGATTGTCATTGATGAAACGCCACCGAAAAAGACCATCGCTTTTTTATATCATCAAACAGATAAGGGAAATGTTCTCAGTGAGAGAATTGTTCCCATGAAAAACATAGAAAAAGCTTCTGGTATTGCTTTTAATCAGTTCTTTCCAGAACTGCGCAATGAAAAAATGCGCGTCCCTGCAAGCTTAAATGAATGGAAAGAAGCAGAATGTAGATAAGGAGTTATTATGACAAAAAATTCTAAAACAGCATTAATCGTTGGAGCTTCAAGAGGATTAGGTCTTGGGTTAACTCAAGAGTTAATTGGAAGAGGATGGAACGTCATTGCGACTGAAAGAAAAAATGATCCGACGTCTGCTCTTCGTAAATATGCCACTCAAAACAATGATCTTTTGAAAATTGAACAAGTAGATATCAACGAAGCAGATTCAATTCATAACCTTCAAAAAAATCTAGTAGGAACCAAGTTAGATTTTTTATTTATCAATGCCGGAATTGCAGGTGATCCATCAGAGACAGTTGGGCAAACAAGCACAGAAGAATTTCATAGAGTGATGGTGACAAATGCACTAAGTCCATTAAAGGCAATTGAGGCCCTTGATGAATTGGTTACAGTGAATGGATCCATTGGAGTTATGTCATCTAGTCTTGGAAGTGTCGCCGATAATACTTATGGCTCTTATGAAATTTATAGGGCCAGTAAAGCGGCCCTTAATACTTTGATGAGAAGTTATGCGGTCAGAAAAGGTGGAATGAGAAGCCTGTTTGCCATCTCTCCTGGTTGGGTAAAAACAGATATGGGTGGGCCGGAAGCTCCATTAGATGTGAAGACTAGTGCAAGCGGAATTATTGATACTATTTTAAGTAATCAAGCTCCAGGAATGAGGTTTTTGGATTATCAAAATCAGATTGTGAACTGGTAGTTCTGATGACAGAACTTAGGATGAGGCTTCATATTCTAACTTTTTTCCGGACTAAATATCATAACGTTAGAGAAGTCTCTTCCTTGTAACTCATAGAAAATACACGATTTGATAAAATCTGGACAACGCATCCTAATTTTTTCTGAGGACAGAGTAAAACGACGCCGGTATAAGTTTGCCTAATCAACAACATTAGGAACACTTTGTGAAAAACCTTTTAAAACTTTCTCTTATTTCTCTACTTCTTGTTAACGTTGCATTCGCTGGTTCGAACCGTTTCCCAAAGAACCCAGATCTAACACAAACTCCAGGAAAACTTTGTACAACTCCAACTGAGCACAGATACCCAGAGCAAATTGCTTACTGTGAACGTGATGTTGATACATATATGAAAAATTCAATCATCGCTAAATACGACACACTTTTTGGATTTGAAATCAGATCAATGAAAAGATTAGATTTCAAAATTGACCATTTAATTCCTCTTTGTGCTGGTGGAGCAAACTCTGAAGAAAACTTATGGCCACAACACAAAAGTGTTTACGCTATTACAGATCCTATCGAGCCAGTTCTTTGTGAAAAAATGGCACAAGGAAAGTTAAAGCAAGCTGACGCTGTAAAAATGATCTTAAAAGCAAAACTTAACTTGGATCAAGCTCCAGCAATTTTCAAAGAACTTCAAAGACTATAAGACAATATATGAAAGGCTCCTTCGGGGGCCTTTTTTTTTATCTTTTTTTTGTGCTAGTAATAGCAAATAGTGTCCATGTTATAACAAGTAAGAAAATAGAGATGAGAGAGTGCCAAAAAGCACTAGGTGACGAAGAAAAATTCCGTTGGTAGGTTTAATCAACCAAGAATAAAAGGAGTTCCAATGAAATTATTAGTGTCACTTTTTATGTTCGTTTCTTTTAGTGCTTTTGCAGATCCTATCATCATTGATATCGGCGGAGTCAGACATCAGTGTACACCAATAAGCAATGGCAATCCGACTCAATGTTTTAATGTTGCTTATGCTGGAGTTTATTCTAAAGATGAAGCTTTAAGATTGTGTTCTGGTGCTTATAGTGATGCTCCTGCAAAATGTGGAGCGAAAGCTTATGCCGGAAGATATTCAAAGGCAGAGAGCATTGAGCTTTGTATTGGATCAACAACTGACAGCGGCCCTGTTGAGTGTGCAGATCTTGCATACAGTGGACCTTTTTCTGCAGCTCAAAGTATTGAACTATGCCGTATGAATGGATCAAAGAGAAATGCAACCTGTGCGATGGAAGCTTACAATGGTCCTTTTTCAAAAGAAGAGGCCATAAGTATGTGTAAAAATCCAAGATTCACTGATGAGAAATCGATGAGAAGTGAAAAAGAGTATTCTAAAATTGAGTTGATGAAGTTAATTGAAGAAACAAATGTAAAAGCATTTGAAAGAAAAGAGTACAAATAATAAAAGGGGCATGAAAATGCCCCTTTTTTTTTTAGTTACGTTTAGATTGAATCTTTGTCTGGTCTTCTGAATTTTAGTCTCTGCTTAAGCCCCAGTCTCCATATGAAGTGAACAATTAAGCAGGAGATGAAGGCTGAAAACCCTAAGACTCCGCCAGCTCCTTTCATGTATTGAATTAAAAAAGTAAAAAAGATACTGAAGATCACACTTGATAGTATAAGCTGCAGCCTCGAATGCCTTTCTGGATCTGTCATACCAATAAAAGATGAACCAAGAAAGACAGCGTGAAGTGTTGGGATCATCGGATGGGTGATTAAAGATGTCAGAGCAATAAAAACTAATGTTAAAAATGATGAGGCCCTGACACTTCCAAAATGTTTTGTGAGCGCCAGCGAGTGAGTCAATTGTGTCGCGACTTGTGAAACAATCAAAGTCATTAAAAAGATCATGATAAACTCCTAAGAACAATTATCATGAGCATGGTCGAGATAAAGGCGATTGTTCCCAATTTTCCACCGAAGCCACTTAAGTGAGGCTTGCTCCATAAATAGAGACTAGTCCCCACTAATGAAACGATAAAGATATGCCCGAAGCCTGAAAGATATTCAGGTGAGGCCATACCAGCAAAAGAGCCGGCATAGATGACTGCATGAATACCGGATTTTTCAACACTTTTAGAAAACCAGTAAAAGCTTCCCACAAAACCAATTAAGGCAGCAGATAAAACAGGGGAGAATCCAAAGGTTGTTTGGAGAGTGTAACAAAGCAGGCAGGCGAAATAAAAGGCCGCCAGTTTAATCAAAAAAACTTTCATAGATCACAATTCTAATCTATTTCATGACATTGAGATAGATAGAGAAAAATAATTATGGATTAATAATTTCTACTTTCTTTTTTTGAGAGGCCATTAAGGTGCTTCCTACAGAAGCAGCAATAATACAAAAGATAGCAAGAATTTGCATGAAGCTTAATTTTTCATTCAAGTATAAGTACCCAGCGATAGCGCCGATTGCCGGCTCCATACTCATGAGCAAACTAAAATGTTTTGACGCCAGTTTTTTTAAGGCGATCATTTCTAACGAATAGGGAATAGCGCTTGATAAAATACCAACACCAATGGCCGTGAGAATTAAAGTCGAACTTGAAAAGACTAACGGGATATTAGTTGCCCCAAAAGGAAAGACGGCAACAAATCCAGCACTCATTCCCAGCGATGTGACCACTCCTGAATGTGTAGCGGTCGCAGCTTTTTTTCCTTGAGTAATATAAAGGGCCCATGCAGCAGCAGCTCCAAGTGCGTAGACAACTCCAATGATATCTATAGGCTCTTGAACATTTGAAATGGGAAGAATAAGCACAACTCCGGCGATCGCTAAAGCTGCCCATAAAAAATCAAAGGCCTTGCGGGATAAATAAATAGCAACTGAAAGTGGCCCAATGAATTCTATGGCAATTGCAATTCCTAATGGAAGACGTGCAATGGCCAAATAGAAAAGAAAATTCATTACACCCAAACAAATACCGTAGATCGCAATGATTTTTAACTGACTTCTATTAAGTTTAGTGCGCCAAGGTCTCCAGATTATTAATAAGAAAAAAGCAGCGACGGCCAGACGTATAACAGAGGTACTTTCAGTTCCGATCGCAACAAAAAGTTGTTTGGCCAAGGACGCTCCGCTAACAAGTGAGAGCATCGACATGATGATAAGAGCGACTGCAAAAATAGGTGAATCTTTAAGCTTGTTCATTGAGGTGAGTATATGAACTTCTTTATAGCTCTGCAATTTATTAGTTAACTTTAAAGACAGAATCCGGTTTGAATTGTATATTTTCTCTATGAAGAATAAATCATTTACTGAAGGCAAAGGTCTAATCGTTCTCTTGGGTGCACTTACTGCATTCGATCCATTATCTATAGA
>JBEIPV010000177.1:0-4382 GCA_040376855.1 Bacteriovorax sp.
AATTCAACTGTCGACCAGATATCATTTAAGTTATGTTCGACCCACGAAGGTTTTGGATAAATTTGCGGATACTCTTTACTGACTTGTCCTATAAGAGAAAAAGTAGTGGCATCTATCAAACAAGCTCTGGTTCCAGTCGTACCTTGGTCAATGGATAAAATATAATTCATAAATCCTCACAGAAATTTAATATAAGAATAGTTTATTGCGGAAGTCTGATTGTGTCTTGATTAGGCTTGGCAATAATTTTGAGCATGACTTCCCAACGCGACCCTATCAGATAACTGAAGCCACGAAGAAAGGCGAATGAGATAGTAACAAGGATCATCAAAATGAAAATGAATTCAAGGAACGTTTGACCATTTTGGTTTTTTAAACACGTGAGTTTTGGTTTCGGTCTTGTTTTAAACATAGTATAATTTTGAGACTAAAGAGGAGCTGGATCAATGAAGAAATTTTTACCATTAATTATATTTGTCGTGGTATTTGCAGGCGTACTGGCAACACAAGTCGCCGTGAAAATGGTAAATAATATCGGAAGTGTCGATAATAACCCTGAATACCAGCAATATGAGGAACTTTTCCTTCACGGAAGCTACAAATCAATTGATGGCAAAAGTATCGAGATGACAAAGTTGAATGCTCCGGTCGTTATTTATAACTTTTGGGCCTCATGGTGTATTCCATGTCTGGAAGAAATGCCTTCTATGATGGCATTGAAGAAAAAGTATTCACCAGATCAAATGCAAATTTTGGCGATTAATACTGATGAAGATGACCAGATGGCGAACATCGATAAAACGATGAAAAAAATTAATATGACAGATGAGTTCATCATCATTCCAGATAAAGAATCAAAGTTAGTTAATGACTTTAAAATTTCAGCAATTCCAGTGACAATTGTTTATCACAGAGGGAAAGTTGTTCATTTGAGCAATGGACCAATGGATTTTAACTCTGAAGAGTTTCAAGAAAAAATGAAAGGCTGGGTTAACGATTAGTCTTAAAGACTAGCTGGTGGCTTTGAATTACAACCATAAAATTTTACGATTGTGAGACTGCGATTGTTTCTTATTGCGGCCTGGGCATTACACTCAGTAAGACTTCTTCCGTCACTTAAGCAAACTAAACTCTCAGAACAATTACATCTACCTTGGACAGTATTTGTGGCCTGGTAACAACTGGCTATGCAAATATTTGGGTAAGTAACATGATTTCCAGCTGGATTGATTCCACAGACAGGCATTTCGCTACTGTTACATGAACATTGTCCACCAGTAAGCGGGTTTGAATTAGAACTAGCAGCTAATTCATCTTTCCCACACGAAGATAAAATCAAAAGTGTGAGCAGACCCAATGAATATAGAATTTGAGACATTCTTTTCATGATGTCTTTATCGGTTATTACCCAAAAAACCTAAGGATAATGGGCTAAATAGCTAGATTTTTACCCCAATTATAGGTCACTCGATCAATTGAGTCGGTATTAAAGACCGTAAATCGAGGTCTTAGACCAGGGATGATGGCCCCTTGGTTTTTGATCCCAAGAGCATGGGAAGCATTCAATGTGATAGCACACCATAATTCGGCCATGTTCATTTTGTACATTGGAGCTGCAAGTGAAGCGATCATAAGAACGTTATCGCAGTGGCATGAGCCAGGGTTGTAGTCTGAAGCAATCGCTACTTTTACTCCGGCATCTAAAAAAGCGCGGGCGTTGGCCTGAGTTTTACCAAGAAATAATCCAGTACCTGGAAGAAGAGTGGCAACGGTATTCGAGTTTTTTAAAGCTTCAATTCCATCGGCACCAGTTGCTAATAAATGATCAGCAGATAGGGCCTGGTATTTTGTCGCAAGGATTGCACCTTTATTATCGTTGAATTCATCAGCGTGCATTTTTACCGGGATGTTTAGGCGTTGAGCACGTTCAAAAAGAGAGATGACATCTTCTTCAGAGAAATAATTTTGCTCGTGGAAGATATCTACACAATCAATGATTTGTTCTTCGGCCATTCTATCAAGAAGAGGAAGAACAACTTCTTTCATATACAGGTATGAACTTGAGTATTCTTTAGGGATCGCGTGAGCGGCCATGAATGTATTAATGATCTGTACATCCGGACGACAGATTTGTTTTAAGTCATGAATGATATGAGTGAGTTCATATTCTTTATCGAAATTTAATCCGTAGCCAGATTTAACTTCGATTGTCCCAACACCGTATGAAGCAATTGTTTTAATTCTTTGTTGAGCAAGTTTTAGAAGATCGTTTCTTGAAAGCTCATTAGTTCCCATCATTGAATTTAAAATACCACCGCCGGCAGCTGCGATTTCTTCGTAAGTCGCACCGTTAAGGCGCATGCTGTATTCGTGAGCGCGGTCACCGCCAAAAACAACGTGAGTATGAGAGTCGACAATTTCAGGTACACAAGACTTTCCGCTCGCATCGACAGAAACAATGTCAGCATACTCTTGAGGGAATTCTGAATCAGGTCCTACCCAAAGAATTTGATCCTGATCGTAGACGATTGAACCATTTTTAATGATACCTAAATCAGCTGGTTTTAAATTTCTTCCATCTTTAGCGTGAGCTGGAGATAGAGTTGCGATTTCAGAAAAGTTGCGAAAAATTTTAATTGTCATAATTAATTTCAAATCTCATCAGAGTTAATTGGGTTTCAAGAGTATAGACCAAAATGGGTTGATGCTGGAAGAATAAAACAAGAAAGCATGTCAGAAGGTGAGGAAGATACTCGGCTTTTAAGCAAAAGCACTTGTAATCTTTTCAAATTACAAGTGCGTGCATTTATCTACGAATTAATTTTAAGTGAAGGAAGCTTTAGTGCGCTATTTTTTGCAGTTGTGCGAGCAAGTTCGTAACCTGCGTCAGCGTGTCTTGCCACACCCATACCAGGATCAGAGTTTAAAACGCGTTTTAATCTTTCATCCATATCTTTTGAACCGTCAGCACAGATAACCATTCCAGAGTGCTGAGAGTACCCAATACCAACTCCTCCACCGTGGTGGAATGAAGTCCATGAAGCACCATTCATTGTATTGATCATAAGATTTAGAAGTGACCAGTCTGAAACTGCGTCTGTTCCATCCATCATGCCTTCTGTTTCTCTATTTGGAGATGTTACTGAACCACAATCAAGGTGGTCACGGCCGATAACGATCGGAGCTTTAACTTTTCCTTCGCGAACAAGTTGATTGAACATAAGTCCAGCTTTCTCACGCTCACCGTAGTTTAACCAACAGATACGAGCAGGAAGACCTTGGAAAGCTACCATTTCTTGGGCCTTATCTAACCAATTGTGAAGTTTTTTATTTTCAGGGAAAAGTTTTTTCATGGCTTCATCTGTTACACGGATATCATCCGGGTCACCTGAAAGAGCTACCCATCTAAATGGGCCAGATCCTTTGCAGAATAATGGTCTGATGTAAGCAGGAACAAATCCTGGAAAGTCGTATGCGTTTGTGACACCAACTTGTTTTGCACCTTCACGAAGATTGTTTCCATAGTCGAAAACATGTGACCCTGCTTTTTGGAAAGCAAGCATCGCTTTTACATGGTCACCCATAGTAAGTTTAGAAAGTTCAACGTATTTAGCTGGGTTGCTAGTTCTTAGCGAAAGAGCTTCTTCAACTGTCATTTTATTTGGAACGTATCCGTTTAATGGATCGTGAGCAGAAGTTTGATCCGTTACTAGATCAGGAATAATCCCTTTATCAAAAACGTATTTGAAAAAATCAGCTGCGTTTCCAACAACACCAATAGAGATCGCTTTCTTTTCTTTAACTGATTTAAGAGCAAGTTCAATGGCTTCATCAAAAGTTTTGCAAAGAACATCAAGGTATCTTGTTTTTAATCTCTTCTCAATTCTCCATTCTTCAACGTCGCAAGCTAAGCACACACCGTTTGCCATTTTAACTGCAAGAGGTTGAGCTCCACCCATACCACCGATACCAGCAGTTAAAACCAGTTTCCCAGTTAAGTCTTTTCCATCTCCGTAGTGCTTTTCAGCAGCGGCCATGAAAGTTTCATAAGTCCCTTGAAGAATCCCTTGAGTTCCAATGTAAATCCATGATCCGGCAGTCATCTGGCCGTACATCATCAGACCTTCGTCTTTTAATTTATTGAAATGATCCCAAGTTGCCCAATGAGGAACAAGATTAGAGTTCGCAATTAAAACGCGTGGTCCGTGTTCGTGAGAGGGAAAGATTGCAACAGGTTTCCCTGATTGAATCATAAGCGTTTCATTGTTTTCTAAATTTTTAAGCGCGTGGATAATATCCTGAAGAGCTTGATGGCTTCTTGCTGCTTGTCCGTTTCCACCGTAAACAATGAGATTGTCTCTGTCTTCAGCAACGTCAGGGTG
>JBEIPV010000078.1:0-14133 GCA_040376855.1 Bacteriovorax sp.
AAAAAAAGAAAAACATGGGTTCGTTGTGTGGCCAGAGCTTCGATGAGAGATGGTGTGGTCATCAGAGTGTTTGGGACTATTGAAGACATCAGTTTAAAGATGCGTGAAAAAAGTCGTTACGAGACGATTATTGAAAATGGAAATTACGGTACGTGGGATTGGGATCTCGATACTAATAGTGTGGTCTTTAATGAGAGGTTTTGCTCGATTATCGGCCTTGATGTAAAAACAATTAAACACGAACTGGCGACCTGGGATTTTTATACCCACCCAGAAGATAAAATTAAAACCTATCAGGATATTGAGGATCATCTTTCAGGAAAAACTCCCTACTATCGCAATGTTCATAGGATGAAGCATGCTGACGGGCATTGGGTATGGATTCTTGATCAGGGAAAAGTCGTCGAATACAGAGACGGAAGACCTGTGAGGTTTTCAGGAACTCACACTGATATAACTTATTTAAAAGAACTTGAAGAAGAGAGAGTCAGCTTAAAAACGACGAAAGCTGAGCAGGATAAACTTTTTGAAACGATCATTAATAACATTCCTATCATGATGGTTTCTTCAGATCACACTGGGAAAATTAATTGGGTCAATCCTCAATACACTCAGACAATGGGATGGGAACTTTCGGATTTTAGCAATATGAAAGACCTGCCAAAAAACTTTTTTTCTTCTGAAGGCGAGGAGCTCGCAGCTTTAAAGTTCTTGAATGAAGCAAGTGTCGATGAGTGGCGCGAATTTAGTTTTTTAAAGAAAAATGGAGAAGTCTCTCACAGCCTTTGGTCTCATGTAAAATTGGCCAATGGGAGCGTGATCAGCATCGGTCAGGACATCGCTGAGAAAAAAAGACAGGATGAATTAATTAAAGACCAACAGGCCCGCATGATCAGTTCGGCGAAACTTTCTTCACTTGGAGAAATGGCCAGTGGGATTGCTCATGAAATCAATAATCCTCTCGCTATTATCAAAGGAAAGGCCTATTACATTCTCAAAAAATTAGAAGGTGGCGAAGTTGATACTGACTTTTTAATAAAGGAAATTTCTAAAATAGAACAAAACAGTTTAAGGATCGTGAAAATTATTAAAGGTCTTCGTACTTTTTCCAGACATGGAGAAGGAGATCCATTCCAGGTGGTTGCTTTCAAATCATTGTTGGATGATGTGCTGGAGCTTTGTTATGAACGCTTTAAGTATCAGGGAGTCTTGTTAAAAACTTCCGGAGATCTTGAGAGCGAAATCCTTTGTCAGGAAACACAAATGGCCCAGGTTTTATTGAATCTTATTAATAATGCCTACGATGCGGTTTGCATGCATACCAGTCCATGGGTGGAAGTTAGTGTAGAAAAAACAAAGGAAGTTGTCAGAATTTCCATTACAGACTCAGGCAATGGGATCAAAAGTGAGATTGCCGAAAAAATTATGCAGCCTTTTTTCACTACTAAAGAAGTGGGTGTCGGAACAGGTTTAGGACTTTCTATTTCTAAAGGTATTGTTGAAATGCATAATGGGCACTTTTATCTTGATCAAAATTATCCGAATACCCGCTTTGTTATTGAGCTCCCGATAAAAGTGTAAGAGACATTTAGAAATATCTTTTTATAGGTAAAGTTGTTTTTTTCCATTAAACTTTTATCAGCACATCTTTTAGAGGGGATTCATTATGAAAATAACATTTTTACCAATTCTATTGCTCTTATCACTTTCATCTTTTGCTTTGGCAGAAGTAAAACCAAATACGACAGCGCCCGATTTTAAATTAAACGATATGAATGGCAAAGAACACAAACTATCTGACTTCAAAGGTAAATGGGTTGTCATGGAATGGTTTAATAAAGACTGTCCGTTTGTAAAAAAGCATTACGGCAGCAATAACATGCAAAACCTTCAAAAAACATATACTGCTAAGGGAGTTGTTTGGTTGACGATTTACTCTTCTGCCAAAGGCAATCAAGGTTATGAAGAAGCTAAAGACGCATTAGCGACTCAAAAAAATTTAAAGGGCAATCAAAGCTTTCTTTTAGCAGATCATAGTGGGACAGTAGGGAAGCTTTATGGCGCTCAAACAACTCCACACATGTTTGTTATCTCACCGGAGTCAAAAGTCGTTTATACTGGCGCTATTGACGATAATAACTCACCTGATCCGCAAGTATTAGCAAAGTCAAAGAACTATGTGGCCGCGGCGCTTGAAGCAGGGATGAATAATAAGCCTGTTGCTATTGCCCATGCTAAACCTTATGGATGTAGTGTAAAGTACTAACTTGCAAAAGTGGCCTGCTTAACTGCAGGCCTTTCATCGAGGATTGATTGCATTGACTTATATGATTAATCTAATTCTTCTCTCATTCTATTCTCTGATGGCCCAAGCGACCACATTATCAGTTGCGACCACAGAATTTCCTCCTTTCCAATATTCGACAGGTGATCAAGTCAGAGGGATTACAACTGAGATTGTCGAAAACGTCATTGTGAATGCCGGTTATAAAGCAAATATAAAATCTTATCCTTGGGCCAGAGCTTTGAAGCTTGGAATGAAAGAGCGTGAAATGCTGATTTATTCAATTGTAAGAAGCCCAGAGAGAGAAAAACAATTTAAATGGATTGGTGTCATTGCTCCCTATAAAGTCCATTTTTGGAAACTCAAACAAAGAAAAGATATCAAAGTGAATTCGATCGAAGATGCAAAACATTACAGATGTGGGGCCACTATTGGCGATATCAAAACAGTTCAATTATTAAAACTGGGATTTGTTTCAGGGATGAATCTGGATCTGGTCGCAAGTGATCAACAGAATGTTCGTAGGCTATTTGCTGGAAAAATCGATATTATGACTCATGATGATTTAAGTTTTCTCTACAGCGTAGAAGCGGAAAAATTAGATTACTCATTAGTCGAAAAATTAGTTTATCTGGAGGGGTCTTCTCGCGAATTACATTTGGCCGCAAGTCTGGGAACATCTGATGTGGTGGTGGAAAAATTGAGAGCATCACTTATCGCTTTCAAAAAAACCAATAAGTATTCTGAAATTAAAAATCGCCTGAAATAGCTCTCAGGCGATTTTTTACTTTTATTTATAATCTTTTAAAAACTTATTTAACTCTACAGCACCTTCAACAATCATTTTTGTATCACAGCTAAAGGCCAGGCGGATTGATTGAAGGCTTGATGGTGTATCACCAAAACAACTTCCCGGAGCATTTCCTAATCCAGCAGCTGCTAAGTCTTCGGAAAGTTTTTCAACGTTAATTCCATCTTTTACACGGCACCATAAATAGAAGGCCGCTTTTGGAACATAAGGAGTCAGGATGTCCTGGCCTTTAAGTGACTCAAGGAAGAGGTCTCTGCGCTTTAAGTACTCTGCATTCATTTCAGCATACCATTCAGTTGGCGTTTCTTTTACCGCTTGAATCGCTCCCCATTGGGAGATGCTGTTAATACCGTTCACAGTACAACGGAGAAGTTTTGCAGCTCTATCGTTGAAGAGCTCATTCTTAGAAGCAAAATACCCTAAACGCAGGCCGCTCATGGCGTATGATTTTGAGAATGAGAAAACGGAAACAGCTTTATCGTAATCGGGAATGAGAGAGGCGATAGATGTATGCGAGCCACCATCAAAAAGAATGTGCTCATAAGCTTCGTCGCTAATTAACCAAAGATTCTTTCTTACGGCAAGCTCAGCAATCTTCTTTAACTCTTCCAGTGGAATGATGGCACCCGTTGGATTTTGAGGAGAGTTTAAGAAAATGACTTTTGTTTTTGGAGTGATGGCCGCTTCGATGTCGCTGGCCCTATAAACGTAGTTATGTTCTGGCCTAAGTTCAATACCAATAGTTTTTGCTCCGGCCAGACGAGCGTTCTCAACGGCCTCAGTCCACATTGGATCTGGGACGATGACTTCGTCACCAGCATCAACGATACACTGGTAACAAACATATAAAGCGTGCATAGCTCCGTTGGTCACAGAAATATGTGCGGGTTTAACAGGAATTTTATTTTGAGTGTTTAGTTTGTGAGCAAGAGCTTCTCTCAATTCAGGAATTCCATTGTTGGGAATGTAGTGAGTTTTATTTTCAGTTAATGCTTTTAAAATTCCGGCCTTCACATTCGGGTGAACATCGAAGCTTGGGTCCCCTGATTCAAAACGATAAATTTTTTGACCGTCTTTTTGTGCTTTTAAAAGTTTTTCTCTGATGACGACAATTTTTCCCAACGAAATGTTATCCAAGCGACTCATGAAAGTTCTCCCCGGCATTAGGCCAATCTGATCTCACGAAAGATTGGCCGTGCTTATATTCTTAGTAAATTGAGAAGCCGCATTTCTTTTTTACATAATTATCGAAAGCAGCATTAGTGTAGAGTGATTTATTGAAAAAAACATTTCCACCCTTTGAGTGATCAGTGTACCACAAATCTTTTCCAGGGACGAAGCAAGTTTTTTCGCCCTTCTTTTTGATCGTTACAGTTTTAGCGCTGGCCTCACCTTCAAATCCTACCGGCCAGTCGGCCAGTGCACTTGCTTCTACAACCACTCCAGAGCCTGCGTATTGCACGTTTGGAGCTGTGGCCGCACCACTTGATGTCTGCTTCATTGGCCCTTCAGTTAAAGCGCCGCTGATGATCTCACGAGTTTTACCATTAAAGATAACTTCTTCGCGTGTTGGAAGTGTGACAATTAAGATATCTTTTTCTGAATCAGATTCATAACGGATGGCCGGCATAACGTCTCTTGGAAAAAACGTCAGTAGTTTTAAGTGTCCGTGGTTTTCATATTCATCCGGTGAGTCCCAGATCATTAAGCTCATATCAGAGCGGGCCATTCCTTCGAAATTGAATTCAAAACTGCGCCCCACGTAGATACCTTCATTTGGTACCGAAGCATTTCCACCTTCGTTAGTGAATTGAAAACTTCTTGGAGTGTAGTTGTCCTGGCGATCGATGCTGTAGCACATATCCCATCGCAAGTGTTTTCGGGTATTACAGCCACCACCATACAATGTAATTTCATTTAATTCATTAATAGGCGACCTGATAAGTGTCTCGTCAAATTCAGGTAATTCACCAGCAAATGCTGATGCTGATATTAGGGCCATAAGTAAGGCAATAGGTTTCGTCATAATCACTCCGTCGATTAAAGGACAATAATCTATTGTTTTCTATTTCATGAAATAGTGACAGATAAAATCACTATTTTTTCTGTCAATTTCTATCAGAAGGCCGTGTTCTCAACTAACTTTCTTAATTTACTTTGAGTTGTGTACCATTCTTGTGGAGGGTTCTTCCAAAAGCTCTCGGCAGAAGGTGCCCAATCAGAAGTTTTTTCTTCTAATTCACCCATGCATCTTGCTTTAGTATTCATATCTGAAGCTTTAAAGTCCGACCCAACAAAGCAGGCATTACTATTAATTTCATTTGATTTTATAAACTCTTTAGTTTTTGCAACATTCAAAACCCCAGGTGGCCTTGTCTTCATGTGAGAGACAGTGAATGTTCCATTAACGTATTCATCTCGTTTTAATTGACTCATTTTTTTTGTGCCATCAAAAATTTCTACGTAAAACCTAACCGTTCCACCTTGTTTGGAGATGACTTCAATGTCTGTGGCATCTGCTTCTTTTTTATTTCCCATACAGTGATTATAAAGAACATAAACTTTTGCGTTCTGATAAATACATGTTCGATTTTGTCCAAAACCCGGCATTAAATCACGGCCAATAAATTTTAACTCGCCAGAGTTAATATCTGCAAGGGCGGCCTGTGGAGAATAAGTTTCAAGATTTTCTGTTGGAGGATTTTCTGCCAATACACATGGAGGTCGCTCTGGCGTGATCATGCTCTGAAGACTTCCATCTTGAAGAGTTTCTACCGCTACTTGAGCAGTTTGTTTGACTGAGTGTTCTTCCATATCTCTTCTGGCACTGACTTCGCGAAGGGATTGGGCCAAAAGAGTTTCTTTTGGTTGCCCGTTAGGTTTAACTTCTACCTTGTCAGGTGCTACTTCTTTTTTTGTTTTTTTATTGCTCAGTTTAATCGCCGGGTCTTTAGCATTGAAATAGACCCAATAGCTTTCACCTGATTTTGACCCACTGGTGACTTGCATTTTTATTCCGGAATTACCTGTTTCAAATTTTTTAATCTCTAAAACTTTACCAGTTGTTCCTGCTGCCAATGTTGTCGCAATATTTTTGGAATATTTAGTGAAAGCAGGATTGGTTCTTGCGTTTAAGAAAGCATCCAATTCAATTTGATCACCGGCGCGAAAACCGAGCAAGGAAGTCATAGATAGGGCGAGTAAAATAGTAGGTAATTTGTTTTTCATCTGACTATTATATCTCCGTATTAAACAACTTCCTAATAGTGCTAAAAATGCCGGAGTAAAACACTTTAATAAAAAATATTCAATCTAGGCTAAAATATTAATTAAATTAGCCGTTAAGGAATTACAATAGAAAGAGTCATATATAAAATACGATACTTACAGCGACAAGGAGTCAGCACATGGAATTGGTGGAATTATTTAAGCAAGGTGGCTTTATTATGTACCCTCTACTGGTTTTTTCAGTAGCAGTGTGGACAGTAGCAATTCAAAAAATTTGGTTTCTTATGAATTTCAATAAACAAGCTAAGTATTTCCATGATGAAGGAATGAGAATCATTCAATCTAAGCGTTTTAACGAAATGGAATGGCTTTATAAGAACTGCCCAGAAATCATTGCAAAACCTCATTCTGCAGTATTTGAAGAAGCTTCTTCTTCAGAAGAATGGGACGCTCGTATGAACCGTCGTTTAAATGAAACATCAATGGGCCTTAAGAAAAACATCTGGATCTTAGGTACAGTTGCTACTTCAGCTCCATTCGTTGGATTATTCGGTACAGTTTGGGGGATCATGGGATCATTCAAGCAAATCGGTGCTGCTGGTAAAGCAGGGTTCGCGGTTGTATCAGCTTCAATTTCAGAAGCACTTATCGCAACTGCAGCAGGGATCCTTGTAGCGGTAATCGCGGTTATGTTTTACAACTACATCCTTGTTAAAATTGGTGAAGCTCTTCAAAGCTTTAAAAATGGTCTTGGTGATATGGCCGAATCATTTAATGCAGCTAAGAAATAGTTTTAATTTTTAAAGTTAAATAGGAGTGCCTTATGGCAATGGGAAGTTCAAATAATAATTCAGACGGCGAAGAGCAAATCGTATCAGAGGTTAACTTAACTCCTCTGATCGACATCATGCTCGTGCTTCTTATTATTTTCATGGTTACATCAACGGCGGCACTTGAATCAGGTCTTGATATCGAATTGCCAAAAACGTCGATCACTAATGAGAAGAAGCAGGATGAAATCTTAATTATCACTCTTGATAAGGCCGGTAAAGTGGCACTTCAAGGGAAGTATGTAACTGAAGAAAACTTAGCAACAGAAATGACAGCTAAACTTGCTGAACTAAAAACTGAATCAGTTATCTTAGAAGGTGACACTCAGGCATTTTTAGGAAAAGCGGTAGAGATCATGGATATCGCTAAGAGTGCAGGAGCGAAGAATTTTTCAATCGCTGCTGACGAAGATCCAACAAAAAGAATGAAGTAATAGGATAAAAAAATGAGTGCAGTAAAGAAACCAATTTACACTCCTGGTGAGTCCACAATGGAGCAGAATACAAAGCGTTTTAATAAACGCGCTTTGATAGGAAGCTTTATTATTCACTTATTTTTCTTTTTAATTAAGCTGCCTCATCTAGAGCTGGAACACAAATTAAAGGATGACCCTAAATTAGTTCCAATCACGATGACAATGGTGACACCTGCTCCGAAGAGAAACAAAATTGTTGAAAACAAAGTTGTGGCCCCGGAATCAGAAAAGGTTGTTGCTAAGCCTGAAGAGAAAGTAAAAAACGGATCGGATAGAGCTATTAAAAACTCTGATCGTATCGGTGATAAAAACCAGAAGAAAGTTCAAGACGTTCAAAAAGGTGACCCAGCTTCTAAGAAAAAAGAAGCTTATAAACCTGGAACTGATGTAAGAAAAACTGCAAGAACACAAGTTGGTTCTGGATCAGCAGCAAGTCAGGTGAAAGCAGTAGATAATAATACTGGTGGATCTGGGGATACTTACCAGGGTCTGGACATGACGAATGTAACAGACTCAATCAGAAAGAACGGCCAGGGGATTAAACGTGCTGCTGCTAAAGGCGCTAAAGACGACGGTGGAGCAGGTTTTGGTACTGGTGGTGGAATCGGTAACGGTGTTGGTGGCGGAGGCGGAGACGGCTTCATTACAGGTTCACCGAATGGAACTCCGAATGCAGCGAAAGTGGCAACCAACATTGGTAGCTTAACTGGATCAGCAAAAGGAAAGATCGATTCATCTCGCGGTTTTGATGGTGTTGCTCAAAAAGGTTCGGTTATGGTTGCTGGTGTGCCGGTTGAAAAAATCGCACTATCAAATATCAATCCGGATGAAATCAGAAGAATCCTACGCGATCACATTCCTCAATTCAGATACTGTTACCAGTCTGAGTTAGATGGAAATAAAAATCCTGAAGGTGTTCAGGGGCGTATGAACTTTAAGTTCAGCGTTGGTGGAAACGGACGTGTTACGAAGTCAGAAATTCAATCAGAAGAAATTTCATCTGATAAAGTTCGCGACTGTATTAAAAACGTTCTGCACGGAATTCAATTCCCGGTTCCAGGATCTGGAAAGTCTTACGATGTATCTCAGCCAATGAACTTCTATCCAAAACGTATGTAATAAAAAAAGTAAGGCCCTCTTCGGAGGGCCTTTTTTGTATGGAACTGATATGAATTCAAAAAAAAGTGTGATGACTTCTTTGATGCTATTGTTGTTAGTAAGCTGTGCTAGTCAGGAGTATAAAGTTGGACCGGTTATAGGGATTAGACTTGATGATGTTAAAAAAACTTTAACTAACAATACTCCAAAATTTAGAAACTGCATTCAGTCTGAAGAATTTCAAGGCAGTGCTTTGTTTAAATTTACTGTGAATGAAAAGGGGACCGTTTCTAAGTCCGAAATTGAAAGTAGTGATCCTCAAGCAGAGCTTGCAAAGGAGTGCATGAAAAATATTTTGGATGGGATCAAGTTCCCTGCACCTACGAATGCAACATCTTATGATGTAAATCAGTCAGTGAATTTTAGTTCGAAGCGTATGTAAAATAAAAGGCCCGCTTTGAGCGGGCCTTTTTATTAGTTACAAATTAATCCAGTAATTCCATCTCTATCAGTAAAATTAAAATACACTCTTGCATCCAGGTCATTTACAAAAAGCTGTCCTTCATAATTTGTGAAGACATCTTGGTTGTTAAACTGAGGGTACAATTGAAGGTAAACTCCAGCAGCGTTTCCACTTAGGTTTACGTCAGAGTAATTAGCGATAGGAGTCACTCTAAGATTTGGATTTACATAGTTGTTGTTCGATCTTGGTTTTACAACTTTTAAAGTCGCTCCCCAGTCATAAGCACCAATGAATGGTTTTTTAGGATCGATATCTCTATTGAAAGTTACGATGACTCTCATGTCTGTGTCTTGGCCAGGAATGCATTCAACTGTTCTCACAGCAAAAGCATTGGCAGAAAAGAAAAGTGTTGCAATGGTAGCTAATATTGTGTTTTTCATGGGTCTCTCCGAATAAGAATGCCAGGACTTTAAGACAGCAGATGTCCGATGGTCAAGGCGTTCTTAAAAGAGAGTTTTCACAAAATTAAACAAGACCTTTAATGATTTTAAATTCTTGTTCGGTCACTGGGTTAATAGACAGGCGAGAGCCTTTTTGCACTAGCGGCATTTTGTCTAAACCTTTCGTGTTTTTAATTTCAGTAAGCGTTATAACATGGTCAAATTTTTCGACGAATTCAACTTCAACCATGAACCAGCGCGGTGCCTCTTTGGTCGCTTTAGGATCGTAATATTCGCTTTTAGAATCGAACTGACTCGGGTCTGGGTGAGAGGTCTTAGAAACCTTTGCAAGGCCAGCTACACCTGGAACTTCACAACTTGAATGATAAAATAAAACCAGGTCGCCCAGCTTCATATCATCGCGCATGAAGTTTCTCGCCTGGTAGTTTCGAACTCCATCCCAGCCGGATTTTTTTTTGGTTTTTAGATTGTCGATAGAGAAGACATCAGGCTCACTTTTCATTAGCCAATAGTTCATGATCACGGACTCCAGTCTTTAAGAGAATACTTTTCGATTATCTTACCTAGAGTTCCATCCTTTCTCAATTCTTCTATGCCATTCTCGAGTATTTTTGCGAATTCTTTTGATCGGGGATTCTTAGGGGAGAAGCCGATATAAAGAGGATCTCCCTCAGTGCATCCGGCCTCTTCGAAATTGTCGCGTATTTTTTTCTTTTCAGTGAAGTAATTAAAGACAAATGGATTTTCTACAATGGTATTGATCTTCCCTGCCATCAAATTGTCGATGTTGAGCATTAGAGGATTTTCGCCGTGACTCTTTAAAACATTCTCTGAGTGATCGCGCAAGTAACTCATAAGCTCTGCAGAGTATGCATAGGATTCTACAATACCTAATTTTCTATTTTTTAAACTGTTAACGTTGTTAAACTCCCAAGGGTCTTTAGTCTTTACATAAAAACATTCTTTATTGCTTCCCATGTCTTTATTGGGATAAATGAAATCGGGTGCGTCTGCTTTTGTTGTTGCGGCAATGGCCGTGGCCACTCCAAAGCGCACACTCTCAATGGAGTTCGTCCAGGTGTCGACTTGAAAAACGACATTATGGCCTTTTCTCTCAAAGATGATTTTAGCAACTTCGATGACGTAACCTGGGTGTTTGTCTTTGGTGTTACTGGGGTTGCAAATGAACGGGCACCATTTATCAGATTTCATCAGAATCGTTTCTGAATAAGCAGCGCTTGTTGTGAATAGGAAAAAAATTATTAATGCTGATTTCATCATTAAAGTAAGTTAAGAAGTTTTAAATTCTTATCCTTAATTTCATTATCACTGAGAACAACCTGTTCAACTTTTTGTTCTGTTTGTTCTTTGGATTCTTTTTGTTCTTCTTTTTTCTTTTTATTATATGAGTCTTGAGAATTTTTTGTCTCATTATCTAATTGCAAATTGACGTTGTTTTGCTCGCTAGGAGCAACAGCACTCTGGTCAATAGTGGTTTTAATTCCGCCATTGTTCAGGCGGTTTTCACTAAGGTAGCTTTTAAAGCCCGGTAGTTTGGAATCGATAATCATATAGATCATTATAACTAGTTTTTTGTTTATAAAAACTTAAGTTAAACATAATAAGGATTACAAACCCTTACATCTTAAGAGAGCGTTATGAAACCCATTTTTACTGACAGGATTTCGAGGCTATGACCTTGGTTTGCATAGAAGGGGTTGCTGGTCTGTAAAGAGACGAAAATAGCTTGTGCTGGCCCCTTGTGCCTGTTTGAAAGAGGCCATTGGAGAAAGACTAAGTTCACTCTTCATTTTTTCATTATAAGTTTCGCATTTTGAAAGTTGTAAATTCCAACTGGCCTCAGTGCTGACATTTCTCATGTTAGATGGTTTTGAGCTTGGGAGCGTTTGATAAAAGCAGCGTGCAATTTTTGCGTCTTTCTTTTGTAAACTGACCGACGGAAGTTTTGGATCGATGAGCGATAACTCAATCTTTAAATCCGGGGCAAGTCTGCACTCATATTCAGTAATATCTTTTGCCATTGTTTTATTGTGTGAGAAAAGAAGAAAAACTAATAAAAATTTCATTATTTACCTTTTGTGTTTGGACGACAGTGAGGGATCGAGTGGCTCGCGCAGTGGATATTTCCCTGAGCAAGGTGGGCATAATCCCATGTCGAAATAAAATCAGATTTCATTTTCTTCTTGGCCATTTCTTCTGAGAGATAGCTATTAAAAAGTTTATTGCCAGTATCGGGAAAGGTCACTGTTTTATTCATCAAGACCGAGTTGGTCGGGTTCGGTAAAAAAGAATTGGCAATACCGGGACGTGCGAGTTCCATTTTTCCATCTTTATTTTTGACTGGAAAATCTCCGTAAAATAAATTTGGCACTTCAAGCTCATTGTACCAGGCCTTACATTGAGGCAGGCGAGAGAGAATTTTGCTTTTGATAAGTTCTCTGTCTTTTTTTATTGATTCATCAACTGCATTGTTGAGTGACATGAAACCTTCGTCTGCCGTCATCATGGCCTGTACTTCAAAGTTGGAGACTTTATCGAAGTTCTGAGCACACTCATTATTGAAGGCCATAAGTTCTTTGTCATCTTTTCCAATATTTCTAAAGTACGCTTCCATGGCATCGTCTTGTGCCAGAGCTTGATTGTTAAAAAGAATTTTTAGTAAAACGCTCCTTATTGCTGGATTTATTTTTTTTCCAGTAGGCCTTTTTAGCATGGCATCTTTTATGTAGTTACATAAATAGAAGTTTCCAGCATTGGTTGATTTTGAACGGCTTTCTCTCATTTCCTTAGGATCAGCATCGGGATTATTGAAATCAGCAAAAGAAGTTAGTCCGCTTGTTGGGTTCTTCATCAAATCCAGCGCTTTTTTAGGGCTAGCACTCATTAAAGAGAATTCACATTCTTTTGGTCTTCCATCATTGAATTGAGTCGGGATAATTTTAAAGAGTTCATCAACATGTCCGACTTGTAGCCATGATGTCTGCAACTGAATAACATTTTTTTTGTCGTTACAAATTTGTTCAGCAAGTTTTTTACCGATGTTGTCACCAATCATACAAAAACCACCTGGAGCACCTTCGATGTTTCCACCCATTTCACCCGATCCAAAAGACCTATTGGCCGTTCTTGGGTCATCTCCAATGTTGATGTAGTTGTCTTTTAGCCATTCACCAGTTGTGATGTTACAGCTACTTCCTGCCTTTTCGATTTTGTCACCAGCATTGGGCGGAACTCTCGAATAGGATTCCATTGATCTAATGACGGGAGATCCGGTTTTAACATCCACGAAAGACTCAAACCAGTCTTGTTGCCAGTTATAGTTTGGAACAGGGACGTGAGTCAGCTGACCTAGTATTTTTTCTATTTTATCAGCGCTAACTTTTTTATTGATCAGGTCTTTTTTGGTCGCTTCTTTAAAAGCAGCAAATTCTTCAGGTGTATCAAGGGCCATGAGGATTTGCGGAACATTTTCGTAATCATAGTTTTTGATAATCTTATTAACAAAATTTTGAGTCATACCTCTTCCTTCTTTAGAAGGAATGAAAGGCAAATTGGAAATTAAAAAAGACTGAGTAGGGTAAGTCTCATCTAAAAGTGTGATCCCATTTTGCGGACATAATGGAGCAGTGTCTTTAGGAGGACAGACCAAGGCATGGGTCGCAGGCGTCGAGAGCGTAAGGAGCAAAAGTAGTTTAGTCAGTTGTGCTTTTTTCATAACAAAAATTTTATCACAAAACGGCATTTTTTGTGGCACTACAGAATGGAAATTTATTCCCTTAAATTTGAAAATAAGTTTTTAGGAGGCCAGCTGTTTTGGTTGTGGGAAGAAATTCCACCAATCACTTGGGTCATCATCGGAGAGTCTCAAGCATAATTCTGGAGACCATCTCGGTTTTTTAGCAGGTTTTAATAAATTCATTCCCGAAGCTTTTAAACTCTTAGATCCTTTTTTTCCATTGCACGGTTTACAGCAAGTCACAACGTTTTCCCAACTAGTAGGACCTTTTTGACTGACGGGAATAATATGATCGAAAGTGAGTTCGTGAGCAGGCAGGTTAGTTGAGCAGTACTGGCATTGAAAATTGTCGCGGAAAAAGACATTCATTCGGGTAAATTTAACGTTCAAGGTGATCTTGTGCATCTGGTATAACCGGAGCACTTTGGGGAGTTTATACGAGGTGGATACGGTCCGTATCAATTTATCCTCATACTCGTCGACGACTTCCGCCCGACCGGTCATGAGAAGGATCATGGCCTTCTGCCAATTTATTATTTTTACCGGAAAATAGTTGCAGTCTAAAAGCAACGTCCTCATATCCCTTTATTGTAGCATGAAAAAAGATGGCCCGTGCAAGCGGCAAGATAATTTAATATTTTTTGCCCAGATGGGGACGTATTGACTCTGCTAAGTGTTGAATTACCTGACCAGATTGAATGAAAATTAGGCATCCAAAGGTTCCA
>JBEIPV010000180.1:0-4210 GCA_040376855.1 Bacteriovorax sp.
GCTAAAAATGATTTAACTCCGGCAGAAGAAAATAAGGCCATGGAGATTTATAAATCACAAGCTCAATCTATTAACGATAGGTCTCTTTGTATAGAAGACACATACAGAACTCTTTATAAGAAGCTTTCTGAAGGGTCTTACAAATTTCCAAAAGAGATGAAGCGCATTAACAGACTTGCTTTAAATTATGGTCTTATTAAAGACTCGCAATACAAAAGTTTAGAGTCTATGAGAGCAAGTAAAGTTCATGAGTGGCCAATGACTCTTACGAACTACCGAACAAACATCGATGCTATCAACAAGGCCTTTCCAAAAAGAGTCAAAGAAGCATCAAAATTTGTTACCCATGCTGGAAAATTTCGTACTAAGACAGGATTAAGGCAAAGTCTTTATGAGCGTTTTAACAGCACTCAAATCATCCTGCTCGCAAACGTTGTTCAGTCTCTAAAGAAAAGACTGGATTCTAAAGATGTGACGATTCACATTAATTATGTGAATCAAGAATCGGAAATCATCAACCTTTCTCCAATGGAAAAGTTTAGATTCATCCTTAAGCTTTTAAGAAAGGAACTTGCCACGATCAATAACAGCTCAATGTTAAACGGTCAAAGAGCAAGCTACAGCGACATCATCACGGCCGCTTATGAAGTTGGTTATATCAGCTCTCAAGAGATTGAAGCGTTTGCCAGTCTTGAGGATATATGGAATCCAAAAAAGACAACTAAAGAAAAAGTAATGACGTGGGTAAAGTTATTCGGTGGCGTAAGCGCGGTATTACTACCTCCTCCACTTGGCTTTCTTTCGGTTCTGGTCATCATGCTTATTGACCAGCAAGTTTCAGAAGCACCAGTGGACCCAGACTCTGATTTTAACTTAATGTAGGAAAAAAATATGAAAATACTAATAACAACACTTATTCTCTTTATACAGTTTAACAGCGTTCATGCAGCAGAACTAAAAAGACGAGCTGTCGTTCGCGATGAAGATTACAAAGCAGTTATCGCTGACGTGTCTTTAAAAGACTTAACCAGCGATGTTGGATATGAAGGAAAATACTTCAAGATCGTTCATGGTAAAAGTAATGAAGCTGTTCGTTTCGACGATTCAGAAGAGCTTCAGCTTAAAGCGGCGACGACTTATTACCACTTAAATAAAGCACGTAAGTATTTTATTGAAGTGGCAAAATCTGAGCATGTGGCAACACTACCACAGATTGTTATCCGCCTTGATTTGAAGAATGTTTTTAATGAAGTTGGACATTTTGCCCACGATAACCTTAACCCACAGTTTAACAATGCTCTAACGATTCCTCCTGGTGTTGGTTACCCGGCAAAAAACATTCCGGCATGGGAAACAGAAATCTGGTTTAGACCATCGAAAGAAATTAACATTAAGGAGTTCCAGGGAACTGTTGAAAACCCAAGCATTAAACCTTCACTGGCCGTGTTTAGAAACCAGACCCACATGACAAACCTTAACCAGTTTTTAATTGCTCTATTTGGTGGTGCTGATCCTAGTAGTATGATGAGAGTGGCCGGAAGTAGCTTAATGATGGAATTTGTCTATCAGACAAGTGATCTTGCTTCGAGCTTCTTTGCACAAAAAATTTATCGCCTGGATTCAGCGCTGGTTCCTGAGATTATTTACCACGAATTCGCTCACGTTGCTTTAAGTAACCACTTAGAGCTTACTCACTCAACTCCAGTGAACGAAGGAATGGCCGATTACTTTGCAGGAAAAATTGCCAACAGTAAAAAGCTGGCGCTTAAAATTAAAGAATACAATCTGTTTAACGGTAAAAAAGTAAGAAAGAAGCAACAGTATAATATGGCCTTTGAGCGTGGTGATTACGCCAATGCTGATTTCGTGTTCGGTCTTTTATGGAACATCGGAGTGACAGTTGGAGAAGATGTAGAAGTTCAGTTTATGAACACTCTGACATCAAAGCTTGAAACAAATGCAACGATTCGCGAAGACCTTCTAAATGCGTCACTGGAGACTTGTAAAGAAGTTTGTAAGGTGCCATTGAACGATCGTCTGAAACTGTACAAATTCTATAACGCTAAAAACTTCTAGAATAAAAAAAGGCCTCTCGTCATGAGAGGCCTTTTTATTTTTACTTTTTCTTTTTAGCTTTAGCTGGTTTTGCTTTTTTAGCTTCTTTAACCGGTGCTGGATCTGGATAGTTTAACTTCAACACAACTGCAAAGTGATCCGAAAATCCCATCTCTGCTCTGGTTTTAGCTTCTGTATTAAATCTATTTGGAACCATTTTCACTACATGGTTTTTTTCATCTTCAGTTCCCGCTTTTCTCTTTAATTCTTTTAAAGCAAAAGAAGGAAGGTAAACTTCAAAGCTAGGTACATCGACAGTTAAGCCCGATGTTCCATCTTTAAGTGCACTTGTATAAAAAATATGATCCAGGTAGTTCCACTGCTCTTTTGGTGGGAAGTAGTAACTTCCTTCTGGAAGCTTCTTTTTAGCTTCATCACTTACAGCTTTATCTTCTTTAAAAGCGACAACTGCATCAGTGAATAGATTGTCTTTGAATAAAACAGTCTTAAATGGGTGTGGGTCATTTGAATCAATCGTGTTGAAATCTCCCATGGCCATAATTCCCATTTTTGGGTTTTTCGCCAGGATTTCCTTTGTTCTGTTGGCCAGGACTTCAGCGGCCTTAATTCTCCATGAATCAGGATTTGCAAGTGAAGGCCAGTGATTCACAAAAAGAGTTAAGGGATGCCCATCAATTGTGAACTCTACTTCTAAAATATTTCTTGAAGGGTAATCAACCGGAACTAAGTGCTCAGCACGTGATATTTTTTTAATGTTTGGACTTGTCTTATATAAAAGAGCAACGTCGACACCACGGAAATCCGGGCTGCTTGTAATCTCTACGTTTTCATACCCTAATTTTTTAGCAAGACGACCGACCACTTCACCGTTTTCTACTTCAATAAGACCTAGAAAATCAGGAAGAGTTTTTCTTTCTTTCGTAATGACATCAACGATCTGAGCAAGTTTCATTTCAACTTTTTCTTCAGTCCAGTCAGCGTCGTAACACTCGTTTCTTCTGTATTTACTTTTTTCTTTGGCGCAGGCCTCTTTTTTCCCTGGAGCATCTTTTGGTAAAAAGCTCCAATCGTTTTTGCCTTCGTCATGTTTGGCATCAAAAAGATTTTCTACGTTGTAAGACATAATCTCTACTGACTTTGCGTTTACATTAAACGCAAACAGTACGCACACTAATGAAAGAATCATTTTCATAAAGGCCCCTTATAAATTTGAAGCCTAAATTTAACAAAATTAAAGTGCAGTGACTAGAGAAAGCACGTCATCATGGTGGGTCTTAGTTTTGACATCATCCATTATGTGCTTGAGTTTCCCATCGGATCCGATAATAAATGTTATACGTTTAACACCCATGTACTCGCGGCCCATAAATTTCTTCAATCCCCACACCCCATATTTTTCAGCAATCAGATGTTCCGGGTCAGAAAGTAGTTCGAAGTTCAGACCTTCTTTTTCAATGAATTTTTTAAGTTTTGGTGGAGCATCCGGGCTGATCCCGTAAACAACAGTATTAGCTTTTGCTAATTCCTTTTTTACATCTCTAATCCCACAGGCCTGAGTTGTGCATCCTGGAGTTGAAGCTTTGGGATAAAAGTATAAAACAATCGTCTTATCTTTAATCTTTTTTAGATCCACTTCCTGTCCATCCTGATTGAGAAGAGTAAACATTGGGGCCTTTGTTCCGACTTTTGGAAAACTCATATTAATCCTTTTTTACCATTTATTTCTTAATTCACGCAGTTTGAAAAAGATTGTTTTATCATCACTGTCTACGAGATTTAAATTTTTCTTTATCGTAGGTCTTTTTAAACGTAAAAACATATTTATCTTTCTTTCAATTAACATATTATTCACAAAAAAGATTTCATTCATATCCACACTCTGGATCTTTTTTAAAAAATCTTCAGCATCGTGGTTGTCTTTTTCGATGCTCATGGTGAATTCGAGGTTCCTTTTTAGATACTCATGGCCTGGATATATTAAGAGTTCGTCAGGATACTGTGAGAAAATCTCACTGATCGTTTTGTACATCGCTTCGACGCTTCCACCGTTATGGCAATTACCTACTCCGGCATTAAAAAAACAGTCACCGGTAAAAAGTGCATGAGGAACTCCATCTTTTTTAATCATCAAACA
>JBEIPV010000098.1:0-10979 GCA_040376855.1 Bacteriovorax sp.
ATACGATCGACAATGATATCTAATTGGTACTTTCCTTTTGGTGCTTTGATTCCATCTTCTAGAGAAACCATTTCACCATCAAGGCGAGCACGGGTAAATCCCATGGTCTGAAACTTACTTGAGAGTTCTTTAAACTTAATATTTTCGTTGTATGGAATAGGAGCAAGGATTTGTAATTTAGCCTTGTCCCCTGCTTTCATCACTTCGCGAGTGATTTGTGATGGAGTGTAACGACGAACTTCAATTCCAGTATCTGGATCATAAAGAGTTCCGATACGAGCATAAAGAACGCGGAGGTAATCATAAATTTCAGTTGTTGTTCCAACTGTTGATCTTGGATTCTTGCTTGATGTTTTTTGATCAATAGCAATCGCCGGGCTTAAACCTGTAATAGATTCAACTTCTGGTGGTTGATACTGACCTAAGAATTGTCTGGCATAACTTGAAAGAGACTCGATGTATCTTCTTTGCCCTTCAACATAGATGGTATCAAAAGCAAGTGATGATTTTCCTGAACCAGAAGGCCCGGTGATAACCGTCAGAGTATTTTTTGGAATACAGATAGAGACATCTTTTAAATTATGAACCGCAGCTTTAACTACGTTAATTTCGTTGATTGATGACATATTTGTTAACCTCAAAAGCTTGTTTAAAAAGAAAAATCATTCCCGTAGGATTCGCCTTATTTTTACCATACAAATCAAAGGCCGTTCCGTGATCAACGCTTAGACGAAGAAAAGGCAGTCCCATGGAAATATTTAATCCAATTAGTCCGTGCATGGCCTTAAATTGTGCTAGTCCCTGGTCGTGAAACATATAAACAAAAAGTTGATTCTTTGATGAATCATGATGCATATGAAGTGTATCACCAGAGTAAGGGCCACTAAACTTTAAGTTATGATTTTTTTTAAGAAGGTCAATAGCGTCTTTGATAATAAAATCTTCTTTTCCTAAAATTCCATTCTCACCTACGTGAGGATTAATTCCTGAGAAAACAATTTCATCAAATGTGGAAAAGTACTTTTTATAAAACTCAATTGTTGTATTAGTCTTATCAACGATTAATTCTTTGGTAATAACTTTGGGTACATCTTTAAGTGCAACATGATCAGTGATGAGTAAAACGTTTTGTGAGATCCCTCTAAACGTCATGGAGATATTGGCATTATGGTAATGGCTTCTGAAAAACTCAGTGTAACCGGCCATGTTTCTACCATTATAAATCAGCTGATCTTTTGATGTCGGTAATGTCACTAAAATATCATCAGGCGTGATGATATTAAGCGCGTGCATAAGTGTTCGCGTTGAAGATGGTAGTGAGGCATTGGTCGCAGGTGAAACTAAGTGCAGATCCTTAAAACTTGTTTTAGAAAGATTTAGGTCTGAAAGGTTCTGGTCCAGGACTTTTGAGTCAGCGACCAGAACGACTTGAGATTTTTCTTGTGATGATAATAATAAAAATGACTTTAGAAAGATTTCTAAACCAATTCCTTTTTCATGGCCTTGAGTTACATAAATCATTTCTAGAATCCATTACTGTGAAATTTTAATGTAGTGTTTGTTTCTTTCTCTTTCAAACCATACAGCGATTTCTGCTTTAACTGATTTTTCAAAAAGCTGATCTTTGATCTTATCTTTTTGAGAAGCAAAAGCTTCAGTTTCTACTAAGTCTTTTTTAGCAAGATAGAATACGTGATACTTGTTATTGATCACGATAGGAGTTGTTAAGGCCCCTTCATCTGTTGATTTTAGAAGGTTTCTAAACTCAGATGTAATCCCTTCTTCAGTGATGTCATCAAGATTGTTAACAGTTAATGTTGAATAAGCTTCAGGAAGAACACCGTTGATTCTGTATTGTTTAACAACTTCTTCCATCTGACCTTTAACCGGCTTACCGATATCATCTAATGAAATTCCGTAATCAATCAGCGTATACTTAAAGTTCATACGCGAGTCTTTGATGTTGTTTTTGTAATAAGTGTTTTTTACGTCTTGCTCAGAAATTGAAATCATCGGCGAGATAACACGGTTAACGAAATAGCTGTATTCGATAGCTTCTCTTAAAGCTTCAAAGTACTCATCAAACGATGTTCCTTGTTGTTTTAAGAATCCCATTAAAGATCTTCTATCAACACCCAGGCGATCCTGGTTTTGTTTAATTTGTGCTTCTACTTGATCGTCAGTAATCGTGTAACCAATTTCAGCAAGTTTTGCTCTAATAAGGTATTTATTGATTGAGATTTGAAGAATTTCAGAAGCTGTGTATGAAGCTTTGTCATAAATCATCGGAGCAACGTTTCTCTTGATCGCAAGATTATTTACGATGCGGTTAACTTGAGACATTGTGATGATATTATCGTCGACGATAGCAGATATTTTATCGAGAAGTTTTGCTTCTACGTTTAAGCTGCAAAAGATTGTGAAAACAAAAAAAAAGCGACTTGCGAGTTTCATTTTAACCTACTCATTATTTCTAGCTTTATTGGCTATTTAGAGTAAGTTATATGATTCTTCTACGCAAGTCGCAACAGCTAAGTCTGGTATCTATTTTAAGTATTCTCTATTAATTTTAATTTGAGCAGTTTTACGTGCGTCAGAAAAGTACTCTTCAAGAATCTTGTCACGTTTTTGGTCGTAAACGATCTTCTTGTATAGTGCCGGGTCAACTTCTTTCCACTCTTTTACACCAATAACTTTAATGATGTGCACTCCGAACTGAGTTCTGATTGGTGGAGAAATATAACCATTTGGTTTACCGTTAATAGCTTTGAAGTATTCTGGAGCGTACTTAACAGCTGGAAGGTATCCAAGATCCCCTGCCGTTGGAGCAGTAGAGCTTTGTGAGTATTTGTTAGCTAGAGCTGGCCAGTCTTGTGGCTTAGCTTGAAGAAGTTTGTAAACTTCTAATGACTTTTTCATCGCTTCTTCAGTTTCAGCTTTATCTGGAGCAACTCTGATACGGAAAAGAATGTGAGCTGTGCGGTATTCTTTTGCTCTAGAATAGTAATCTTGTGCTTCTTTATCGCTTACAGTAATTCCTTGAAGTTTTTTCTCAAGGTCTTTTGAAATTTGAGCGTGGTAAAGTACATCTTCCATTTTTGCTTTAACGACCGGGTCGTTTTGGTAGTTTGCTTCTTTAGCTTTTTTGATCCCGATCTCACGGTTGATGATATCGTTTAAAACTTTTTCTTTTGTAACGATTTTATCAGAAACAAACATTAAGTTTTGTTCGAACGCTTGATCAAGCTGTCCTTTTTTAATTTCCACACCATTTACAGTTGCTACAACAGCTTCTGGATTTGTGTTTCTTGGATTTGTTGCTGGTGCTTCTTTGTCTTGTGCAAAGGCAGTCGCAGAAAATGCCAGGGTAAGAATCGCTAAGTAATTTGATGTCTTCATCACTAATATCCTCAGAAAAGTTAATTCTTCACTACGAGATTTATGTTTAATTCTCTTTAATAATACCAGAATTTGAAAAAAGTAGAATTAAATCGCTAAGATGGAATTAAATGCTCACTGATAGTCTTTGAAAACTTGAGTAAATCATTTTGAGTAACGGTCGTTTTTTGATTAAAGATCACGCGATAATCTGGAGTAAATTGATAGATCTTTGGTCTTGAGATGAAAAAGTTCACCACACGATCTCTTAATTCAGTGTCGTTTTCCAGGAATTGTTTATCAAAACGTAATGTGATGGCCGATCCACCAACAGAAACTGATTTCAGTCCCAGAGTTTGAAGATAAATTCTTGTTTCAAGAACCACAAAAAGATTTGAAAGCTCTTCGCTGAAGATCCCGTAAACATCCTGGAATTCTTCTCGGATACTTTCAAGTAACGAATGCGTCTCACAGTTTGATAAACGTTTGTACTGTTTCAATCTTTCACTCGCATCACTAATGTAGTGATTTGGAATGAAGGCCGGATATGGTGTAACAATTTCGATATCTTTTTTAAGTAATTTCTTTTCACCGCGGATTTCGTTAATGGCATCTTTTAAAAGTTCCATATAAAGCTCGAGTCCGACAGCTTCTACGTGACCTGACTGAGTGGCCCCTAAAATATCCCCTGCTCCACGAATTTCTAAATCAACGGAAGCAATATTAAATCCTGAACCCATGTCAGCATAGGTTTGAAGCGCATGCAGACGTTTTTGCGCAATCGAAGAAATTTCACGCATGCGAGGCACGACAAAATAGCAGTAAGCTTTTTTATCTGAACGGCCAATACGTCCTCGCAACTGATGAAGTTGAGCAAGACCATAAGTGTCTGCGCGGTCAACAATCATGGTATTGGCATTTGGGATATCGATACCAGATTCAATGATAGTTGTAGCGATGAGAATTTGATAATTTCCACTGTAAAAAGAGTTGATTCTATCTTCAAGTTCTTTTTCACTCATTTGCCCGTGAGCAAATGTAATTCTTGCGTCGGGAACAAGTTCTCTGATTGAAGCAGCATACTGTTCAATGTCATGAACTTTGTTGTGAACAATAAAGACCTGACCACCACGTTGTAATTCTTTTTGCAGGGCCATCTGAATCGTTAATTCATCTTCTTTAATAACGTATGACTTAATCGACTGTCTTCTTGGTGGTGCTGTTTTAATGAGTGATAAATCACGCAGACCAAGGAAGGCCATCTGAAGTGTTCTAGGAATTGGAGTCGCTGTCAGAGTTAAAAAATCCACTGACGCTTTCATAAGTTTTAGTTTTTCTTTGTGACCAACACCAAAGCGCTGCTCTTCATCGACAATAACTAATCCCAGATCCTGAAACTTCAATTTACTAGAAAGTATCTTATGAGTACCAATTAAAATATCGATCTCGCCTCTTTCAGCTTTTTCTAAAATCTCTTTAGATTCTTTCGCTGTTTTAAAGCGCGAAATGAATTCAACTCTCACCGGAAAATCTTTAAAGCGTTTTGAAAATGAGTTGAAATGTTGAAGGGCCAGAATCGTCGTTGGAACTAAAACGGCAACTTGTTTTTTATCTTCAACAGCTTTAAATGCTGCTCTCATCGCCACTTCTGTTTTACCAAAACCTACGTCACCACAAACCAGATAATCCATTGGAACTGGTTTTTGCATTGATTCTAAAACTTCTTCAATGGCGCGTGCCTGATCAGGAGTTTCTTCAAATGGGAAAGCTAGTTCAAACTCTCTGTACATGTGATCAGGAGGATTAAAAGCATAGGCCACTGATGACTGTCTTTCTGCCTGCAGTTTTAATAAATCAAAAGCGAGAATTTTTGCCGAGTTTCTGGCACGTGCTTTAAGCAACGTGAACTTATTTGTGCGAAGACTGTCAGACTTTAATGAAGCCGTAGCATCCGCATGTTTTTGAATAAGATTTAATTTGTAAACGGGAACGTAGATCTTATCGTTATCAGCGTATTTTAAAACAAGAAAATCACTCTTATCGCCGCCGATATCTAAGGCCTCAAGACCTAAGTATTCTCCTACTCCATATTCACTGTGAATAACGTAGTCACCAGTCTTAAGAGTTGCAAGTTGTTCAGCGAAAAGATCGAGATCAACTTTTTTAAACTTTTTCTCTTTGTTCTTTTTAGCTGCGAATAAATCTCCATCAGTAATGATAAGAAAATTTTCACCTTCGTAGTAAAATCCTTCAGAGACTCTGAAAGGCAGAAATTCAATTCTCTTTTTCAAATCTCCAGGGAAATCCTGTAAATCAATTAAGTGTTTGATTTCATTTTTTGATGAGTCACTATATGAAGAGAAATAGATTTTTCCTTTAAACTCGAAATGTTTTTTAATGAAATCGAGTGCAGCCTTAATGTATTCAGGTTTTGGAAGAGCAGGATTAATATGTTCATTTAAGAACGTTTTTGTTTTGATTAATCGCAGGTCGATAGAGTTAGAGATATCACCGAAAATCATATTCAGATTGACCTGATCAACTAAAATAGCTTTTCTATCTCTTAAATCTTCAAAATATTTAAAGTCGTAAATTTTATTGTAAGTCGGAAGAATATTTTCATTGTTAATATTCTCTTCACTTTGTTCGTAATCAAAGCGGAGAGATTCAACTAATTCAAGTTGAGCTCGCTCTGTTTCATTGGCATTTAGGACAGTGACCAACGTTTGTTCAATATTAAAATAATCAAAAAGTGTTTCCGGGTTTTTGAAAAATAACGGCACATACACTGGATAATTTTCAAAAAGTAATCCATCACTTAAACGATTAAAAAGGGCCTTTCGAAATTCAAATTTTTGTTTGAATGAAGGTCCTGGTTGAGGAAGATTTTCTCTCAATGTAACAGGGAAATCATGCTGAGCTAAAATACCGGCCGCTGGTGTGATACACACTTCAGTTAATGGTTTTTCGCGAATTGTTTTTTGTGTATCGAGATCAATAGAAAAAATTGTTTCTATCAAATCGTCAAAATAAGACAGACGAACTGGCGCAGATCCAACGGGGTAAATATCAAAAATTTGGCCCTTTTGAATGAACGTTCCAGGCTCTTCAACTGATGTCGCAGAAGAATAACCCATGCCCACCAACTTTTTTGCAAGGTCAATTGGAGCAATCACGTCATCTGTTTGAATAGTGAAACTAAATTCTTTGAAAAAAGATTTTGGTGGAGTGCGAAGAGATAAGGCCTCAAACGATGTCACAAGAATAAATTTTGTTTTATTGTGATCAAGTCGATTCAATTTACTCAACACTTCAAGTCTGTCGTAAAAACTCTTCTCTGATGAGATGACTCCGGAATATAGCGACGCTTCAAGTCCAGGATAAAACAGTAGTTCTATTTCATTTTGATCTTTACTTATTTGCAGTGAGTTAAAAAAGTCTTCGGCTTCGTCGTTATTTGAAGCGATGATTAGCTGAGATTTGTTTGAAATTAATTTCGCACTTTCTCGAAAAAAAGAATTGAGAATGAATGACCACTGCTCCGTGGTTGCACCGTATAAATTTAGTGAAGATGAAGCGTGTCCATCCCAATCTAAAATTTTTTGAAGCAGGGAATTAAAGTGACTCATATAACAATCATTTCACCAATAAAATATTTCCAAGATATTATATTTTCGTGTAATCTAAGGAAACTAAAAAATTGGATTTTTTATCTCGGAGATCAAGATGTCGACATTAAATCTAGACGTCTACATGCCGGTCGTAATTTTAATTGCGCTCGCGCTACTTGTGGCAGGTGGATCACTATTTTTGGGGAGTTTAATACGTCCTCACAACCCTAACAAACTCAAAGAAACTGCATATGAGTGCGGTGAGGAACCTGTTGGGAACGCATGGGCGAATTTTAACATTCGTTTCTACGTTATCGCTCTTATCTTCATCATTTTCGATGTTGAGAGTGCACTTATGTTTCCAGTTGCAGCGGTCTTTAAGAGATTCAATGAAATTGGTCTTGGCGGAGTATTGCTTGGTTCAATCTTCACTTTCGTTTTAATTCTAGTTTCAGGACTTGTGTACTGCTGGAAGAAGGGCGATCTTGATTGGGTTAAGAGTTATACACAGGCACCTCCTACTTTAGGTAAAAAGGACTAGGCATGAATTCAACTGTATTTTCGTATTTTTTACAATCGAATGAATTAAGTAACCTGATTGCTTCGTCATCTAAATTTTTAGGTTTCGATACGACGTCACTTTTTGCATTCATCATTTTTGCAATCTTCGCAGGAATCATCGTTGGTGTTATGGCAACAATCGGTGGTCTAGGAACATACGCGGAAAGAAAAATTTCTGCGGATCTTCAAATGCGTATGGGTCCTAACCGTGTTGGTCCATTTGGTCTTCTTCAATTCCTGGCAGACGGGGTGAAGATGATTTTAAAAGAAGACATCGTTACGTCTCAAGCAGATAAATTTACTTTCAATCTTGCACCAGTACTTTGTATGGTCGGGGTTTTCGCAACGCTTGCTGTAGTTCCTTACTCAAGTGGCTTCATGATGGCCGATCTTAACGTTGGTATCTTTTACCTTGTTGGTATGGCCTCTTTAGTTGGTGTTGGGGTTTTCCTTGGTGGATATGCTTCAAATTCAAAATGGTCAATGCTTGGTGGTATGAGAGGGGCTTCGCAAATTATTTCTTACGAAATTCCTGCGACAATCACAATCATCTCAATCGTTTTACTTGCTGGTGGTCTTTCAATGAAAACATTGATCAATGGCCAAGGTGGAGCTCCTCACGAGTGGTACATTTTCCACAATCCATTCGCTTTCGTAGGATTTTTTGTTTTCTTCATTTCAGCTCTTGCTGAAACAAACCGCGCACCATTCGATTTACCTGAAGCTGAGTCTGAACTAGTTTCTGGTTACAACACTGAATATACAGGTATGAAATTTGGTCTATTTGCTCTTGCCGAGTACATCGAAGTTTTCGTTGTGTGTGGTGTAGCTGTTGCCCTTTTCCTTGGTGGATATAAAGTTCCTTTCGAT
The DNA here is from genome assembly GCA_040376855.1 of Bacteriovorax sp. Classification (GTDB taxonomy): domain Bacteria; phylum Bdellovibrionota; class Bacteriovoracia; order Bacteriovoracales; family Bacteriovoracaceae; genus Bacteriovorax. The sequence continues at coordinate 8,421 of JBEIPV010000098.1, forward strand.
CTTGGATCTGGAGCTATTCTAGTTGAAAAACTTGGAATGGACGGAATGATTGCTCAAAACATTGGACAAATTTTAGAACTAGGTGCCTTTTTCACAAAAACACTGGCACTTTACTACGTTGTTATTTGGGTTCGTTGGACTCTACCTCGTATCAGAGTAGACCAACTTATGACTTTATGTTGGAAATACTTAACTCCAATCGCAATCTTCAACCTTCTAGGTTGTGCAGTTTGGATGTACGCATTTAATGGAAAATCAATTTTTACTCTAATTTTCTCTGCGGCTGCAAGCCACGGCGGACATTAATTAGAGAATAGGGAGAATACTGTGTTTGGAAATACATTATTTTTATTATCAGCAGTGCTTACCCTAGCGGGTGCTTTTGCTGTTGTTTACAGTAAGAACCTAATGCATGCGTGTATTTACCTTCTAGCTTCACTTTTTGGAGTTGCTGGTCTTTACGCTTGTCTTGGTGCTGACTTCTTAGCGGCAACTCAGTTAGTTGTTTACGCTGGTGGTGTTGTTATTCTTATGTTGTTTGCAATCATGCTTACAGGTGGAACTGGTAATAAGGTGAACCGTTATGGACTTGAAAAAATTCCATCAATGGGAAATAAAAAGACTTTTATGATTGCTGGTTTTACAGCTGTTGTAACAGCTCTTGTTTTAGCAAAAATCACTTACTCAGTATTTGCAGCTAAAACGGTAGCAACGACAGGATTTAACAGTCCATCAGTTGCCGATATCGGAACTGCACTTGCGACGGACCATATTTTAGCATTTGAAATTTCATCGGTTCTTTTACTAGGTGCCCTAATTGGTGCAGCTATAATTTCAAGACCAAGGAAAGAAATCCATGATTAGTTTAGGCTCTTACTTAGCTATCTCATTTTTACTATTTGTTTGCGGAATCCTAGTGATGGTCGCAAGAAAGAATATCATTGCCATCCTTTTAGGGGTTGAGCTTATTTTGAACTCTGCCGCACTTAACTTTGCAGCTTACACAAAATTTGCGAACGGAAATGTTGAAGGGAACATCATGAGTCTTTTCATCATCGTTATTGCAGCAGCAGAAACAGCAGTTGGACTTGGGATCGCTATCAGATTCTTCCAACTTAGAGAAAGTATCCATATAGATGATGCTTCGACTTTACAAAACTAATAATAAGGTAAGAGATTAAAAGGATATAGGACAAATGGATTACACAGTCTCAACTATAGCGCCGATCGTACTTCTGCCATTTTTTGCATTCGTTATTAATGCATTCATTGTTAAGAAGTTCACTAAAACAGCGGTAGCTATTAGTACATTGGCGATTTTTGGATCATTTTTATACGCACTAAGAATCTTCTTAGACTTCCAAAGTGTTTATGCAGTGGATTACCATATTCACAAAGTTTTCACTTGGTTTGATTTAAGTGCTGGCGAACACCTATTTAAAGTAAACATGGGTATCTATATAGATAACATGACATCTGTAATGCTTTTAATGGTTACAGCTGTAGCGACTTTAATCCACGTTTTCTCTACATGGTACATGCATGACGACCCTCGTTTTGGCCGTTTTTTCGTGTATGTTTCGCTCTTCACTTCAGCAATGTTAGGTCTTGTTCTTTCGGATAACCTGCTTTCAGTATTCATTTTCTGGGAGTTAATGGGATTCTGTTCTTACTCACTAATCGGTTTCTACTACGAAAAAGAAGGTGCTGGAAACGCATCGATGAAAGCTTTTATGACAACAAGAGTGGGAGACGTTTTCTTCCTTCTTGGTATCTTAGCTATTTGGGTAACTGTAGGAAGCACAACTTTTGTTGATATTTACGCAGCTCTTGCAGCTGGAAAATTCTCTAATATTTTAGTTCTTGGTATCCCGTTAGCGACATTCGCTGGGTTCTCAATTTTCATGGGAACAATGGGTAAATCAGCTCAGGTTCCTCTTCATGTTTGGCTTCCAGACGCGATGTTTGGTCCAACTCCATGTTCGGCACTAATCCACGCGGCAACAATGGTTGCGGCCGGAGTTTACCTTTCTCTTAGAATGTATCCTCTAATGGAAGCTGGACATTTAACTATGTTCATCGCTTACATCGGAGCTATCACTGCTTTCGGTGCTGCAACAATCGCTCTAATTCAAACAGATATCAAAGCGGTTCTTGCCTACTCTACTATCTCTCAACTTGGGTACATGGTTATTGGTATTGGTGTTGGTTCATACAACGCTTCTTTCATGCACTTAATTACTCACGCTGTTTTCAAAGCTTGTTTATTCCTTTCAGCTGGATCGGTTATTCACTCAATCCACTGCCAGGAAATGCCGCAAATGGGTGGTCTTCGTAAGAAACTTCCATACACTTTCTTTGCAATGTTACTTTGCTGTTTTGCTATTGCCGGAGTTCCGTTCTTCTCTGGATTCGTATCTAAAGATAGAATCCTTGGTGACGCTCTAGTAATCGCACTTGAAAACCCAGCATACTGGGGAGTTGCAGTTCTTGGATTTGGTGGAGCACTTCTAACAGCGTTCTACATGTTCAGAATGTTATTCCTAACTTTCTTTGGGG
>JBEIPV010000042.1:0-24022 GCA_040376855.1 Bacteriovorax sp.
GCCTGATTGGACAGTCTTTCAATTCACAATTCTCGCAATACACTCTTCGGCATGGATCCAGATGGATTTTTAATTCTGCATCCACCGGGTATTTCTTTTTAAAGCTCGCTTCAAATTCCTCACTAAACTTGTGAGCCTCGGCCACTGACCAAAATTCTGGAATCACCATGTGACAATCAATATGGTGAAAGCTCCCGCTGCGAATCACTCTGGTATAGTGAATATCAATGACCCCTGAGCGATAGTTCTTTTCATAATTAGAGGCCACAACCTGCAATGTCTCTTCATCCAGTCCATCCATTAAAACATAACCTGAACGGATTAAAATCTTAACTCCTGACATACAAAGCATGAAACCAAAAATAATCGCAACGATCGGGTCAATCCACATCATCCCTGTGAACTTCACCAACACTAAACTGATAACAACTCCCACACTCGTCACCATGTCCGTCATTAAATGAGTTCCACTTGATCTAAGAGCTTCTGAGTGCAATTTTCTTCCACGCAAATAAATAATGTAACCGAGAAGACCATTAGCAACACCGGCACCGATCGTGATCATAAGACCAGCATCCAACTCAGTAATAATCTCACCGCGATAATAAACTTCAATGGCCTTTATGATAATCAGAAGCCCAGCAAGTAAAATGGCACCACCTTCAAAACTTGCGGCCATGCTTTCTACTTTTCCATGTCCATAAGGGTGATCTTCATCAGCTGGCTTAGCTGCGATGATAATGACAATTAATGTGATGATTCCTGCAACAACGTTGACGATGCTTTCAAGAGCATCAGAAAAAATAGACTGCGAATTAGTGATATTGTAAGCGTAAAATTTTAAAATCAGTAAACCGATTCCGATCAGAACCGAGATAACAGAAATCCAGATTCTTTCTTTATCGCCGCGAGAATTGTGTGGATGACTTTTTGATTCCATGAAACAGATTATAACAAAAAAATGATTCTATTTCAAAAACCGCTCATCTTTCGGGAGTATGATGCATGAAACTTTTCTTCGTTGATCCGCAATTAAGTCATAGACTGTATCTCTAAATTTGAGAGGAAAAATTCGGAGTAAGACGGCCAGTTTTTTTATTCCACCTAGCGATTTGCAGACTTCAATAATCGCTTCACTCTTCACAGAAATTTTTTCTTTATTGTAGAAAACGACCGTAGAGAGATTACTGCTGCCTTTAAAAAACATCTGATAAGTCTCACCGTTTAAGGGAGCAAAGATAAGCTCTTTTTTGCTGTCAATTTTAGACAGGAAGGAAATCGACCTTTGGCAAAGCCCGCAGTTACCATCATAGAACACTATTTTATCCATATTTACGCCTCAAGGTAATTTTGGCACCTCCAGTGCAATATGACTAGGTATAGGTCTTTCTTCCCATAGAAAACTAACCTCTTATGGGGATTGAATAAGGATCTTAACTGTCACAAGTTTAAACAGCTGTTGGAATAGTAATCAATACGGCCTGGAGTTTTTATGAAGTACCTAATCGCCTTTTTTTTGCTTTTAACGACACCGGCATTCGCACAGGATTCTGCCGATCGTGAAATAGCTGAAAGAAAACCACAGGCAATAGAAGCTTTATGGATGAAAGAGCTGGAAAAAAAGTTAGATGAAAAACAACAAAAGACCATGGCCCTTATCGGCCTTGTCGCCAACAAAATGAATCATCCAACCGATGAAAACCGTCGTGAAGAAGCAGAATACGCTCATGTCGGCTTTAGTGCCCGCCTTCAAAACATCAGAGAAGACCGCGCTGATTTAGAAAAAAGAGGTCAGCCCTTAGACTATGCTAACTTGCAAATTTACTCTAAGCGTTTAGAGGTCCTAATCACTGATCTACAGACATTTCTCAAATAAAAAAAGTTCAAATCGCTCAATATTGAGAGAATCCTTACCTCAGAGGATTCTCTTATTGCCATTTATCTGCGATAATTCATCTATTCATTTCAAAGGATAACATGATGAGTTTTTACGAAGAATTAGAAAGTCGCGGTTTAATCGCTGACGTATCAAACCCGGAAATTAAAGAAATTCTAAACACAAAGAAAATCTCTTTTTATATTGGCTATGATCCCACAGCAAAATCGCTTCAGATCGGAAACTTATTTGCCATCATCACAATGAAGCGCTTTCAGGATGCAGGTCATAAGCCTTACGTTCTTTTAGGCGGGGCCACTGGAATGATTGGAGACCCTTCTGGAAAAAGTACTGAAAGAGTGCTTCTGACTGAAGAAGTTATTAAAGAAAATATTGAAGCTCAAAAAAAGCAATTCCAAAGAATTCTAAAATTCGATGGACCCAACCCGGCCATTATGGTGAACAACTATGACTGGATGGGAAAATTCTCATTCCTTGAATTTCTAAGAGATGTTGGAAAACGTTTCAGAATTTCTGAAATGATCGCTAAAGAATCTGTTAAAAAGAGACTTGAGTCTGATGTAGGATTAAGCTTCACTGAATTCTGTTACCAAATGCTTCAGGCCTACGACTTCCGTCACCTTGCCCTTCACAACGACGTAATCCTGCAAATGGGTGGCGGAGATCAATGGGGTAACATCACGGCGGGTATCGATTACACTCGTAAAATGGACTCACGTCAGGTTTACGGTATCGTTATTCCACTAGTAACTGATGCTAACGGAAACAAGTTCGGCAAGTCAGAAGGTGGAACAGCAATCTACCTGGACCCGGAAATGACTTCTCCTTACCAGATGTACCAATACCTGCTTAACAGCGATGACTCTTCAGTGGTGAAATACCTGAAGTACTTCACGTTCTTAAGCCTGGATCAAATTGCTGTACTTGAAGAAAAAACAAAAACTGAAGCGCATTTAAGAGAAGCACAAAAAACTCTGGCAGCTGAAGTTGTAAAACTTGTTCACGGCGAAGAAGGATTAAATGCTGCTCTATCAGCGACAAAGATTTTCTTTGGTGAAAAGATCACGAACCTAAAAGATAAAGACCTGATCGCCATCTTCAAAGATGTCCCTTCAGTTGAATTAAAACGCTCAGATCTTCAGGCAGGAATCCCTTACCTGGATCTTCTAGCGGCCACTCCACTATTTGGCAGCAAAGGTGAAGCAAAACGTTCAGTAGAGCAAAAAGGTGTTTATTTAAACAATGACACTGTTCCAGAAATGTCAGCGAAGCTTGATGAATCTCATCTTGCGAGTGAAACATGTATGGTTATTAGAAAAGGTAAAAAGAATTACTGTGTTATCAAATTTGCTTAAGGAGTAAGCGCTTATGAAAAGGATTTTATTTGCTGCGGCCTTAGTTTTAGTTTCCAGTGTGGCGAAAGCTGACTTAATGTTTGATATGTCAGTCTTCTACGATTCAACAACTGTTGATAAAACAGACTACACGAAAAAAGAAGGTCACCTTTTTATAGCGATGCCCGTAGCTGTTAAAGAGCAACTCTATCTTGGCCCTAACTTTGTTGTAACAGACAATCAGACAACGAGTGGCGGAGTTGGAACAACTGAAATTGGTCCTCGTATTAATTATTACTTCAACCAAGACAAAACTTTTTTACTGGCCCTGGCATGGCACCCATATGTAAAGTTTGATGGCTCAAGTGATTCAGGACACAGTTATATTGCAGGTCTTGGATATGAAATGAAAGTGAACACAAACTTCTTTATTGGAGCAAGTATTGTGTACCACTCTATCACTCAGTCGAACGAAACGACTAACGTAGACACTACAACATCTACAGTTAGACCTATGATCAATTTCTCTTTCCGTTTTAGATAATTATTATTTCTTCGGCGCTGACTGATCTTTCGGATCTGTTGGCGTCGTAAGTTTCTTGATCTTCCCCGTCTTTAAGTCATGTCTTTCAACAATCCCTTTCGTCGATGGAATCATGTGAGTTGAAAACGGCGTTTTATCACCGATCTTTTGAGCTTGAATAACAATCGTCAATCTAACGATATCACCTAATAAGTATCCACCAGTATCAACCTGTTTATTCCAGACGATGCCAAAGTCCTTACGATTAACTTCTCCCTTCATTTCCAGGAAGTAGCTGTCTTTGCCCCAAGGGTCCTTTCCTTTCCCCTTATAAACCCCTTCAAGCACCATCGGTTTTGTAATTCCTCTCAAAGTCACAAGGCCTTCGACCTTAAACTTCTTGGCGTCGTTGATCACAACCGGGCCTGCTGCTTTAAAACTAATGTCCGGGTAAACGGACGCATATAAAAATTCATGCCCACGCACGTGGAAATCTCTTTTTGTATCGTTCGTATCAACGGTGTCGCTTGTCACTTCAACTCTGATATTTGAAAGTTGATTTTCTTTATCGTTGATATCGAAAAAGCCATGGTAGCCTTTGAATAACCCTTCTACTTTTGTCATCACCATATAATCGATATCAAATGACACTCGAGAGTGCTCTCTGATGATTTCCAAAGTTGTGGCGTGTGCTGCCGACGATAAAGTCATGGCAAGAATGAGTAAAAGTAGTAAGTATTTCATAATGGCTCCCTATAAGGGCGATTATAGAGAGAAAAAAAGGAAAAAAAAAGAGAAACACAGAGTTTCTCTTTTTTTACTATTTTTACGACTAATACTGATTAAAATTATTGATCTTTAATATTGAGCTTTGCTTTGATGCAATCTTTAAGCTCTTTACCACGCATATCTGCTTTCATCGTCTTACAGGCCGCTTCCGCTGCCATATGCTGCTCTTTAGTGAACCCTAATGCATTCTTTTCTGACTTCGATTCTACAGCAAAACTTGATGCAGACATTACTAAACAAACTAAAACGGCTATTTTCATCATACATCCCCCTAATGTGAGTTTAACTGCTTATCGTCATATTATACCATAAAATGAGGCATAAATAAAAAGCTCTTAGAAGCAATAAATGCTCAAAACTTATGCTTCCTTGCAACTTTTCCTCAGCTTTTTTTAAACCACACCGAAAGGGTTTATTATTAGGGAACTCCCCCTTTTACAAGGATCTATCGATGCAAAAGTCTCATAACTTCAGTGGTAAGATTTTGTTTTCGCCAGAAGCGAAGTCGAAGAAATCGACATTGATGTCTTATCAGACAGAACCGATGGAAGCCGGGTTTGAACACACGATGATGTCATCGTTTGATTTCCTTAATTTTTCACCTGAAGAAAAAAAGCAATTATCAACTCGTCATAGAAGAGTCTTAAACAATTACCGTCAGATTAATCCTTTTGCTCTTAATGTTGATGCCAGAGAATTAATCGAACAAATCAACAAATGTAAAAGTTCCACTCTAGTTATTGAAGCTCACGACTACGGAGCTTACATTTGTCTTGCTGCTCTTTATTCAGGAAAGCTTCCAGCAGATAAAAAAATTGAATTCCATTTTGAAAGCTCACCGCTGGCCCTTTTTCCAAAATCTCTTTTGAAAAATTCTCCTAAAAACCAAGACCATAAAATTGTCTTTCGCGTTTGCGAAAGTTCATGGTTAAGCCCGTTTTCAACATTGTATTCTAATGATCAGATTAAGTGTTTTTACCTGAAGGCCGCTTAAGATTGTTTCTGAGTCGCAATTTTAAAATAAAACTTTGATCCACCATTGCTGTTTTTTTCGGCCCAGATATCAGCGCCGATAGAATCTGCTACAACTTTACAGATCGCAAGACCTAACCCGCTTCCTTGAGCTTTGGTCGCTGTTTTTTGCAGGCGATAGAAGCGTTCAAAGATTTTTTCCAGGTTATCACATTCAATTCCATCCCCTTCATCCGAGACAGTGACCACTAATGACTCCGGAGTGTGAGTTCCTACAATTTCCACTGTCGAATGTGCTGGTGAGTACTTGATAGCATTTTCAATCAGGTTATAAAAAAGGACTCCCGTCAAATCCCGGTCGCAAGTGATAGTGAGCTCTTCTTCGCTGGCATTATAGAAAGAATCAAAATTAATTTGCAGGGAAATATTTTTCATCACGGCCAGTTTTGAAAGGCGTGAAACTTGAGAAATAACAATTTCATCCAGACGATTAGGTGTAAAAGTTAAGCGCATATTTCCACTATCAACACGAGCAAGAATAAGCAGGTTGTTAGTGAGTTTAATAAGAAAATTCACTTCCTGAGAGACACTTTCAATCATGCTGGCAATTTCGGCTTCACTTCTTTTTTCAGATTTAAAAACTTCCAGCTCCCCTTTCATAATAGTAAGCGGCGTTTTCAACTGGTGAGAGGCATCCTGAATAAATCTTTCCTGAGCACTAAATGTTTCATCAAGCCTTCCTAAAAGATGGTTGATGGTATCGGCCAGCTGCCAGATTTCATCCTTACTTTGAGGAACCGGCACACGTTCTTCCAAATTAGAAACTTCAATAATTTTGGTTTTATTGATAATCTCCATCATGGGTTTTAGAGCGCGCCTAACGAAAAAATACCCGATGAGAAGCGAGAGTAATAACATCATCGGCACACTGATATAAAAGAACTTAATCAGGTTGCGATTTAAAATAAGAAAGTCCGTTTCAGGTACGGAAATTTGCAGGATCAACGGAGTGTCTTTATGTAAAACAGGCAGTAGATAATTAATAACTCTATGAGGAGTTTTTTCAAAAACCATCGTTGAAAAACTTGCTCCATTTTTTAATACACGGGCCACAACGTTTTCAGTGATAGGTGAAAATTGTGATTCATGCAAATGAGGGCGGGTCTCAATGATGTGTCCATTGATATCCAAAACTGAAATAAAACTATTTTTTAAAGTAAAAGGAAGAATCTTTTCATTAAGCTTTAAGAGATTAGAATCGAATTCAACATCACCATACTTATCAATGTCCAGTGACTCGGCCACGTCCACCGCGTAGTTATATAAACTGGTATCAAATTCGGCGATCTGGAGTTTGGAGAATTGAGTATAAAGGATATAGCAAAAACCAGAAAGCATTCCGGTGAAGATGAGACCAAACAAAAGTGTAAGTCTCAGTTTCAGACTGATTTTTTGCAATAAAAACATAGTTAGTCTTTTAAAATGTAGCCGAATCCAACCATGGTATGGATCATTTTTTTATCAAATGGCGAATCAATTTTTTTTCTAAGCATGTTGATATAAACATCAATGATGTTTGTATTGGTATCGAAGTTTACATCCCATACGTGTTCACTGATTTCAATGCGCGTGATAGGGCGCCCGGGATTTCTCATAAAGTATTCAAGCAATGAAAATTCTTTTGCTGTTAAATTCACTTCAGTTTGAGCACGCACAACCCTTCTTTGTACCAGGTCCAGCTCAATGTCTCCAAAACGAAGTTTAGAGTTTTCACTTCCATGATTTCTGCGTAGAAGCGCTCTGATACGCGCAAGAAGTTCTTCGAACTCAAAAGGCTTAGTCAGGTAATCATCCGCACCGGAATCGAGACCATGAATTTTATCTTTGGTAGTCGCTAATGCCGTTAGCATAAGGATCGGCATACGAAAGCCGTCACGTCTTAAGTGCCTTGCTGTATCCATACCATTTTGATCTGGGAGATTGACATCTAAAACAACCAGGTCGTACTCAGTCTCTACAGTCATACTCTCTGCCCCCATTCCGGTTTCAGAGATATCGACCATGTACCCTTGGGCCACGAGACCTTTTTTGATGAAACTTGCCATTTTCGGCTGATCTTCGACTATTAGTATTCTCATAAGTGAAGTTCATTATAGAGATATAAAAAGGGGAACTCAATGAGTTCCCCCTACAATTATCTTAAAATTTCTTTAAAGACTATTTGTGAGCTGGAGCTGGTGCAGCAGCTGGAGCTGTTTCAGTAGCTGGTGCTTTCATTTTTTCAGCAACGCAAGCTTCCATAGCTTTTTTGTCTTTTGAGTGTTCTTTGCAAGCTTCCATAGCAGCTTTGTGTCCAGCATCTTTGTGGTCAGCTGCGAATGAAGAAACAGAAACAAGTGCCATAGCGATTACTAATAAAGATTTCATAAAACTCCCTAGGTGGATAGAAGCAAACTATTTCGCTTCTTTTTGATAATCTACAATACAATCAGTTAATTTTTTTCCCTTCAGGTCATCGCTTTTTTTGAGGCATTCCTCTTTAGCTTTGCGATAGGCCTTGGTACTCTTAGTTACCTTTGCACTCTTCTTTGTCGTATCTGACCCTGGAAATGCTCGCTGAGAGGTATCTTCAGCAACGGCCATGGCCAAAAAAACGGTTAAGAATAAAATGCACAACGTTTTCATGTAACTCAGTATCGGCGGAGGACATTAAAAAGACATTTATGTGAAATTAAAAAAAATTAATTCTATCCTGAGTATAGTGGTCAGGATTGTGCTCTTAATAACCTTCATTAAAAGATGATTTAACCCGATAAGTAGTTATGAAAATTAGAATTTCGACACCCATTCAGAGAAACTTCCGTGAAGTTTTTAGCCTATTTAACCTCAAACTATTTGAGGCCCTCAAACCTCCAGTTGTTAATCTAAAAGTTGAACGCTTTGATGGCTGCAAAAAAGGCGATGAGGTTCACTTAATCGTTGCAGGCCAGAGATGGGTCAGCCACATTACAGACTATGTGGAAAACGAAGATGAGATTTACTTCATCGATCGTGGAGTGATCATCCCTCCTCCCTTAAATAGCTGGCTGCATATTCACCGCATAGAAAGATCTGGTGAGAACTCTTGCAACGTTATAGACGACATTGAGTACTCTACTGGTAATGTCTTTATCGACAAACTTATTTATCCGGCACTCTATGCGATGTTTGCCATGAGAAAACCTATTTATAAAAGAGAGCTGTCATGAAAGTAAAACACGTCTATGAATCACTTCCGTTGGATAAAGACGGCCGTGCTCATTATAGTCAGACTGAAAATGACACTTGGGCCTTTTTACTTAAAAGGCAAAAAGAGCTGGTTGAAACACGCGCCTCAAAAGAGTATCTAAAAGGAATTGAACTGCTGCACTTCACTGATAAAATTCCACAGCACTTTGAGATCACTGAAATTTTAAATCAACATACAGGCTGGGGTGTTGAACCCGTACCTGCACTAATTCAACCTGAAAGATTTTTTGGTTTACTTGCCAATAAAAAATTCCCTGCCGCTAATTTTATCCGTACACCGGATGATATTGACTACATTGAAGAGCCAGATGTTTTCCATGAACTCTTTGGCCACTGTCCTCTTCTTACCAATGCTCCCTATGCTGAGTTCATGCATCAATACGGCAAGCTGGCATTGCTTGCGGATAAAAAAACGCAAATGAGAATGTTTCGTCTTTTCTGGTTCACCATTGAATTTGGTTTGATTAAAGAAGATGGAAAAATAAAGGCCTATGGTGGCGGGATTTTATCCAGCAAATCGGAAGTCATCTACTCTGTAGAAAGCGATATCCCGGAGAGAAGACCACTTGAACCTATGGACGCTCTAAGAACTCCCTTTAGAATTGATATTCTTCAGCCTGTTTATTTTGTGATTAATAGTTATGAAGATCTCTTTAAGCTGATTGCTAAAGACCCGCTAAAAATGGCACAGGAGTCGTTTTCTTTGCCCGACTTCCCTGCCAAATTTGAGCGTAAAAAGAAGTAATTACTTTTTTCTAAAAGAGTAAACGTAGTCTTTTACCATTGGGAAAAGAACCATGCAGATCAAGTACATTGAAACTTGTCCCATGATCGAAATCCAACCGACTCCATTTAACATTTTTGCTTCAGCAAATAATAGAGCACCGAAACCGCAGATTGATGTCAGCATCCCCAGATGAACCGGGCCTGAAATCCTGCGGGACGCAGACAGGGCTTCACCGCGCTTTCTTGGATTTGGCAGTGGCCTATCTTTGTGTTCGATCTCATTGTGAATCTGATGAACTCCCATATCAATTCCCGCGGCAAGCACAGCTGGAATAATGGCCACGTTTAAAATCGTAAATGGCTCATGCACAAGCCCCATCAACGCTACCAGAAGCACACAACCGATGATCAATTGCCCTTCCAAAATCAAAGCGTATCTCAGATTTTTAAAATCAGACCAGAAAACAAAAAAGGCACCGATTAAAAATAGCACCAGAACAATTTTTCCGTCTTCAATAATATGATTTAAAATAGCTGAGAATACGAGAGTATCAGACCCTACTTCCATTCCCGGAAATAGTTTTTTTGCTTTATGAAGAACTTCCGCATACCTGTTGATATTGTCATAAGTCCCCTGGCGCTCTTTCGGGAATACCAGAATAATATTTTTATCTTTTCCAAAATTTCCAGCAAGTGATTGAGGAACAAGCTCGTCTCCATAAGGAGAAGTATTAAGCCATCGTTGAACCTGGTCATAACTGATTTGAGTTTTCTCTTCAATTTCTTTCGGAGTCAGTTCATTAACCTTATTTTTTACTTTTTGAATACGTGAATAGCGAGTCTGCATATCATCGGGAACAAGTGTATTGTATGAAATAACTTGATCTACAATTTCGTCGTTCTCTTCGCTCTTCAGCCAGCTCTCTAACGATTTAACCTGCTCCATATCGCGAGTCAGAATGGCCGAAGGAGTGATGGCCCTCCCATAAAGATCATCAGTCAGTTTGTTAAGCTCCTGAGTCTTTTTAGAGAAGTTATGAAGTCTTTCAAAGTCGTATTCAAAATATGCATGATAAATTCCATACCCCATCACTGGAAGAAGAATTAAGCACCATGCTGCATGTCTGGTTTTAAATGGATAAGCGTAGAAGAACCTTGAAATTTTCTCCTGAATATTCCCTTCTTTTTTGTGAGGAAGCATTCTTGCTCCCAGAGGAAAAATACACATAAAAGTAAAATAAATACAAACGATCCCTAAACCTGCAATAATTCCCAGTTCAGAAAATCCTTTAAAGTCTGAAATAGAAAGAATGAAAAAAGCAGAAGCTGAAGTTAGTGCCGCTGAAAAAAGTGAGCGCCCCATAACGTTATAAGTTTCTTCAATGGCCTCAAGTTTATCTTTACCACTCTGTCTTTCAAGAATGTATCTTCTGACAAAATGAATTCCATACTCAGAACCAAGACCTGATAAAATCGCTAGTAAAAATCCTGTTAAAATATTGATTCTTCCAACAAAGAAATAGGCCAGACCAATCGTTTGCCCCATGGCCATAAAAACACCGGCAAGCGTAAACAATCCTGCTCTCATCGTTCCTAGACCAAAAAATAAAACAATGATTAAAAGCACAGTTGAAATGATCGAGGTTTTAGCGATATCTCGGTCGAACTGTTGCTTATCCTGAATTTTTTCAACATAACGTCCGCTCAATTGGTAAGGAACTTTTTTTCCAAAATTCTTTTCCATTGCTGCATTAACGTTGTTGATTAAGATTTCTGAAGAGTCCAGATCAGTCGATCCAAAATCCGGCTTAATTAATAGCATCGCGTACTTTTTGTCTTGAGATAAAAAGTATCTGTCCTGAGGGACTTTCGATTTTAAATCTGAAAAGAACTTCTTGGCCTCTTTGATATCTTCGCTCTGATCGCCATCATCAAATAAATCCAGTCCAGTCGTATCAACTTTTTTATCTGAGAAAAGGATTTGAGCATTCGTCAGCATTTGTTTGAATTCTTTTTTGCTGATTAAAAAAAGCGCCTTGTCTTTGAGCGAATAAGTCTCTCTTTCAAAGTAAGAGTATTTAATCCTTGGGACGTCTTTAAGTGTTTCAGTGATTTGCGGAAGCACTTTTTCAGGTGAAACCATCGGCCCAACAAGGGCAATTAGATACCCTCCGCCCCCAACCATGTCGGAAACATGGTTCATTTCCACTACTGCTGGATTGGAATCTGAAAGTAACCCTGAAAGGTCCATATTTACTTTCAGTTTTGCCCCTTGCATGGCCCCCCAAATACTGAAAATGATTGCGATAACCGGCATGATATAAAAATGCTTTAAATTCCATTTTAGAATAGACATTGGTACCCATTTGTTTCTATATTGACCCCTAAATTTATTAAAAAATCGGGATTAAAAATATGAAGTTATTTTTCACTCTTTTACTGCTACTTCCCGTGTTCGTCAAAGCTCAAACAGCTGACGTGGCACCAGAAGCGTTAATTCAAAACATTTTTACCTTGGCACAAAAAGAGAACCCTCTAAATAACCCAAAACTTAAAACGGAGCTTGATAATCATTTTGACTATAAGCAAATGTCTTTAAATATTTTAGGGACTGAAGCGAAAAAAAGATCAGCTGCAGATCTTCAATGGTTCGAAGGAAGTATTAAAGAAATCATCACAAAAACAGTTTATCCAAAAGCACCTGAATTCCTTCGTGGAGTTAAGATCACTTACGGAAGCACACTTATTGATGGCAATAAGGCCACTGTTCCTTCAACGGTTGCTAAAAAAGGCGAAAAGACAGACGTAAGTTACTTACTGATTAAAAGCACTTCTGGATGGAAAGTCATCGATGTTTCAATCGATGAAGAGTCATGGGTAAAAACCATCAACGACAAAATGAATAAGGCCCTAAAAGAAAAAGGCTGGACTGGCGTAAAAGAACTTTTAAATAACCGCGTAAAAGCACTTAACAAAAAAGTATAATGAAATACCTTCTTCTCATCACTCTATTTTATGCCTTTGAAACACAAGCTAAAGCTTATCAGTTAAAAGAGCTTATTGAGCTGGCAAAGGTCCACCCAGAAGTGGAAATTGAAACCTATGAAGTTGAGAAAGCAAAAACTCTATTTGAGCGCATTGACGGTGAAACCAGACCAAAACTTTCTATATTAAGTGGACTTGGCCCCAATAAAAGTGCGACTGGGAATCCTCTCGCATCTAGTGAATCAGGTCATATCGACACTGTTACTTATCTGGCAAAAATTGATTTAAAAATTCCAGTCTTTGCTTTTAATCGTCAAAAAGATTTAATCACTGCGGCCACTGGAAACCTAAAAGTTAAAGAACTGGAAGTTAAGAAAAAAGAACTGGAACTGATAAAGAAAGT
This sequence comes from Bacteriovorax sp., assembly GCA_040376855.1. Classification (GTDB taxonomy): domain Bacteria; phylum Bdellovibrionota; class Bacteriovoracia; order Bacteriovoracales; family Bacteriovoracaceae; genus Bacteriovorax. The sequence continues at coordinate 12,918 of JBEIPV010000042.1, forward strand.
AAAAGAGTACTATTACGGCTTCCAATACGCTTCGAGTTTAAATGAATTTGCTGGCTCTACACTCACTGATCTGGACGATGTCATCAAAGGGATGAAGGAAAACAAGTCGAAGAAAAACGGTGACGAAGAATTAAATAAGCTCTCACTTTTTAGATCTCTAGCTCAAGTTAAAAAATACGAAATTGAAAAAGGTCTGGCCCAAGGTTTACTAGGCCTAAAATACATCACTCAGGCACAAGATCCAAAAGTTGAACAAGACTGGATTGAATTCAACAAAAAAGAAATCCCGACGTTAGCTGAGCTGGTAAAAAAACTTCCTGAATCAAATATCGATTTAAGAAAAGCGAACATCGGCGTTGATGCCAAAACTTCTTTTTTAACAAGTGAAAAAAAATCTCAGCTCCCAGTGTTTGGAATTTTTTCATCATTTGACTGGCGAAGTACAGCGAAATCAGCAAAACAAACTTCTGAGTTTGCTTATGACCCCTACAATGCCGCTGACTTTTCAATTGGCGTTGGTCTGATCTGGGAAATTGATTTTGGAGTGAAGTCCAGCAACGTAAGTGCAGCGAGAATTGACCTGGAATCAATCAAAGTTCAAAAGGCCTTTGCTGAAAAAAACCTTCCCATTAAAATTGAAAAAATCTACCTGGATTTAGTAGAAGCAGGACAAAAAGCAACTGAGCTTGAGAAGTCTTATAAATCATCTAAAAAGCTTTTAAATAATATCGCCACTGGCGTGGCCCTGGGGATCACTCCTTCAAAGGATATTATCGAGTCTTACACGATGAAAGCACAAATCTACCAACAATTCGTTGAAGCTGCTTACAACTATGAAATGAAGCTGGCAGAGCTTTCTTTTGAGATGGGCACAGAGCTTGATCCTACTCTTAAATAATCATTAAAAATAAAACCTAAGAGATGTATAGAATGAAGTTGGGTAAGAACCAAACTCAGATCTTTGGACTAACTCCGTCTTTTTTCCAGCAGGCACATAGGCACCAAGATCAATAAAAGCATCCTGGGCCACATTGTACTCTAAGGCCAGGTTATTAAAGATTGAATAGTCATTAAGATTCAATAAAAATTGTCCGGTCAATTTCCAGAGAGAACTCAGCTCATAAGTCATTCCGGGGGCCACATAATGGGCACCTGACAAATAAACTCCTCCTTCTTTATAGGCAGTTTGATTCTGCAAAAAGATGTAGCGTTTAGGATCGCTCGCCCCTGCTCCATTATAATGGTATTCAATATAACTATAAATGGATTCAGTTAACTTATAATCAAATCCGACAGTCGTTCTTAAATAGTTTTTTAAATTTTTCTTTTCATCTTCGTTAAAATATTTAGGAATAACATAAGCACTTTCAAGCCATGCACTGGCCTTCCCTATAGATCTTGAGAGGTCAATTCCGGCCATGAAGTTCTCCTGAAAATCCATCAGCATAATGGATGTATCAGTGGACCATACATTGGTTTTAAACCTGGCAAATACGGCGCTTTCTGCAAAATCCATTTTATGCCCGAGAACATAACCCACATCCAATAAACTCAAGGCACCAAGTGAATAATTCACTCTGACAGTGTCTATACCCACGCGCTCTTCTTTATCTAATGTCTGATAAGAAATAGGAGTCAAAACATCTGTGGGGTTGAGTATTTTAGATGACCCAAAAGCAATCGGCGCTCTACCGACATTAAGATTGAAAGCATTCTTGCTGTAACTTACGTAAAATCTATCAAGATTTTGATTTAGTAAAAAGCGGGATGATTTTTGATTGCGCTTATCAGAAGAATAAAGCTCCTCATCAAGATCAGCAACACGATAGGCCTGTTTAGTTTTTGGTAGAGATAAAATAGGCTGCGCTTTATTTTGCCAGTCAAGTGAAAGGCCATAGGCCACATAAAAAGTATAACTTTCGTTCGGCGAGTATGTGAACTTAGGTCTAAAAGTACTGGTCAATTGACTAGAGTATGAATCTTCATCAGGAAATTTAGATTCAGAAAAATAAGTTTTATAACTTCCATTAAGAGCGTAAGAGCTTTTTTCAAAAGCTAAAACATATAATAAAGTCATTAAAAAATAAGTGGTTTTTTTATGTATCACTATCGATATTTCCATCTTTTAAAATAATTAATCTCTTAGAGTGATCCATGATTCTTTTATCGTGAGTAGAAAATAAAAATGTGATGCCTTTTGTCTCATTAAGAGATCTCATCATATCAATCAGGTTATCGGCCGTGACCGAGTCAAGATTGGCCGTGGGCTCATCTGCCAGAATAATACTTGGACGGGAAACAACGGCGCGGGCAATCGCCACTCGTTGTTGCTGACCTCCAGATAATTGAGCAGGCCTTCTATTTCCCATAGTCGTGAGACCTACATCTTTTAAAACGTCATTCACACGTTGTGCTCTTTCGGCCTCAGGGACTCCCTGAATAAGCATGATGTATTCGATATTTTCTTTAACCGTTAGAACGGGAATTAGATTATATGACTGAAAAATAAAACCAATATGATCTCTTCTAAAATCAGAAAGCTGGTTGCCACTCATATCACTGATGGGTTTTTGATCAATAAAAACTTTTCCACTGCTCGGTCTATCAAGGCCGCTCAATAAATTAAGCAACGTGGATTTCCCCGATCCGGAAGGGCCGGCAATTGCAGTGAACTCACCTTTTTTAATAGCAATATTAATCTTATGTAAAGCAGTGACCTCGATCTCGCCTGACATATAAGTTTTCATCACACTTTCTGTTCGTAAAATATCGCCGCTATTTGAAATCATCATTTTTCTCCATTTGTCTTTTTAACAGCACACTACTTTTTTCTTAAAGCAACCGCAGGGATAATTTTTGCTGCATATACGGCCGGATAAATCCCTACCAGTGTCGCAAAAGCAATCAGGCACGGAGGATAAAGAATAAATTGGACTAATCTAAAGTGTGGATAGATTTTATCTTTAAAAACTAAGTGAGCGTATTCAATCCCACGGTAGTCAATTCCATACTTCGAAAAAAATGAAATCAGGACAAACCCCATAATCACACCGGCGACAGAACTCACCAAGGCCAGCATAAAAGCTTCATAAAGAATCATTCTGGCAACCACTGCAGGTCTGGTTCCTACTGCGCGCAGAACACCAAATTCAAACATTCTTTCATAGAGGGACATAAAGAGTGTATTCATGATACCAAAAGCAATAATCCCAAATAAAATAACGGCCAGAATCCCCAGTGAAAACTGCGTGAATTCTAAAATCGCAGCGAGATCCTTAAACATTTTATTCCACCCACTCACAACATTTCCGTCTTTAGAGTACTTGGTTGCAATCGGGTAATGTTTTTGTGCCGGAATGTTTAAGTCTTTAAAGTTCAGGGCAATTTCATGAATTTGACTACCCAGATTTAAAATCCCCTGGGCCACATTTAAATTAATAAAGGCGACGTTTTCATCCATCTCACGGACACCAAATGAAAAAATCCCGCCCACTCTAAACATCTCTTGAGACAGGTCACCGACTCCGGATTTGGCGACGGTTACAACAACACGGTCTCCAATTCCAATATTAAGATTGTCTGCCAGCTTCTTACCGATCAGAATCTTTCGGTCATCTTGAGCAGTTAAATAATCTCCTTTCACCATCAGTTGTGAAATTCTTGATACACCTTTTTCTTGTTCAGGATCAATTCCATACACAATGATGTTGTTAGCATCTGATGTTGAAGTGAGCATGCCATAACTTAAAACTCTGGGAGTAAAACCAGCTAACTCTGACTCATTTTTTAAGTCTTCTAAAATTTGATCACTATTAACGATCACTTTCTCAACTTCTAGGTTTTTTACGAATTCACTTTGATGGATTTGGGCATTGCCGGAAAAGTCTTCTGTGGCAGAGCGGACCATGGTCTCGCCTAGGCTTATGATAAGAGCGTCAGCGAACATCATGGCCGCCAGCCCTACACCAATAGCAAGCACCGAGAGAATCGTGCGTCTCTTGTTTCTAAAAATATTTCTCCATGCGAGCTTAATCACTAACCACATTTTAATTCATCCTCATCGCTTCAACCGGACTAATTTTCATGGCCCTTAGAGCAGGAAAAATACTGACAAATACGGCAGTAATAAACGTTACAATCGCAGGCCCAACAAAGGCACCTGCATAAATCAGACCGTACATCGTCGTAATAGTAAATCCTCCGATATCAATCGGATTAGGATAATCAATTCCGTGAATCGAAACCCAATAATTCAAAATAAAACTAATAATGAAACCCACGACAATAGAAATGATAGCAAGACCTGCACTCTCTAGAAGAATCATCCAAAAAAGTGTTAAAGGTCTGGTTCCCAATGCACGCAGAACTCCATACTCTGTCGTTCTCTCAAGGATAGTCATCAGCACAGTATTAAGAACACCAATGGCCACAATAATAACGATGACAATCAAGCAAATGCGCATCCCTTTTTTTTCAAAAATCATTGTGTTGTAAAACTGTTTTTCAATTTGGGCCCAAGGAAGCACTTCCAAGTTTTCAAGACCTGCTTTTTTAAGACCATGATCTAAAAATGCAGCGGCACTATCAGCATTCTGATACTCGTCGACAATGATAGCAATTTCATGAAAATTAGTGTCCATAGATAAAAAGGACTGGGCCATTTTTATATCCATGTAACAATAGTTTCTATCCTTGGAGTAAACATCTCCTTTTAAGATACCACTCACAATAAAAATATCATTAGAGATTGATCCGTCAGCGCCCTGGCCAACCATGACCATCTCATCCCCAACTTTTAATTTTAAAGTTTCAGCAAGACCTGCACCAATAATGACATTCTTTTGAATTTCCTTTGTGGTCTTTAAAAATTCACCTTCTCTCATTTTTGCCTTAATAGAAGTTGTCTTCGACTCTGACTCTGGCTCAATCCCGATGATTCTTGCCATCGATGTCTTTTTATCTTTTGAAGCCAGCGCTCCAGCATAAACCCTTGGTGTCCACGATTGAACTCCCGGAATTTTTTCAATCTCCTTACTTAAGGTAGCGTAGTCATCTAAGGACTTATACAAAGAAGGTTTATCGAGATATCCATTTCTGTGAACCTGTAAATGCCCAGTGTACGATTTTGTGAATTTTTCAATAACTGTCCCATAGGTTCCTTCCGAAATAGACAAGGCCAGTGAAAAAAGAACAAAGCCTCCGACCATAGTCAGAATGGTAAACGCCGAGCGACGCCTCTGCCTGAATATATTTCGAAATGCTATTTTTAAAATTAACATAAATTTAAATACGCTTTTGCAGATTGATCTGAGAGAAAACAGCTTCATCAACGCTGTCAAACTTCAACTCTTTGTATTCGATAGTCGTCTTGTGTCCACTCTTATTAAAGGGTGTAAGCTCCATCACTGCAGGGATGTTTCTATTGCCAAATTTTTTAATATCCTTAAAAACAATCTCTCGAACCTTTACACCTTTATCATCGTAGTATTCCTGACGAACTGGAATGGATGTCTGTTTATTAACAATCAAAATAATCTTATCCCAGACTGTGGCCGTTTTTTCTTTAGGTTTTAATTCAATATAATAATTAACGGCATCTGCTACTTTCGGTTCAGTTAGAGTCGAATCGTAATCTTTTAAAAACGTACTCTCTTTAACTAAGTCATCATTTGTAAAATCAGACCCCATCCATGATCCCATCATCATAGAAGGCGGAACCTTCATCGTCTTGTCTATCTTTGGAAAGAAGTTCCACATATCATTTTGAATTCTTAGAGTGGCCACACCTTTATCTTTTTGTGGCGACAAGATCCTGATAAATGTTTTATCTAAACCTGATGCCCAAACATTAATATCAAGTGTACGTTTCCAGTCAGGTGTCTCTATACGCATCTCCAGCGTACCAAAACTGTGCTCTGATCGATAAAGCCTATCCACACCATCCAATATTTTTTTGATGTCTGTCTTTTTATCAGCTGCCACTACATTTGCGAAAGTCATTATAGTCATCGTTATCAAGAGAATACTTTTCATAAATTTCAAATACATTTAATCTTCCTTTTTCAATTAGTAGATCTTCATAAAGTGTTAGAACTCGGCCAGACATGATTTCACTTCTCCACTCCTGAGCTTCCTTCAAGGCCTCAGCAGATTTGCTTTCATAGACCTCAGGATTGCTTAATAGTAGATCCACCTTTTCGATAAATAAATCGATATTGTCTTCAACCATGAACCCACCACGCCCTCTGCGCATTAACGCTCTTGTGCCCATTTCTCCAATGGCCACAACAGGAGTTCCACAAGTCATTGACTCAAGAATCACTAAACCTTGGCTCTCAACTTTTGAACCAAAAATGAAAACATGTGCTAAAGAATAAAAATCCTTGAGCATTTCTCTTTCGACAAATCCGGTGAATAAAACTAAGTCTTCCAAATCTAAATGACGGACATAGGCCTGTAGTTCATTGCGAGAAGGGCCACTTCCTACAATGACAAATTTTATATCGTTGTGTTTTTTTGTCAGTTCATGAAAGACATCTATAAGAAACTTTATGTTTTTTTCTTTCCCAAGCCTTCCAACGTACATCAGTGTTTTATAGTCTTTCACTCTTTCAGCAATCATATCAAGTTTATAATTTGCACTCATTTTTCCATTCAGTGATTGCCTTGAAAAATGTTTAACATTTACACCAGTGGGTATTACATCAATCTGACTGCGAATTTTATATGAGTGCAGTCTTGAGGCCATCAACGTTGTTGGAGCGATAATACGATCCACTTTATTAAACACTCTACGCAGTAATGAGCGGCAATAAAAACGTGCTAATTTATGTGGGATAAACTTCACGTACTCGTTAATCAACTCTTCCCAGTTGGTATGGGCCGTTAACACGATAGGGATATTATTTTTTTTCGCATATTTGATAACAATCTTTGCCAATGCAAATTCAGTATGAACATGAATCAAGTCTGGTTTAATGGCATTGAGTTTTTCATAGATCTTCTTTTTTTCTGATCCACGAACCATCCTGTTTTCTTTGTTAAAAAAGATAGAACGTGAACTAAAACGATAAATGTTTTTTGAGTTATTATACTTATCCCATTCAGCGGCTTCAGGATAATCTGGAACCAGCATAGAAATAGTGTGCCCCATTGAAGAAAAATTTTCTTTGAAAGAATCCATAGAGACAGGAACGCCACTAACCGATGGCCAATACTGGTCTGATACGTACACGATATTCACAATTTCTCCTTCTGTGATTTTCTTGCGTAAAACATTTAAAGGAAGCATATGAAACTAGAATAAGAATTGATAGATTTTTTAAATGATTTTTTTTGTGTAGTAAAATGTTTCGATTAACTTTTTATTTCCTTCTCATCACTTAGAGAAAGACATAAAAATAAAAACAAAACACTTCAATCTGCTGTGACAATATTTTTTTTTGAATACACTACTTTAACAGGGTATTAAATCAGTGTTCGCAAAGAACACTGATTATTTTTCAGTAGGATTAATTTGGATATGAACGCCATCAAGAATATCCATCTTAGGGTCATAGACCGGAGACTCGACTTCAAACATTCCCAGGATTGTATGAAAGACATTATCGTGAGAGTAAGGCTCGTTCAGTCTCTTTTTTAACAAGACATAGTTTGTTTCAGATTCCATTCCTCCGCCAAACCACATAATCATCGCGACATCTTTTTGTTCTTTAGGGGCCATCATATAAGGCAGACCATGCAGATAAATACCATTTTCTCCCAGAGACTCTCCATGATCACTGACATACATCATGGCCGTATTAAACTTATGACTATTGGCCTTTAAAAGCTCTATCACTTTTGATAAAAAGTAATCAGTGTATAAAATGGCATTGTCATAAGCATTCGTGATTTCTTCATTGGTACATTGGGCCAGCTCACTCGTCTGACAAACAGGTTTAAAAACTTCAAACTCTTTTGGGTATCGTTTATAATAGGCCGGACCGTGATTTCCCATTTGATGAAGGACAATCAGAATATCTTTTTCTTTAACATCATTGATATGTTTTTGTAGACCTACCAGCATTCCGACGTCGCGGCACTCAGGATCACAAATCGTATTGGTTGCAGATGTTTTGTAGTCTTCAAACTTTGCCCTAACGGCCACTCCTTTAGAATCTGAATTATTGTCTCTCCATAAGACATTTACTTTTTGTGTATGCGACAAAACATCCAACAAATTTTCGGTCGAATTGGCGTCATCTACATTAAATTTTCCGCGTCCAAAATAAGAAAACATACAAGGCACAGAGATCGCCGTTGATGTCCCACATGAAGTAGCATTGGTAAAACTTATAACATTTTCTTTTTTGAGCAATGGATTGGTTTCATTTTTATTTCCATTGAGAGAAAACCTATCTCTTCTTGCAGTCTCCCCGACAACTAAAATAATCAGATCGCGGTCAACATCCTGAACAGGAATGATTGAATCTTTCCCAATAGCTTCTAATGTTTTATTTGGATTCTTAAAGAAACTACTACCAAATTTCCCCATCGAATAAATCCAATAAGTCGGATTAGTGTAGTACCTTAATGGTTTTTGCTCTCGTAAAAAAGAAGCATAAAATTTCCCAAACGAAATCACCATGGCAAAAATAACGATCAAAGAAATTGAAATCGTCTTTAACTTTGAAATCAGATCCTCTTTAAACAATGCTTCTTGGACTTGAATTTTGTAAATCAAAAACATCGGAGCGATAAAAAGGAAAACAACATAGAACAATAACTTGATCGTTACCAGGTCTAGTGATTCATGAACATCTGTCTTTAAAACATTTAGCAGCATGGTATCGTCAATCACAACGCTATAACTATCCATTACGTAGGCAGCCAGCATTGCCAGAAAAAAGATGACCATGAAAAATCTTTTATAAATGACTTTCAAGCGTACCATTCTCAAGAATGTATTCATGATGAACAACAAGAGATTCAGCATCAGGTTCGTTGCAGAAACGATAACGATAGCAAGTGAAATTAAGAAAAAAGCATTGTGAGTCTCAAATGGATAGACTGCCAGTGTTTTACTAAAAAAAGTAAAATTATAAAAAAGCACAAAAAAGAAAGAGATCAGCAGTGTAAGTTGATTTTGAGATAATTTAGTTTTCATATTTTTTATTATAATCGGAATAGAATAAAGATGTAATCCAGGAGATGACAATCGTTATCAAAATAGTCGTTAAATCATGGGATAAATAATGTGCACCACGCATTTGTTGTGTTATTCCAAAAACCACTCCAATTAAAAGACCAGGAATGAGAGTTTTGAAACTTCTTTTTCCGTAAATAGCAGTATGTCCAAAATACATCGATAAAAAACAAAGGCCACCAGAGGAATGCCCGGCAGGAAAACATTTTTGCTTAGGAAGATCAGATGCAAAGGCCTGCCACAATGAAGGAGGATTGATACTCCCTCCGAAGGCCACACTATTCCACGGACAAGGCAACGTTGACCATCTCTTCAGAAAAAAAACTGTGATGATAATAAACAATGAGGATAAAAAAACAAATCCGACATAATCACGTTGTTTTTTATCATGATGAAATTTTAAAAGATAAATCCAACGACACAGAAGCCCTATCAACAAAGCAGTGCTGAGAATAACTCCGCCTTTATGGAAAATTTTTTCTAAGATAAAAGAATCGCGAAAGACCCATTGATTAGTAGGATTAAAAAAACGACCTGCCAGTGTTATATCTAGTCCTGACCCATGAGAATAAATCAGGGCCAGCGCCACTATTATAACAAGAGTGGAAAACTCAACATTGAGAGATTTAGAGATCTTCATACTAGCTAGTATAGTGAGAAGGATTACAGAGAGTCTACTGCCTTTGCTAATTCGAAATCCTTTTCTGAAACTCCACCAGCATCGTGTGTGGTAAACTTAACAATACATCGATTGAAACTCACCTCTAGGTCAGGGTGATGGTTTTCTTTGTTCGCTATCCATGCAACGGCATTTACGAAAGCAATATTTTTTAAATAGCTTTTAAATTGAAATGTTTTTACGAGCGACAAAGTGTTGTCATCGTAAGTCCATTCGGGAAGTGTTTTTAATTTTTCGTTGATTTCTGCCGTGTTCATAAAAACTCTCTTGAAGATAAAAAAAAAGGCCTCATTCGAGGCCTTTCAATTTTAAATTTTTCTGAGTAGAAAAACTAGTACTTTGAAACTCTTGTTGATTTCATTGCAGTTTTCTTTCTTCTCTTATCTGCTGCTTCGGTTTTTTCCTTATGCTTTACAGAAGGTTTTTTGTACTCTTGGCGTTTTCTGTACTCGCGTACAACACCAAATGATTCACACATTCTTTTGAATTTCTTCAGAGAACGCTCTACACCAGATCTTTCGTCGATCATAACAGTAATTGCTGATTGTGGATCTTGAGCCATTTTAAGTCACCTCCTCTTTCTTGGCATTAGGAACTACAAATTGTAGTGGTTATAAAAGTTTTAACAATGTAAGATAGCGCCAGTTTCCAGTCAATGAATTTCGGGCCACTTATGGTAAAAAAGCAAACTTCACTCTTTGACACAGACCTCTCAAACGACGATGAATCAACAGCGGATGGAGTTTCTACGTCTAAATTAGGGAATTCTAGTCATTATGAAGATAAATTTGCTCCTCTGGCACACAGAATCCGTCCGGAAGAGTTCTCTGAGTTTATCGGCCATTCGGAAATTTTTCAAAAGTATCCTTACCTAAAGGAACAAAACTTCCCTAGTGTGATCCTTTATGGCCCATCAGGAACAGGGAAAACAACTCTTGCTCGTCTCCTGGCCAAGCTATCTAAGAAGGAATTCCACACATTTAATGCTGTTTTAGGTGGCGTGGCCGATCTAAAGAAGATTATCGCTGAGGCAGAAGACTACAAAGCTCTAACGGGAAAATATTCAATTATCTTTATTGATGAAATCCACCGCTTTAATAAGGCCCAACAAGACGCCCTACTTCCTTATATCGAAGTTGGCGCCTTCACTCTAATTGGAGCGACTACGGAAAATCCTCGTGTGTCGGTGAATAAGGCCCTGCTCTCTCGCATGCACATTATTGAATTGAAAATTTTAAA
>JBEIPV010000139.1:0-7066 GCA_040376855.1 Bacteriovorax sp.
AAAAAAGAGTCTTAAGCCTTGAATTTTGGGCACCATAATTCCAAAAAACCCTCGAAAATACAGTTTTTACAGGAATAACCGATAAGTTTGGTAGAATAACCTTATGGGGTCTATGAAAACATATACACTTATCCTATTCATCTTAATCAACTCGATGAACGCTACACTTGTAGTGGCCGCCGATAAAAATGCACCAAAAGTTAACGAAGTTTCATCCGGAATTGTCATCAATGATTCATTAAAAAAGTTAATGGATATCGATGGTGTTGAACCGATCTATACAGCTTGTCAGAAAAAATATGCAGATGCAGTTGAACAGAAAACAGAAAAAATTATCGACTGTTTATGGAAAGATGTGAAGGCCGATGCAAAGTTAAAAAAGACTGTACAAGAAGTTTATGCAGAAGAGCTTAAAGGCGCTAAAACGACCAGTGAAGGACGCTCTCCGGCCAGTAGCTCTAAAGTTCCTTTGACTGCTAAGAGTACAAACGTTGCCACTGACTATGAATCAGACCCGGCCGTAGCAGCACTATCAGAATTCTATGGTAAAAAACTCGATGCGGTTTTAAATCCTGAAGTCGCTCTGACTGATGAAGAAAGAAAAGGCAATGCGATTTTGTCTGTTAATCACCGTCAGTTTATCGATCTTTATAAATCAGAACTCGGTAAAACAATTGTCAGTGCTTTTACTTCATACTGTCTTGATACAGACCCGGAAACCAATTCGTGTACAGCTCAGCAACTAGAGGCCTGTAATGCCGATAAAAGCAACTGCTCATGCCAATCTTTCACTATCAGTGACAGTGCTGAAGAACGAGCAAAACACCGTAAAACCAACCTTGAAAAAGTTAAGATTGCCGACTTAAAAACTGGTAGTGGTGACTCTGAGAGATGGCAAAAGTGTATTTTATCGGTAACAAAATCATGCAAAAAAGACAGCTCAACGATACTTAATCAAAGTGAAACGATTAAAAGATCATGCCTGGTTATGGATTATGTAAACTCTGCCAGAAAAAATATCATTGTCGCCGATGAACAAATCGCGTTCTACAATGACATTGAAAGCACTCAGACCGCTAAGATGGCCGAGAACATGAAACAGATCACCGACTTAAAAAAGATTTCATCAGACGCTTTACTCGAGATGTCTTCTGCTGATGTTAAAACGGCGTTAGAAAAACCCATTAAAGACAAGTTAAAAGACCTTGAAGGCTGCTATAAAGACGGCACGATCGTCAACGTGGCCGCTTGTAAGAAATACCTCAATACCAATGGTGGAGAAAATGAAGTGGCCCTTGCTGAATTGGGAATGCGCCAGATTGCCCAGGAAGGGATTCTTGAAGAAGAGTTAGGCTCTGATCAAAAGGTGCGCGATTACTTAAAAGAAGAAGGCTACTCTGCTAATGAGATTAAAAGTATGACAGCTGACAAAGAAGGTATTGCGGAAGTTAGGGATCAGATCCTTAAGCGTTATGCTAACCAAAAAGCTGCGATCATTAAAGAAATGGCCGGAAGAATTCAAGAGAAAACTGCCGTTGTTGAAGGGACTGTCTCTGCCAAGGGCGATATCTCTAAGCTGGACAAAGTTAAAGCAGAACTAGAATCAAGAAGCACTGATCTACAAAACCTGGTTTATTTCAATAACGTTGTCTCTTCTTACTTACAGATTGATGATGGAAAAGGAAAACTTACCCGAAACACTGCTTCGCTATTTGCCGAGGCCAATACTCTTGAAAAAGAACAAGCTAAACTTATCAAAGAACAAATCAAAAATGCAGACCTAAAAGACCAAAAAGGAGCGGCCAATACGACCAATCTGGATGTTAATACCATCAATTCCAATTTCTTGAATTACAAAGAAAAAGAAAAAAAGAAGTAAGATACTTATTTACTGAATGAAGAAAAACTCTGATTGAATTCAGAGTATTTATCTGATGTCCCGCACGTCTGGAATAATGAATAACTCTCATCCATTCCTTGAATCTGACCGCTGCCAACACTCGCTTGAGTCCTGACTTTATAGGTTTCCATACTTTCAATTTTCATCGCTTTAGTGCTTGGATCAGGCGTAAAATACTTAAGCGTGTAACTGTCGAGCGAATCTCTAAAAAAACTAATCTGCACCTTGGTTGTCGTCTCTGTCACAGTGTTGCTGATAGGTTTATTAGTTTGAATCTTACCACATAGCTGTGCCAGGTATCCTGACTGGTCAGTTTGGATTGAGCCCACAAAAGGTTTATCTGTATCAGGCACTAATGTCATAGATGTCGATGACGACTTAAGAACACTATTGACGGTATAATTAGCACGAGCGTCTACGCAGTTTCTCGATTTTATATCGAAGGTAAAAGTCCCGCCGTTGTAGTTTTGACTTCTAAAGTTTGAACTCTTTGATTGATAGGCATAACAAATACGCGTAGCAACCGCTCTTTCTTCAACTGTTAGGTTTTGCACTACTGACATTTGTGCACTAATAGAATATCCTGAGGGATCTTTATTGCCGGCAGCACCGCAACCAGATAGCACCAAAATGCTGGCGATAGATAAAAGATAAGAATGTGATCTTTGTGCACTTGTCATAGGCACTTTATCGGAACTTAGAAAAAATAATTAATAGCAGGCCCTCATGGATTTCGACGGAAAACTTGGTAAATACAAAATTATTGAAACCCTTGATCAGACCAAAACACTTTGGTCGGAATATTTTAATGAAGCTTTTCATAATCTTTTTGGCGCTTACGAAGAAACGCTCTACAACTACATCTCTGGCTGCCACATTGAAGATCAACTTAAGGCCAAAGAAAGTGTTCACGTTTTAGATGTAGGTTTTGGACTTGGTATTGGACTAAAGGCCTTTATTGATACTCTAAAAAATTATGAAGACACTGAGATTCATCATTCTTACACCTCTATGGAACTTGATGAAGATCTTTTTTTATGGTCGATCAAAGAGACCTTCCCCGATTATAAATTTGTTAAAAAAAATCAGACTTATGTTTGTACTCTCTCTCACCTTTCCATAACGGTTTATATCGGTGATGGAAGAAAAACGCTGCCTGAAGCTTTTCATAAAAATTGCTTACCAAAATTCACTGCCATTTTTCAGGATGCCTTTTCTCCAAAACAAAATCCGGTTTTGTGGACCGTTGAATGGTTTGACGACTTAAAAATGATGTCGTCTCCTGCAGTTTATCTCTCAACATATAGTTCATCAGTGAGTGTCAGAAAATCCATGATCGCTGCCGGCTGGGTGGTTACGAACGTAAAAGGTTTCGGTCAGAAAAGAACCATGACTAAAGCACGCACATTTGGAGTCACTGATCCTGCGATTGCGGCAGAACTCTCCAGATCTCCTGCCCTTGAATTAAGGGATAACTAAGTTAAAATATAAGGAGATAATACTACCCGTTTTTTCAAGGATTAGAGCTATGGCCCAGGTCATTCTTATTGAAAGTAATAAAACAATGAATGATTTAATTTCGGTTAATCTTACGACTTATCTTGGAGTCGATCTCATTCAAAGAAAAAATGGACAAGACACTTTAGGTCTTCTGGCCATCTTGCCTAGTATCGACTTGATTATTACCAATTTAAAAATTGAAGATGAAGACACGGCCAATTTGATTAACAATTACCTGATCGAGAATCAACTTGATATCAGCCTTGTGGTTTTAGGCGGTGATGTAAAAAGACCGACAGACAATACCGTAAGCATTCCCGATTCTAAAGACTGGGAAGAAGTCATTCAAGTAACGGCGAAGATTTTAGGGATCAATGATGAAATCCTGGCGAAGAGGGCCATCCCCGATTATATCTCGATTCCCGTTAATTACTTTTTAAACTTAGACACCATTAATTGCGACGTCTTTATCCGTATTAAAAAATCGGCCACAGAGTTTCAATTCGTCAAAAGGATCCATAACGGCGACAGCATTTCAAAGGATCTGATCCAAAGATACCAGGATCAGGGGCTAGAGGCCTTTTTCATTCCCAAAGAGCACCACAGAAACTTTGCGATCTATTTATCTAACCGCTTAGTAGAAAAAATTGAATCCCCTCATGTTGAAGAAAACCAAAAAATTCAAATCATGGGAGAGTCTTACGATATCGCCATTAAAGAAATTGTGACTTTAGGTTTTAACAGCGAAACTGTTCAACTGACTGATACGATTATCGAAAATATGATTAAAAATTTCCAGAAGTCTCCCGAGATGTCTGGGCTTCTTCATAAAGTCATCAATTCCAAGACCGGAACGATCTATCAAAAAAGCCATATGACCTCTGTCGTGGCGTGTGAGATGATCAAAAATCTTAAGTACAGCGACACCAACGCTTTCGATAAAATTGCCTTTGCTGCCTTTTTTCACGATATTCTTTTGGCCGAAAGAGAAGATCTCGCCAAAATTAATTCCTTCGAAGAACTAGAAAAAGCACGCCTGAATGAAGAAGACTGGGACCTGGTTTTTAACCACGCCAGCGAAGCTTCGCAGCTCATTAAAAACCACCCAGAAGCTCCCGTTGGTGCCGATGAAATCATCCGTCATCATCATGGTGCCTTCAATGGAAAAGGCTTTTCAAACGCCATTGAGAAGCTACCAGACCTGTCTAAAATCTTCATTATCGCCCATCATTTTGTCCTGGAGCTCATAAGGTTTAAGGAAAATGGCGGACAACCTAGGCCGGTTACTGAAGAGCTTTTCAGGCGTTATCCGAGCCCGGATGCGGCAATTATCATAAAAGCTCTTGAGAAAACCCTTAAAAAGAAGAAATAATTACAAAGCGCCTTTCAAATAGCAGGTCATAGACTGATAATACTCTGGGATTATCCCCTACGAGGAATCGCTATGAAAAAGCTGTCTATAAATGGAATTAGTCTAAATTTTTTGGAAATAAATCCTGAGCAGGAATGCGCGATTCTATTTATTCATGGAAATTCGCACAGCTTAAAGAGTTTTTCAAAACAGATGGAATCCCCTCTATTAAAAGACTTCCGTCTAATTTTTGTAGACCTTCCCGGGCACGGTGAAAGCAGTAAGGGGTCAGAGTATTCTATTAAGATTTTCGCACAAATCCTCTCGGAATTTATAAAAAACTTAGAAATTAATAAATTTATTATTGCCGGTCATTCACTGGGCGGGCACGTCGGGATCAATCTCTTAAACACGGGCATTCATCCTCGCGGATTATTTCTCTTTGGTACGCCTCCACTTAAAAATCCCTTTGATGTTACTGCGTTTTTACCCAATCCAAAGGGCGCGGCGATGGGAAAAATCAAAGCAGATTATGAAGAAATCTCCATACTCATGGACGAAATGAATTACGTCGGAAGAGATAAAGAGCGAGCTATTGAAGATTTCTTGAACACCGACGGGAATTTTCGTGTCGATGTTTTTAGCGACATCGCTTCCGGAAAAAACAATGACGAGGTAGAATTAATCAAGAGTTTCAATGCTCCAGTAATGTTTTTACTGGCAACAAAGGATTCGATGATTAATAATAGTTATATTAGAGAAGAATGCTTTTTAGATTTGAGTCACATACAAATGAGAGAAATTGAATGCGGGCATTCACCTCAAATAGAAATGGATGTAGACTTTAATCAAATCCTGATGGAATTTAGTCATCAGGTATTTAACGAAAACTTAGAACTTACTTATAATAAATTAGACCTTCAACACGAGAGAAGACAAAATGAGCAAAGAAATTAACAGCAGCATCGCTTGTTTATTTAAATCAACCCGCAAATTTCACCGTCTACAGCAGACTGAATTTTCGGCCATCTTAGGTGTTACACAGGGAACGATCTCCAAAATCGAGGCCGGCTCAATGAGCCCGGAGCTAGGTTTGTGGTTTAAGTTTTTACGCGCTTTCAATATTCAAGATCCATACTGCTTTACTTATTACGGTCTCGAGTTGAGTGAGAGTGCTTTCCAGAATCTAAAAACTGAAGGGGCCTCTCTTGCTCCTGGTTTTGATTACTCAAAAGGAAACTATATTTTTAACGTTAGAAAGATTCGTCCTCTTTACGATTTTCTGGTTAAAAACCACAGCAAAACATTTGAAGCTTTTTTAAAAGAAAATGGGATCACTAAAGAGATTTTTTATATCCTGAACCATCCAATTACAACTGAGCTGGCCGATACTTTCTTTTCATTCCTGGATGACAACAAGATCAATGCTAAGTCAGTAGCACTTCTAGACCTTAACTTCGATCACGCTCTTGGAAGACAAATGAAAGACCTTGTGTCTTCAGAAAATGCCGGAGATATCTTAACAATTCTTAACAACGATGAAGACGGTATTTTAGAGTACGAATTCACTGGAACAAAAGGTGAATACTTCGTTAACTTAAAGAAGAAGAACCTTCCATTTGTTAAGTCACTGGAAAAATCAGATCTTGTTATGAACTATAACTTCTTATATCCATTTCACGTTATGAAATCGACTAAGAACATTAAAGGAACAAGCCCTGCCATTCATGAAGTAAAAAAAGATCAAAGGTGGCAAGTCACTTATGCTTCTTAACGAAACCCTAATTTTCTGGAGAAATCTGGGAAAAATTCAAGACCAGTTACTGCTTAACGAAGTTGAGTTTGCTGAGTCTATGGGAATCAAGCATAAAGAATACCTGAACTTTAAACAGAAAAATCAGATGCTGCCGCTCAATGTTTTATTTGAGCTGGCAGAAAAATTCAATTTCCACTTGGAAGACCTTTTAATAGAAGGTTTTGTCTTTAAACATGATCCGGACGCTAACCGCCCTCTAATGGACCGCTACACTCTGGCCACGCACAGCCAGACTAGGCCTATTATCAATATTTTAAATTATGTTGAGATGACTAAGGGGACGCGTGCAAAAACGAATCTGATCAGAAAATTTCAGCTCTCAGAAGACTACATCAAGCAGGAAAAGAATAAGGCCAACATTCTTTTGATTACCGATATCGTAAAATACCTTTCTGCGAATCATGAATTTAAAAAAGCAGACTTTCTATCAATCGGTAGAAGAATGCCTTTTATCGCAAACAATAACATCCTAAGAGACACCCTGACAGACCACAAGACG
>JBEIPV010000145.1:0-6662 GCA_040376855.1 Bacteriovorax sp.
GCCATCGATTTTTCATCATGAATGATGGGAGTTGTTAATGCATCAAATGGAGCTTTTGGAAATGCGTGAGCAACGTTAGCAAGTGATAAAGTCAGTAGTGCAAATATTAATTTCATAAAACCATCCTTGGATTATTTACTTAATGATCATAGAAGGCTTGCGCCTTGTTTGTAATCCAATAAAGTATGTCATCTGCAGAAGGCAAAAAAAAAGGCCAAGCGGTTAAGCTCGGCCTTTTTTTACATTAATTAAATCCGTCTAATTAATGATTAGAATTTGTAAGTTAATCCTACTCTAGTAGCTAGGTTGTCGAAAGCAAGCATACCTTGGTTTTTGTTAGCTACACCACCAGTACTCGTATCACCAGTTCCTCTATTGTTGCTAGTTAGACCTAACATACCATCAAGAGAAAGTTGGCCAAAAGTTAAAGTAGCACCAGCGTTTACTTCAGTTGAGTTCGCTAGAGTTGCTTTTCCAGATGTTCCATAGATGTTCCTGATTAAACCACCAGCCGCAACACTTAAATCAGTTGCACCAGTAGCAAGTCTCTTGTTATCTCTTGTTCCCCAAAGGTTTTGTACAATTGATCCACGAAGAGTTAACCATTCAGTTGCAACAGCTTCATATCCAATGTTTACAGGAATGATTAAGTGGCGAACTTCACCTTTATCTGCATACTTTAGGTTGATATCAGTTTTCTTAGCTGTAATAGCTGCGAATACTTTTCCACCTTCAGTAATAGCATATTCATTACCTAAACCAACATAGTAACTAGTGAAATCACCTTTTACATCCGTTAATCCAGTAGCTTTTTGCTCCCATCCGTAGTGCTTAACATATCCGAAAGCGCGAGCGAAATCGAATTTATAAGATCCACCAACTTGAAGACCTAGCTTTCCTTTGAATTCTTGAGTTCCAGTTGTATATGGAGACTCCGATTTACTCATAAGAGAAATGTTAGCGTGTCCATCCCAATTAGATCCAATCACACCAAAACGAGTTGCAAGACCAGTTTCTTTACTAGTTCCTGTGTTCGTATTTAGAGTTTCGTTTTTGCTGTGAGCGTAAGTAAGGTTTGCTCCCCACTTAATTCCAGCATCACCACCAACGAAGAAGTCGATTTGGTTATCAGCAGTAGGAAGTGCAACAGCTGGAGCTGTTGTCGATCTTGTAGCTACAATTCTTAAAAGTGAAGATGTATTCGATTCGTTACCATAGTAAACACCATAAGTAAGTCCACCGATTTTCTTAAATACACCACCTTGAGCTTTTGGTTTGTGGTTTTGATCTACAGATTGCCCAGCACCTGTAGTTACTCCATTCGTTCCGTATTCAGTTACCAATTGATCTGGGTAAAGATTAACGTATGCAGAGTTCAAGAAGATATTTCTTCCATCTTGAATGTAGTACATACCTTCGTTGTCTGTTTCGTTCATACCAAGAGCTAGTAGTCTTGATTCAGTAGCAAATGCAGAAGTTGTAAGAAGCAATAATGCTGATCCAACTGTTAATAACTTTTTCATGCAGGTTCCCCTTTAAGCAAATTTGTCGACTTTAGAAACACCTAAAAAAAAGCCCTCCATAAAGGAGGGCCTTTTATCTTTTCATTTAAGAAATTAGAACCAGTAAGAAACTGCAACTCTAGACATTAGGTTGTCAGTTGTAAGTGTACCAGCATTTGTGTTGCTACCAACTGTACCATTTCTAGCTGCATCAGAAGTACCGATTAGACCATCAACTTTAAGTTTACCAAAGTTAAGAGTTGCACCAGCGTTTACGAAAGTTTGGTTTGCTTGAGTAGTTTTTTTACCAGCAGCATTTTTTCTTTCGTTAAGGAATACGTTTTGAGAAACTGAACCACGTAGAGTTAACCACGAAGTAGCGTCAGCTTCCATACCAAAAGTTACAGGAAGTGTGTTTGTTTTAACTTTTCCAGCAGCGTCTGACTCAGAAGCGATAGAAACGTGGATATCTCCAAATACTCTTGCAGTTGGGTTGATTTCCATAACACGACCAGCACCAACTACGATATCAGATGACTTAGTTGTTTCTGAAGTTGTTCCAGACTCTTCAGTTTTTCTGTTTTCGTAAGAAGCGAAGAATGTGTAATCTGTCCAAGTGTATGATCCACCAACAAGGTATGATGGCTTTTGCTTAAGAACGTCACCAGCAGCTGTAGCTCCTGTTGATTTATCTGAAATATCTACGTTAGCGTAACCTTCGATTGCACCAGCAACAACACCAAGTCCAAGACCGAATGCTGTGTTTTTCTTTTCGAAAGCTGAAGTTGATTCATCTTTTGAACCAGCATAGTGAAGTCTTGCTCCCCACTTAACACCCATGTCACCAGCGATGAATAGATCAAGAGCGTTGTCTTGAGCTAAGAACTTATTAACTGCTTGAGATCTATCAGTGTTCTCACCATCGTTTCCAAGGTATAGACCGTAGTTGAAAGCTCCCATTTCACGGAAGAATCCACCTTCAGCTCTTGGTGCAGTAGATGAATCAGTGTTGTTAGCTGTTCCCCACTCAGTTACTAAATAGTTTTTTGTTTCGTTAAGAGCAGCTGGGTTTCTGAATACGTTTCTTGAATCAGCGATGTACTCTGATCCACGGTTCGCGTCTTGACCTAGTGCTTGTACTCTTGCCTTAGAAGCAAAAGCGTTTGTTGATAGAACTGCAAGTCCTGCAATTACTAGTACGTTTCTTTTCATCAATCTTCTCCTTGAAGTTAAACTATTGAAATAGTCCTTTATAAAATCACGTCAATGATTTTATGGTCTGAGGAGTCCAGACTTTTGTCAACATACCTTATTCAAATTTTTTGGTA
This sequence comes from Bacteriovorax sp., assembly GCA_040376855.1. GTDB lineage: Bacteria > Bdellovibrionota > Bacteriovoracia > Bacteriovoracales > Bacteriovoracaceae > Bacteriovorax. The sequence goes on from JBEIPV010000145.1 coordinate 2,831, forward strand.
TGGTTTGTGTATGCAATTAATCCACGCACTACTCCATTTGCAGTCTCTGGAGAATATTCGAAGCTGAACTTTTCGCGTTGCTGCTTTGATAGTGGAGCGTTTATCCCAATGAAGGCCAGGTTTAAATGTTCTTTCGGATGCTCTTCCCAGCTCTTGTCAAAAATCGTGTCGTCAATTTTAAGACACCCAATTTCTTGTTCTAAAGAGATGTATTCGCGGCTTTTTATTTTTAAAAAATTTTCAAAAATCTTCTCCATACTCTTCTTTAAAAGACGAATAACACGTGAAACGTCTTCTTCAGACATCAAATGATCTTCCAAAAAGTGCATAAATTCGATTTCCTGAACCCCATTATTGTCTTTAAATTCACCAATAAAGTGTCCCCATTCATGTGTATAACTCAAAGGAATGAACAAAGTTTCCTTCATATCTGATAGAGGTTTTTCATCAAAAACATATTTCACAAACAATGCAGAAGAAGTTTTTGTACTCTCACAGAATTGAATAAAAGCATCTGAGAGCTCGCTTTTTTCAGAGTAATATTCCAGATAATGATATGGAGAAAGGCCAAAATATAAGTGCTCGCAGTGAAATTCTGTACCATTGATACATTCAACGATAAATCCACTTTCTGATCTTCTAATTGACTTAATTTTTACGTGATAAGCTTCTTCGCTCACTTGGTTCACAAATTCATCAGAGTGAGGAATGTTTTTAAAAATTTGCTCGAAGTCTGGATCAATGCGATCGCCAGTGAAAAAACCTTCGTCATATTTTAAGGCTTCAGACTTACTTCTTCCGCCAAAACTCTTCCATTGCATATCTTTGTAGAAAAGAGAATTCTCGCTGCATTTTGTGATGGCCACATCAGGATATAGCTCTTTAAACAGTCTTTGATTCGTTTCTCCACGAATTGAACTTGGCCCCTTTGGAAGTAAGTCAGAACGAAGAAGAGCATCCTGAGAAAGCAGGCGTACATTTTCAGCTCCATGAGCTGTTTTTAAATCATTATATAAAGAAAGAGAGAAGATATCCTTCCCGATGACTAAATAAGGAACCGTGATGGTTTCTCTTTCAACAACAGCAATTTTTTTTAGTTTATGGATATCTTTGAAGGCCATGATATTTCCTTGAGAGCACACTTTGAGTTTTGAAAACCAAAGTGTACTTCAAAGAAATTAAGACTGAGAAGTAGAAAATTCTATTTAATAACTAATCTGATACCAGCGTTAACTTTTTTAGACTTAATTTTGTCAGTGTTCGACGCTATTAACCGTTTTACGGAGATGCCGTGTTTTTGTGCCACTGTGAACAGTGTTTCTCCTTTTTTTACGGTGTAATAGCGCATTGGCTTTTTTCTAGCTGCATACCTCTTTGCTCTATAAGCACGGCTATTGCGTTTTAGAATTTCGCGACGAGGTTTTTCAAACAAGTCCGCATAAAGGTTGTTATCAGCACTTACCAGCTCACCTTCTCTAAATGGAAGCTTTACAATATCACCTTCTGAGAACTTAGCTTTTTCAGAAACATTGTTTAGGCTTGCTAGAACGTAGTCTTTTCTAATTTTGAATTTTTTAGAAACTGCCGCCAGAGTCATTCCTTTTTTAGGAACAACATATTGTTGAAAGTTTACTGCCAAAAGATCCGTTTTTGCACAGCAATTAGCAAATTTCTCTGCTGTGTTTGGTGGAAGTCTTAAGCGGTATTCAGCAATATTTGGAGGAGTGAACCATCTTAAAACTTCAGGGTTTAGACGTTGGATTTCTTCGAAATCAACACCAACACTTTCTGAAAGTTTAACTAAGTCAGTTCCACCTGGAACGCTGATTTCATCAAAATCTAATGGCTCGTGGAATTCAACATCATCAAAACCAAATGACTTTAGGTTTTTTCCGATGATCGCAAGGGCCATAATCTTTGGAACGTAATTTTTTGTTTCGTCTTTAAGATACTTCCCTTTTGTAAGGTGCCAAAAATCTTCAGACTTGTATTTTTTGATCGCGCGACCAAGTTTTCCTTCTCCGGCATTGTAAGCAGCTGCTGCCACTTCCCATTGTCCGAAATCATCATAAAGTTTTGCCAGGTATCTTGCTGCAGCCACTGTTGCTTTAATCGGATCGCGTCTTTCGTCGCGGTACCAGTCTTGCTCCAGTCCGTACATTCTTCCTGTGTATGGCATGAACTGCCAAGGTCCGACAGCTGCTGCCCATGACTTCGCTGAATTGTTAAATCCAGACTCGGCCATAGCTAAGAAAATTAAATCTCTTGGTAATCCATGCTCTTCTAGGATCGCTCCTAAAATCGGCGCATATCTTCCCGCTCTCTCAGTGTAACGCTCGAAGAATGGACGCCCTCTATTCAAGAAATAGTTCATCCATTTTTTTACCTGAGCATTGTATGTAACAGGGATATCAAAATAATTGTTTTCAAGATTTAACTCTTCAGCCCCTTCAAGGTAATAAGTCTTACCTTTATAGTTGCCCAGACCATCAAGAGTTGAAGCTCCTGTGATCATTGATCTTGACTGAACTTTAGCAATTTTAGCTGACTGTTCTTCGTCCAGTTTCTTATCTTGTTCTGTGTAATCCGTCTTTTTCAAACGCAAATAAGCTTCGCGAACACTCTCAGATGCAAAACCATCCTTCGTGTTAGTCGATGATGCAACCTTAGCTGTTGGCGTTTGAGTAGAAGTAGCACATGAAGAAAGAATAAGAGCTGCAACGAGGACAGATAATTTAGAAGTTGTTGATCGAAACAGTACGTTTTTTCTCATAAGTATATCATCCTGATGAAGTCACTAGGGTGATCCAACGCTCCTGTTGAATCCGGGTACAGAACAGACTTCAGTGTAACCTTAAACCATTTAAAAAAAAAGTTTTTTCCCATATAGATATTAAATAAAGCTCCGCTTAAAATAGTCCAATGAACCTGGCATCTTTAAAATTTCTTCTGCTTATGGGTCTCTTATTGAGCTTTTCTACTCGTATTTATGCGGAAATTAAACCACCAAATTACGACTTTACCTTTGCTTCACTTGATCCCTTTTTACCTGGTGGAAATCTGGAAAAAATTAAATCCGACAAAACGATTCAGTCGGATATTTTTGAAGACAATGGGAATTTAAAAATCTTACGAATTAAACTTAAAAGGGCCAATTATCATATCGATGTTTATATTCAAACTAAGGACGATAAAATCACCGATATGTTTGCCAGACTCCCACAACATTTTATCCATGATATTTTTCTCGCTGATCTACAAAAAAAATATAAAAAGCAGGATAAGTACGTTCAAAAAGATATGAACGCTCTGTATGTGTGGATGAACCGTGATGGCAACAACATCATCTATCAAGGAAGCTGTTCAATCACTTGCTTCCCGATGTTTGTTGAAGTTGTAAGTGGCGACAAATCTGTCGTGCCACTTTATCAAAAGTTCAATGAAGCATTACCTAAATGGTAACGTTTCTCTTCTGTGCGTAAATCCCTACTCCAATACCTACAAAAATCATGATGAAACATAAAATCTGTCCCATCGTTAAAAATCCAAAGTAATACCCAAGCTGTGAATCCGGCTCGCGGTAAAACTCCACGATAAATCTAAAAACACCATAACCAGAAATGAAAACCGCAGAAATCATTCCATAGACTTTAACTTTTCCTCGCATGATCCAAAGAATGATTGAAAGAGCGACCCCTTCAAGCACAGCTTCATATAATTGTGAGGCATGGCGTGGATACAATCCTCCGCCGTTGGGAAAGATGATTCCCACCCATGAGTTTGTCGGACGGCCATAAAGCTCTCCATTAATGAAGTTCCCTAAACGCCCCCA
>JBEIPV010000173.1:0-4611 GCA_040376855.1 Bacteriovorax sp.
ATCCTCTCTCTTGCGGGAGCTGATATAGGAGCAAGCCCGCCATTGTTTAAATGAATGCGCGAACCTGCTTGAAAAAATTCTGCTTTAAATTTATCGATACTCACTATTTTACCATCGTCTTAATTTCATTCACGGCCTTTTCCAGACGGTCAAAATGCAGTCTGAATCCTAGAAGGCAGAAGCGAATAGCAACTCTTCCATCAATTGAACATGATGATAAAAATAATGTGCCTTGATTGTTAATCTTCTCCATTAATTTCTTAGTCGCCTCGTCACCTTTTTTGTGAGCGAAAGTTAAAATCGTTAATTCAGGTTTTGAAATCACAACTAATTCAGGAATAGATGAAAGCTCAGCTGATAACCATTCTGCTAATTTTAATTTTTCTTCTAAGTTCAGTTGAAATGGCCCAATCCCTAAAGTCTTAATCGGAAGCCATACTCTAAGACCTCTAAAATCTCGTGACAGCTCTGGAGTGATGTCGGCGTAGTCTACTTGGTCTACTGGACGAGGTGGCATGTAAGAGTCATCTGATAAATAATCAAACAACATGTGATCTTTATTTTTTACTAATAAACATCCTGTTCCATAAGGAATAGAAAGTGCTTTATGTGGATCAAGAGCGACCGAGTCTGTAGACTCAATTCCCTTTAATATTTCTTTTCCAGCGGCAGTTAACATGAACAAGGCACCATAAGCACCATCTGCATGCAGCCATAAATTATGTTTTTTAGAAATAGGTAGAATCTCTTGAAGTGAATCCACACAACCAGTTTTAGTTGAGCCTAGTGTCGCCACCACCATAAAAGGTTTAAATCCACGGGCCGCATCCTCTTCAACTTTCTCAGCTAAAATCTTTGTATCCATCTTAAAATCGCGAAGCGGAATCAGTCTTAGGTTTTCTTTTTTAAATCCTAAGATCGCCCAAGCTTTCGCAATACAGTGATGTGAATCACTTGAAGCGTAAGCGGTCACTTTAGAATAATCGTGTCCATCAACTTTTTCTTTTCTCGCCATCGCCAGAGCGCTAAGAGTGGCGTATGAGCTTCCCGTTGTTAAAAATCCCTGTGAAGAGATTTCATTGTAGCCCACTAAAGTTTGAAACCACTTAATCACTTCCATCTCCAGAGTCACAAGACCTGGGGCCATCATATAATGACCAGTGAAAGGATTTAATGTCTGAGCGATCAATTGAGCAGTATTAGAAATGAAGTTCCCTGCTCCAGCTACATAAGCGGCAAATCCAGGGTGTCCTGGAAGCTGCGAGTACTTGGCCATATCTTCAAAAATGGTTTTCATCAGCACCTGATAATTTTCAGGATGGGCCGGAAAGTTTTTTGTCGTTTGATAAGGAATGCTGAAATTTTCTTTCAATCCATTTACTTTCGGATCGTGAGCTTCTCCCATGGGAGATTTATCCGGCATCTCTTCCATGTATTTTAAAACCTGAGTCTGAGTTTGATCAAAGATCGCCGTCATCTCAGCTTTATCTAATTCCAGTGGCTGCTCAATTTTTTTCCACCAGTCTTTGTCATTCATCTGATCTAAGATATTTTCACGACGAGGGTGAACATACTCTTTTGCTTTTAATAAAAGTTTAGCTCCATTGTCACTTGATCCATCAAGTGTCGCGGCCATTCTAAAACCAGAGTGCTGGTAGAAGTGTGGACGAAAGTGAAAACGTGCCCAGTGGCTCGCTTCATGTCCACAGCTCATGAAAGACCCACCTCTGATCATCTGGTGTTTTCCATCAAAGCAAGGAGTAGAAAAATCGTCATACAATGGATCGATCTTAAATCCTTCCAGAGGATTGAACTGATCGACTAACCAGTGCCACGTGTTTCCATACAAGTCAGAGTTTACGTCTTTTGCTGACGACCAGATAAAGTTGAAGTTTTGTTTGTACTCATCATTATAATCAGTAAAACCTTTATAAGTTTTATAAGCGTGCTTTTGTAAAACTGGATCTTTTACTTTGGGAGTAAGAGAGACGAATTCTGCTTCTGTCAGCAGACGGTATTTAAGATTGCTCTTATCTGCTTCCATTTTCCAATTGCAATAAGCTACCGCCTCATGAAAATTCACTTCCACCGGCCAAGACATAGGCATTGGTATCATGTCAAAAAGAGTTCTTAATTCATATTCATGTGAGCCTTCAGGGCCCGTTGCTACCCAGAACGTCGGGCGTTTTGTGTTTCTAAATTTTCTCCACAATAATCCTTCTTCACTCCAGTACTTGTCGTTGACATATCCACCAACAGAAACAAAATCTAAGTACTCATGATTTGTGATTTGATTTTTTGTGTACTCAAAATCTTTAATCTTAACAGAACGACTTCCGTATTCATTATCCCATCCGTAAGACTCAGTCCCCTGAGGTTTACCGATAGTGACAGTATCACCTGCTTTTTTTACCCACGAATTTTCCGTTACATTTTGCGGAGTATTTTTTGATGGGTGAAGTGGTGCCCAGTACTTTGGTGTTTCAACATACTCAATAGGAAGTTCACGTATCAGTACACTTGATGTTTCAAAGTGAATTTTTTCGTGCTCCATTCCCATCCATAGCGCCCACCACGGAGAGCTTGGACCCTGACTCTTTAACTGATTTAAGTCCGGATGATTTTTAATCAGGTCAACGATGATATCGTAAATGATTTTTCTATAAGCATGCACGGCCGAAACTTTTGGCCAGTTCATTTCATTTTTGGACATATCGTCCCAGCTCATTTCATCAACACCTGTTTCTAAAACTTTTTCCAGGTAGATATTGATCGGCTCTTTTTGAAAGCCCGCCAGGCGAAGTTTGTTGATATATAAAACGGCCGGGTGACCATAATAAAAAATAAGTGGGTGTCTTAGCGCGTGGTATGGCGGTCTGATATAAGCTTCTTCAACTTTTAAACTTTGAAAAAGAAGTTCTGTCAGTGTCCATGAGTTATTAAAGTAAGCGAGAATATCTTCGCGCGTGCAGATACTAAGATTTAAAAGCGGAAGAGCGACCAGACAATTTCTTTCCTGATCAAACCCCGGGCATTTCTCAGGAGGTAATCCCGTCCACCACGATTCACCAAATTCTTTTTTTAATTGGTGCTCAAACGTCGTTTGTTTGGCGTTTTTAGAAAGGTTGGGATTTCTGGTTATTGTGACTGACATAAAGGCCTCGAAGCATGAGAGAGATCATTAATATTTTCCCTCTCATTTTCTGCCACTTTTAAAGTTTTGTCATGCGTTCGTTGATCTAGCCTAACCTTTGACTAAGTACGGTTATCAATTGGTAACTTACGGGATTGGTTTTAGTCTTAAGATTTTCCCGCTATCAGTAGATAAATAGATCATTCCATCTGGGCCCATTTTTACTTGTCTAAAACGCTCTTCTAAATCTTCCAATAGCTTTTCTTCCTTCAGAAGCTTTCTATTTTTATCCATCACGATGCGATGAAGATGACTTCCTGCTAATGTTGCTAAGAATAAATTCCCAGAGAACTTTGGAAAAGCAGACCCTTTGTACATCATCATCCCCGAAGGACTAATAGATGGAACCCAATGATACAGCGGCTGCTTCATACCCGCTTTTTCTTTAACTCCGATAGAAGGCCCCCAATACTCTTTTCCATAAGTGACTACTGGCCATCCATAATTGGCCCCTTTCTCAATTAGATTCACTTCATCCCCACCACGTGGGCCAAACTCTGCATCGAGCAGTGCTCCTTCTGAATCTATAATTAAGCCTTGAGGATTTCGATGTCCGTAACTCCAGATTTCAGGCAAGGCCCCTTTGGTTCCTATAAACGGATTTCCCGGTGCTGCTTTACCTTCAGTTGTTAATCTCAAAATTTTTCCATGATGAGTATTTAAGTCCTGAGCGCGCTCTCTCTTATTTCTTTCTCCTACACCCATAAAAAGAAATCCATCTTTATCAATGGCGATACGAGAACCAAAATGTTCACCTGTGCTTTCTAAGGCCTGCGCTTGAAAAATTTTAGTTCCATTAAACGACTTTTTATCTGCTGAAAGTTTTCCTTTCATTAAACTTGTCGTCCCCTTTTTATCAACAGGTTCTGAATAAGTCAGATAGATGTCATTGCTCTTGTGATCAATGTAAACATCTAGCAATCCCCCTTGAGATTTATTAAAAACTTTTGGAGCCCCGGCAATTTCCTGGGCCTTTTTCGTTTTTAAATCCAGCAGTCTCATCTTCCCATCGCGTTCAGTAAAAAGGATTTCTCCTGCATCGTTGGGACTTAAAAAATCAAATCCCCAAATGACATCGCCACCTTCAAAAAGTGTCTCGACTGTAAACTTTTGTCCTTCCGAAGTGTAATCTTTTGCAAAAAGAGTAAAAGTTGAACATAGAAGAGTAAGAAAAATTATTTTTTTCATTGAGGAAATCCATTAGGGTTTGGTTTTAATTTACAAAAAGCAATTGAGAAATCTTTCATGTAAACCAAAAATAAAATATCTTTGGTTTTTAGATTTTGTCTGGCCCAATAAACCAGTGACGGAGCATCGTCTTTACCTGTGAAGAAAGTCGTTGTTGAAGTAGCATTAAACTTAAGTCTTCCTCCACCTTTCCAAGTCGGCAGATAAATTCTTTTTGCATCTTCAAATGA
>JBEIPV010000020.1:0-34416 GCA_040376855.1 Bacteriovorax sp.
ACAACTCCAACCGAAGCTGTAATGTACTTAACTGCGAGGTAATAAAAAACACTTGTTAAACCAATCGGCATGCCGGTCAACATGAGTTTTAAAATTTCGTTTTTTGTCAGGGACGTTTTAGATTGACTAAAAAACTGGCCTAAAATTGTCAGTGCTAAAATCCCCCAGACAAATTGGGCTAAGGTCACTTCTGCAGTGGTGTAATTTTGCTTATAAGAAAGTTTTACGAAAGTAGAGAGCATTCCGTAACTAGAAGACCCAAGGATAATGAACATTATGCCTTTAGTGAAACTTGTTGATTGGTGATCAGAGGGGGCTGATGAAACGTGCATAAAACATATCTCCAGCTGACAAACTTGCATCAGCTTTTCAATGTTCCAATAGTCAACTTTTTGAGGAAGTTGGTAGAGACGTTCAACCAAATTATGAACTTATATGTGGACAGGTAATTAAAAAATGAAATTAACATTTTTGTTTTTGAAAAACAATGAAGGTAAATCTATTTAGATAATGGTGAATGTACTAGTCGTCATCATTGTCATCGTCAAAGCTATCATCAGAAAAGTCTTCCCAGGCGTCGTTATACTCCGCTGGAACGTTTGGATCGACCTTATCAGAGTATCCGTAAGGACAGTTCTTACAACCGCTCTGACAGCAATGTCCGCGCTTCTTAAGATAGTGTGCTGTGAATACCAGATTGCCATCTTCGTTGATGACGTAATCGAGGTCTTTAACTAGGGCAGGGGTGTTTGTCATAGGCTAAAAAAGGATAAAAAAAAGCGGCCCTCGAAAGGGCCGCCATATATTTTGGTAAGCTTTAAAGATTAATCTCTTCTTCCGCCACGGTTTCCACCGCCACCGAATCCACCGCGTGATCCACCGTCACGGTTTCCACCGCCACCGAATCCACCACGTGAACCGCCGCCACCGAATCCACCACGAGATTCTCTCTCTGGTTGTGGTTTCGCTTCAGAAACTCTTAGTGAACGCCCTTCGAACTCTTGACCATCAAGTTGAGATACAGCTGAAGAAGCTCCATCATCTGAATCCATTTCAACGAATCCAAATCCTTTTGATCTTCCAGTTTCGCGGTCAATGATGATTTTCACTGATGCAACTGATCCTGCTGAAGAGAAGTGTTCTTTAAGAGACTCTTCTTTAGCTGAGTAAGGAAGGTTTCCAACATACAATTTAGTAGCCATACAAAAAACTCCAAAAAAATGATCAAAAGTTAGGTTAGAACTTAGGACCAAAGTAACTATTAGACCAAAGATATAACACATTTCAAAATCGGGGCAAACATAATATTAAAGAAATTTGCTTCACAGCACTTTGCGCCATCATGGTTATTCTATTAGAATCTTTGAGTACACTTTTAAGAGGGGATTTTATGGATAAAATTTGGTTAAAAAACTATCAGCCCGGCGTGCCTGCCAACATCGAAGATCAGATCGAAAAGTATCTATCCATTGGTGATCTTTTAGAAGAAAGTTTCAGCAAATTTTCTCAAACACAGGCCTTCAGTTGCATGGGAAAAGGCCTTACTTATCAAGAAGTTGATGTGTTGAGCCGCCAATTTGCCAGCTACCTGCAAAACGATTTGAAGTTACAAAAAGGTGACCGCGTGGCCCTTATGATGCCAAATATCCTTCAGTATCCAGTGGCCCTTTTTGGGGTTTTGAGAGGGGGATTTGTGGCCGTAAACGTAAATCCACTATACACGGGACGCGAGCTTCAGCACCAACTTAAGGACTCAGGGGCGAAGGCCATCGTGGTGTTTGAAAACGCCTGCCACACTCTTCAAGGGGTTCTGGAAAAAACCGAAGTGAAGCACGTTTTGACAACAAATATTGGCGACATGTTAGGTTTCCCTAAATCTCTTTTAGTGAACTTCGTTATTAAAAAAGTTAAGAAGATGGTTCCTGAGTGGAGCATTCCAAGTTCTAAAAGTTTTGTGGTTGAACTAAGAAAAGGAAATCCAAAAACTTTTAAAAAACCAGAATTGAAATTATCTGACATTGCTTTTTTACAATACACAGGCGGAACAACTGGAGTGGCAAAAGGAGCAATCCTGACTCACAAAAATATTGTCGCTAACATGTGCCAGGCGCGTGCATGGCTTTCTCCTGGATTAAATATCGGGACTGAAATTTTAATTTCACCACTTCCGCTGTACCATATTTTTTCTTTAACAGTTTCTATGGTGTTTGTTTCTATTGGAGCAACCAACGTTCTTATTACCAATCCTCGCGATATGGCAGGATTTATTAAAGAACTTAAGAAATGGAAATTCACTGTTCTTCCAGGTGTAAATACACTTTTCAACGGATTATTAAATCACCCTGACTTTAAAACGGTTGATTTTGGGCCAATGAAAATTGCCCTAGGTGGAGGGATGGCCGTACAAAAAGCTGTGGCCGACAGATGGAAACAAGTGACTGGTAAAGTTTTACTTGAAGCTTATGGACTGACAGAAACGTCTCCTGCTGCTTGTATTAATCCGCTTGATTTAAAGGCCTACAATGGCTTTATCGGGATGCCGATTCCGTCAACTGATGTTGTGATCAAAGATGACAACGACAAGACGTTAGGCATTGATGAAGTAGGAGAGATTTGTATTAAGGGTCCTCAGGTTATGCCTGGATACTGGCATCGTGATGATGAGACTGCAAAGGTTATGACGAGTGATGGATTCTTTAAAACAGGTGACGTTGGATTTATTAATCCTGAAGGATATGTAAAAATCGTCGACCGTAAAAAAGATATGATTTTAGTATCGGGATTCAACGTTTATCCAAATGAAATTGAAGATGTTGTTGCAACTCACCCGAAAGTTTTTGAAGTGGCCGCTATTGGTGTTCCGGATGAAAAAACAACTGAGGCGATTAAACTTTTCATCGTTAAAAAAGATGAGAGCTTAACTTCAGAAGAGATCATTGCATTCTGTAGAAAAGAGCTTACAAACTATAAAGTTCCAAAGCTGGTAGAGTTCAGAACTGAACTTCCTAAAACAAATGTCGGTAAGATTTTAAGAAAAGATTTAAGAAACTAAGATTTTTTAAGACGGCTTGATGGGCCGCTACTCTAGTAGCTCATCAAGCTCGATTTCCACTACTTCAGTGTGTTCATCAACTCTTTTTGTATCTTCTTTTTGTGTTCTGTCTAATTGTTCCTGATGTTGTTTATCATCAAGTGTAACTTCTTTAGCTTCGTGAGTATTAACTTCTCCACCTGATACTTCTTCATTGATCGCTGGTGTGTCCTTAACGGCAAAATATCTTTCAACACCAATTCCAGCTACAACTACCGAGCCACCACCAATCGTTAATTGCTTAGGCGTGATGCTGGTAATTTTTGCATACATTCTTTTAAAGATTCCAACTTTTTGTTCTTCAGTCTGGTTGGTTTTTTTCTTAATAAAAGCATCGATGATTTCTTTAAATTTCATGGCCGGTTTTTCGAGGAATTTTTTATAAGCAACATCAAGTTTTGTTGCTGATAATGCTTCTCTCATAAAAACTTTATTCGTAACTCTGTACACTCCATAAGTCGTAGGTTTTAACTCTGCTTTGGCAAGCAGAGCATTCATTCTTTCCAGTTCAAGAGTCAGTTCTTCGTGAGGATTGACTGTGTTTTTTATACCGTATTCAAACTCTCTTTGAGTGATTGTCAGCATATCATTCAGGGCCGCTTGTCTGACGATACGATCTCTAATTTTTCCATTCTTAAAAATGCCACCATCAAGGGCCTTCATTTCACCCTTTAGTTTAGCAATCAGTGCATTTTTATCTTTATCACTTTTTCTTAACGTCAGGATTTCTTCTGTGAAGACACCATTTCTTTTAATAACGAGTTTGATATCCTGAACATCTTCAGTTTGCTTAAACTTCTTTAAAATTTTCAGATTGTATTGAAGTGATATTCTCTCTTCTAAAAGATTATCAATATCTTTTTGATAACCTTCAAAGCTCTTCATCCATCCAGTTACGACATCCAGATTTTTAGAAGCTTCAGGGGCAGGAGTTACACCATTAGTAACCATACTATTGACTGTACTAAAATATCTTTTAGCTTCAGTGACAACTTCCTCATCACTAAACATATAAAAGGCCGGGTACTTATTATTGTTCCAGTTTTTAAGTGACCTGTTTAAAGCAGCACGTGCTTTATTGATCCAGTCCATTTTTGGATGTTGAACAGTTACAAATTTATTGGAAAATTTTAAAAGCTTTTTATCTATCAAGGCCTGATTTAAGTCTTCTTTATAGTTGTCTTTCATAAAAAGACTTTTTGCCAGATCCTGGCAAGACCCCGCTGCTTCCGCAGGCATACGTTCATATTGTGATTTCTCCTGCATGTTTGAACATGAGGCCAGTATGAAAACGAGGGTGATTAAATGAAGTTTTCTTAGAATCATATCGATCTTGTCGGGTATCAGACCTCATAAGTTTAGTTTTATTTTTCTTTTAACTCATTGATTTCAAAATCACTAAAGAAATACCCGACAATACCGATACGACATTGATCTTTTGTCTAATGGAGTATTTTTTTATGTGGTTTAAAACAAGTCTACTCATTACATGTCTTCTCGTTCAGTCATGTTCGATGAACTTCAGCGAGTGGGGAAGAACACCAGCAGCAGAGGCCAATTTTGATGATGTGATTGCCAACATGAAGGACTTTAAAAGTCGCGTGATGGGGTCTGAAAAAGATGCCAATTGCTCTAAGGCACAGCTCGATGCGGACTTTAAAAAATTGATGGCATCGGTGAAACGTGATTCATGTTCTGCTGATAATTACTCTTTAGATCGAGATGAGTTTGAAAAAAAATCGTGCCCTAAAGTCAAGATCGAAGGTTACTTCGATAAAGTTGTTAAGCAGACAATTAAAGAAGAAAAAACTAAAAAGAACCTGACGTATTTTCAAAATAAAATTGATCCGGAATTTTTGGCCTTATATAGAGAAGCTATTGCGTTCTTTAAGGCCCTAGGTCCAAATATTAACAATGAGAATTATTCATCAGAAGACAGAGCAGAGTTACTTGCTCAGTATGTTGAAAACGTTCTTATGCCGATGCGTGATATTGTTGTTATCAAACGTTCATATCTTCCAAAAGAAAATGACGGAAAAGAGTTCTATAATAATCTTCAGCCATTCATGACAGCTCGTTTTTACGAAAGCCTGGGACAGAGTGAACTAGGGCTTATCACTCAAGGGCCAAATCCGGGTACAACTCCATTTTATATGGAAGCAAAGAAAAATCAAAATGGATCTTACCGTTTAAGTTTTTCTGAAACAGATATTATTCGTCATGACGTTTTAACTTTATTAAAAGCGCCTTCGGCAAAAAACTATGTTATCGCACTAAAGTGGATGACGTTGCACATGATGCTTTCACAAGTTTATTTGTATGAAACTATTTTAGGAAATAAAGCAGACCTTGCTATTCCCAATGCCTGTCAAACGCATTTTAATGGGAATTTACCTGCTAAATTCAAATTTTCATACGAACCAGGTGTTGGTGAACAATTCCTGGAGAATATTCTTTCCAGCCATGGTTTGACTTACAAAGATGATGATAGTTCTTATCTGGACTACTACATTGATAACGTCAGCAAAGATCCAACAAAAGAAGGCTACAGCGGACTAGTGCCTTTTGAGAACTATAAAAACGCACTAAGAAGTGCTGAAGATGCAGGGCCTAAAGCTCTGGAGCCACACTTTGATGATATGTCACACTTTCAAACCATCATGCAGTTTAAAGGTGGTGAAGCTCAAAGTTCATTCAGGACAAAAGTTAAAGGGCAGAACGTAACGATTGCCGGCCATGAGATATTCCAAAAAATGTTGGGTGAATACCCGGCAGATGAAATTGCAGAGATCAAAACAAAAGATGGTGTAGAGCAAATTTATCCTGGGAAACAAAACTTATCGCCATACTTGTTAGAGCTGATGCAGGCCAATGGTCTTATCGATTATTCTGATCTGGTGACTGCAAGAATGAAGAAAAAATTTGTTGGGAAAACAGTCTCAATTGATTTCCCTTCAATGTACTCTGCACCGGTGTGGAGAGACTGGAGTTTAAGATATCTTGCTGACACAATTTATAATCAGCAGGATCTTCCGAAAACGTCAAAGCTGTACGCGATGATTCAGAATGCCTGTATGATGGGAAGCCGTAGAGGTCCGGAAATTACGAGAATTTGTTTCGAAGGAAACACGCTGGTTAATTTATCTAACTTTCTTTCAGAGTTCCGCTCGGGAGAAAAGTATATTCCTACGAGAAGACTGGAAGAGGCCAAATTTAAAGAACTGTATCCATTCCTAGGTTACATCTGGCAAAATATGAGGGATAAATTTAATCTTCTGCCTGATGCTAAACCTTTCGAGCTTAACTTTTTATACGATCAAATGGCCGCAGGAAATCCATGGGCCAGATTAAAAATGAGTTACATGGTCGCACTTGATCAGCTTGAGTATCAGCAAGAGGGAATTATTCCTCAGTATGATAGAAAAAATAGTTACATCCAAAATGAACAGATCATGTGTAAGGCAAGAAATGTTAGTGTTCAATACAATGCCCTGGTAAAAGCAGGTAAGGTTTTAGGACTTAATAAACCTCTTTCTTATAATCACGGTGGGTCCATTTTATCCGGCAAAGAAAAGTCTACGATATGGAGAAATATTGTAGATGATATTCAACAAAGAAATGCTCAGCTCTTCAGTGTAAAGGGAAAAAATCAGGTCACGTATTATAAAACGGCCGAAAATCTTTCTTATAAAACGATTCTTACAAAAGATGCAGCACTTGCGACTGGTGTGACAATTGGAGCTAAAGCTGTTACAGAAATTAAAAAAGTCGCTCAAGGAGATGCAGCTCAATTAGGTGAGTTCTTCTTGAAACTTTACAAAATGAAGGACCCCGCCGCTCAACAAAAACTTTTTGAGCAGTTCTCGATGGTCAATGGTATCGACAATACCTTCAGTCTAAAAATGAACTTTTTGGCCATGGATGATGCTTATAAAAAACCAATCTATAAAGATCTTTTAAGACAGGCCGCTCAAACTAGAAAACTACAAATTCTCTCTGAGCTTGATCGATTTTGTAAAATGGATGTGAACGATGAAAATGAATTTAAAAACATTTTCTATTCGACAACTAAAGCGCAAAACGACTTAAACCAGATGGCAGGTCTTCCTGCTGTCCCTGAAGAAGTTATGGACCAAATCAGCTCAATGACATCCAGTGAATGGCGTGACATGTGGTGGGGGATTGGTTCAGGGATCGCCGGTATGGCCGCTATTATTGTCGGTGGTGCATGTACAACCCTGTCAGGTGGTATCTGTGCTCCGTTAGGTGGAGCAATGGCCGTAGCAGGGCTTGCGTCTTTAGGGATTCAGGTTAAGTTAACCGGTAACGAACTTGAACGAAAAGTTCAGGCGGATCTTTCTGAAAAACAAATCAAGATTATGGAAGACCTGGGCTTTGCTAATACTGGAAGTGCTGACGAAGTCCACCGCTCTTATGCATGGGCGGCGTTTGAGGCCATTAGTATTTTCCCTCTGATTGGTGTTGCAACCAGATCGCTAGCACTTGGTCCAAAACTTGTGTATGTCTCAGCTCAATCTATGGTGAGAAAAACTGGTAAGGCCTCTTTTAAAGCAGCAGCGAAGTCAGTGACTCAAGAAGAAGAGGTAAGGGCCGCTCAGTATCTACTGGGACTAACTTCTGTGAGTAAAAATGCCGGAGTGGATGCCAGATCACTGCAAACTGCTACTGAAAAAATCAGTAAGATTAGAAAACTCTACACATCTGGTGAGATTGACTTAAATACCATGATGTCAAAAATCGGTGGAGTGCTTGACCCAATTAAGCGCGCTAAGCTTGCTTATGCAAAAACAGTTCGTAACGAGATTGGAAAAGTGTCAGTAAAAGTCACGCAGGCGAATATTGATAAACAGACAGCACACATGATTTCAAATTATTTTGGGGACAACCCAAAAGAGATGTTACGACTTATTAACGGTTATTCAGGTGAGAGGTTGAATAAGGCCGTAAGAATCATGAGAGAGGTCAATGCCACAGATAGAATCGGTAAGCGTATTCCAATCTTCTCAGGAATGAAAGACTGGTATTTAAAAATGAGAAACGAAGACCTGGCCAAAAATGCTGCGAAGATTTTAAAACTTGAAAAAGATTTAGCAGCGATGGGAAGTAATCCAGGACAGCTTCAAGCTTATATCAATAGAAATATTGAAGACATCACCGATATCTTCATTGATATCCCACTGAGAAAACGAGAGATTCCATACTTTGTTTTTGTTCAGGGGATGCCAGAAGTAAACTTCTTTAAAGGTGCCAAGTTTCCTATCTTAAGTAAGATGTCTGAAGGACAAACGTTAAGAAGAATTGTGACGGCAAGAGCAAGACTTGTGCATGAAAGTTATAAATCACAGGCGAGAGCTACTTTAAAACTTAAACGTTATGTAAAATCTGAAACAACGTTTGGGGCCTTTAAATCTTTCCAACTTTCAGTTGCTGAAATGGCCAGCAGAAAGACAGGAAAAGATGCAGCTAAGGTTATGGCCGAGTATCGTGTAGTTGAAGAACAGCTGACGAAAAAGCTCTACACTCAGTTTAAGGCGGGCGGTCAGAACATGGATTACAAAGCGTTCAAAGAATTGCTGATGAATCCAACCACTCTTAAAGATAAGGCCACAGCAGAGGCGATCTGGGAGTCGGTGCCAGCGGATGAGTTGATGGGATTAAAAGAAGTAGGGGCGTTTGCTCACAAAGCGGTTCAGGAGTTGGCGAAGTATTCAGATGTGGATTCATTTGAGAGATACTTATCAGCACTGAGGGTTCTGGTTATTAACAGGAACGCAGCAGTGCTGGAAATTATGTAAGGTAAATTTACTTATGAAAATGGTTCTTTAAATCGGAGGCGATCTTTTCTAAGTGTTTATAATTATCGCCTTCACGAAGTTTTAAATCACGCTGGTCACCTTTGAGAAGATCTTCAACATACTTCTCAAAAGCATAGAGCGGACCAGCGGTTCTTTGTGAAATAAGCAATCCTGAAAAAAATGAAAGAGTCGTAAAAAAAAGAGTGATCGCCACGTAACTGATAGCAAATCCAATTGCTGGAGATTTACTTTGAATGTGCATGCTCTGAAGAGTCAAAGTCAGGTATGACAAAGAAAAAAGACCTAACACCAGACATGTACATAATGAAATGGCCGCAAACTTCAAAGCAAATTTGATCTGCTCTTTAGAGTTAATTAAAGAGAATCCACGCTGATTTTCCGGGTACCAGATAATGTCATCTTTAGTGATAATTTTAATTGCAATGATCGCAGCTCCAATCCATTGAAAGGCATCGGCAGGGTTAAAAACGATTGCCCCCATATAGGGAAGATTAAGGGGAATAAAGTCCATTGTCCCACCATGAATGGCGCGGTCAATAACGTTTCCGAGAATTCCCCCCACGAGTAAACCAAGTCCAGCTTTCAAAATATTAAGTTGTGGAGAAAGCATGGAGATTAAAAGAATGTAGATGAAAAAAAGAAGTCCACCCATCGAAGAAAGTGTAACCAGTGTTAAACTTGCAGGAAGATCCTGAAGAGTCCCAAAAATAAAACCTTTGTTAATATGGTGAAGATCTCCTGCCATCTTCATCTTCCATAGGAAGTCGATGGCAAGAGTAAGTATAAAAAGTGAAAGAGAAAGTATGATGCCTTTTTTAATCATTATTTACCTGAAAGATTTTTCCACACGCTGATTTGGCCTTCAATCTCAGCAGCATTCGCATTACAGTCACCCCAGCAGTTGTGCTTGTTTGTTTTAAGCTTTACTGAGATTTTTGATGACGTAATATTCGTGAAATTAACTAGGCCCGTTTCTGTGACATTGGTGTGAGCAACATTAACATCGGCCGAAGAATGAAGTGGAGGTTGATTTGCTCCATGGCAACTAACACATCTTGCTCTTAAAATAGGGTAGAGTGTTTGTTGGAATCCTTTAACTGAAGTCAGTTTTGTTACAGGGGCCGGAGTTGTAGGCACAGGTGTCGTCGGATTTGGAGTTTCTGTGGACTTCTTTTCTCCAATTGTTCCAAAATTGAAAGACAGTTTGTCGTAAGTTGGACCTCTGTCTTTTAGGAGAATCATTGAATATGGAGATAAAACTCCATCAGCAGGTGTCACTGTTTTATCAACAACTAAATACGTTGCATGTTGTGGATTGAAACTTCCGTTAACCAATACTTTTAAAGTTTTAACATAAAAATCTTTTGTTGTTCTGATTCTTGGATTAGTAAGCTTGTAGCTGTACATATCGTAGTCTTCAATATCGATATCAAGCATTGATCCACTTACACCTGACAAGGTGTTAAGCGGAACACTTATTGTCGACTTCAGAGCTTTCATCGGAGTAGGGTTAAAATTTGGATCATTAGTTATTGTGATCTTGGAAATTTTTAAACCATCATCGCGTTGGCGGATCTCAACTCCATAGTCGTTTCCACCGGCAATATAAAAAGGAGAATCAAGATAAGCTGTCGTGCTAGTTACTTCTCGCCATTCAAAACCTTTTGTCAGCTTAATGTGCCATTCAGTGTTTTGACTTCCGGCCACTTTTAAAAATACTGAATCAGAGTTTGCATCGGGAGCATCTACTAACATATACACTTTGTAAAAATCAGAATTAGTTACTTTAAAATTGACATAAGCAAGACCTGCGTCTGAACTTGTCAGAGTTTTAGTTCCCACTCCTTCTGGTGACCAGATATAACTCACTCCATTGGCGCTTGCCTTCGTCATCGGTGCTCTGAGAGATCCGCTTTCTGCCATCAAAGTGATTGTTCCCTGATCGATAATATTTTCAGGATTTAAAATTTCTTCAACTGTATTTGTTTCCACAGTTGTTGTATTCGAAACATTGTTAGTTGAGTCTGTAGCATCTGGAGCTTTTAAATCAACTTGTCTTTTCCATTCAGTGATCTGGTTCTGCATCTCTACAGCGTTGGCCGTACAGTCTCCCCAGCAGTTATGGCGGTCATTTTTAAGTTTTAACACCATTCTTGAATTGGCAATATTGTTGAAATCAACTTTGAAGTTATCAACTAAAGAGTTATAGGCTGTCTCCATACTAGACGAAGCATGAAGGGGAGTCTGACTTACGCCGTGGCAGCTCACACATCTGGCCCTTGTAATGGGGTAAACTGTCGTCTTGAAAGCATCCATTGAGATGGCCTTAACTTCTGCTGAAGTGTAAGTGTTTTCATTGGATGATCCATTTGCATTAGTGGAAGCATCTTTTGTAGAAAATTCCAGTGGAGATTTTTTAGCCTGCATTGGTGTCATACATTGGTTGTAACTGATCATGACAAGTGCAAGACAAACGAATGAAGAAATTTTGTATTGAGTTGATCTTTTCAAAGTCTATTTCCTATAATGCGATTAAATTTTATTAAAGAATAAATAGTTATTAAGATTCGATCCAAATGGATTGTCTCCAACAACTGTCGCAAGCGTAGACTCCTTTCCAGTTAACGAAAGGTAGTTGGCCACCAGCGCTTTTGATAAATTGGTTACACTATTGCTTGTTAGAGTTGCTGTCGTATTAACAGCACCGTTGTCTTTAAAGTTTCCAATTTGTCTCATGTTCGCGTTTCTTAGAGTTGGTTTCCCAGCATTTCTATAGAGAAGCATAAAACTTGATGATCTCTGAGAGCTGTCCCCAGTCCATACCAGCTTACCTCTTCCATTGGCCGAGTTATCAATTGTGTTACCAGCAGACACACCACCATCAGTGTAGACGTAGATTAAAATATCTTTTTTCTTTAAAGCAGCTAGTTCTAAAACTTTACCGATCATGGTTCCTATTTCGAAGTCACGTGTTTCACCAGATGAGCGACTGTTGTCATGATAATCAAATCCACCTTTTTCAACTGTTCCGACACCTACAAATCCATCAAGGATAAGTTTGGCCATCGTTGCTGTTCTTCTTTGGTCGCCATTAGTCGCCATTTGAGGAAAGACTTGAGTCACAAGTGGATCTTGACCGGGATCAACCGCGGCCGTGGAAAACTTATTCAGCAAATCCTGTGACTGAATATACCCACAACTAACTAAATCTTTAATTTGGTCTGGAAGTGCTTTGGAAGAGATCTGCTTCATTTTTTGTGCACTTAAATTTTCAATAGACTTCAAAACTTTCTGTGCTTTTTCAGATCCGTATAAAGTTCCCAGTCTTCCAATTGTCACCAGGCCTAAAGCATCCTGAGGAGTGTTGAGAGTCACTGGTTTGAGAGTAGGGATAAGCGAGCTTTGAGGAGCAATAGAATTTCCACCGGAAGGACTGTTAACAGTTCCCGCCATGGGAGCTAGATCTCCTGTCACTCCAGCTCTGGCAAGCCAGTACATTGGATTGTGAGGATTATTTTCAGTGTCATCATTTGAAGCTGCACAAAAAACTCCACCTTCTACTTTGGCCCGTGTTGTAGCAGCGGCCGCCCCCTGAATACCACGAAGGATAGCAGAGTCATTATGGAACATAAGTCCCATCTCACTATTGGTCTGTCCGGAATTTTTTGGATGCATTTCTGCCGGAAGACCAAGAGATTCATAATTTGCCAGATAGTCCTGCTGACCTCCAGCTTTACCAACCATGACGTTTGATCCAATCAGGTTTGCTCCACCGGAAAGGTCAAAGATGATGACAGGGACACGATTTACTGCCTGAACTTCTCCGAAACCGCATTCAAGGCCGTAGGCTGCATTTGAATAAATTGTCGAGAGTAAGCTTGGAACCAGAGTAAGGCCCACTCCGGTTAAAAATCCCTGAGATAAAAAATCTCTTCTGGATTTCAAAGCGTGATTTTCATGTTTTAAAGGAGCATCATATTTCTTTTTATTTTCAGTCATATCATCCGTCCTATAAAAATGTTGAATGTGCACTGGCCAGAGTCGTGATGCACATACCTTTTACAATTTTTCTTGTTGTCACATTTGAGCTGAGATTTTCTCCAATCAGAAGTTCATCAAAGAGTTTTGCCAGCTCTGTATACGTTTGTGTTTGAAGATCAGACTCCATGGGAGGTAAGAATCTTGCAATCGACTGATTGATAATAAGCTGCTTATTGGCAGGCGAGAAAACTTGAGTAGGGGACTGCGTAAAGTTAATGCTTGGCCATACAACGACTCTTAAGTTTGCATTTTCAACAAGCTTTTCACAGAACTCAGCAGATAGTTTTGTAATGGCCACCTGATTGGATGGTAGAAAACTTTTAAGATTATTATCAACTGGAAGTTGAATAGTTAATTCTTTATACAAATTCTGAATGGCCGTATCTGTAGGACTGACTCCAGTCGCTGTAGACATTGAAAGTAAAATCTGTTCGTAGTTTTTCACTCCGACATCAATTTCATCAAGTTCCGATTCTGCAGTAGGAGCATTCATCGGAGGCATCTCTAATCCATCAGGAAGTTCAGACTCATTTGTAATATCTGCCGCATCTCCAGTTGAAGTGACTGGTGCAGAGGCCGTGCTTCTGGATTTTTTTGTATTCTTCTTGGCCTGTGGAGTACATTGATTAAAGGCCACTAGCACTGAAAGCAGTGTTCCCATGGCAATCGCTATTCTCACTCCATTTGGTAGTTTGGATTCTGGATTCATATTATTCTCCCAAGCAAAGAATAGAAGTCTCTGCTACAAGATTTTTCATGTTGAAGTTGTCGTTGGCCTGAAAGACATCAGCAAGCCTCTTAATTTCTTTTTTCTCAGAATCAATTTTGGGTTTACGGATACACACCAGTTCAAAAACTTTCGTCGACATACACTCCGCAAATGCGCGTGAGCGTGCGACCAGCATTCCCAGCTCTCTGGCCCCTTTCCCTGTTTGTTTGTCCGGCCATCCAAGGTTTGAGTTTTGTCCTTCTGCCCAGATATTGATCCACTCATCATTCGTTGTTACAAAACCATCAGGGTACAGATTATTTTTATTAATTTTAGCGACAACTTTTCCTTCGGTGTATTTGATTTCATTATCTACGAAATCGAAGTAGGCCCAAGCTCCACCAAGACCATCCTGACCAGCATGGCAACCCACACACTGGTTGCGGTAAGTCCTGCTGTCGCCACCTGGATTTCTCTCTACGTCTCTTCTGACGTGAAAGTCGGGGACGTTAATATCGTGAACAGCTTCAAAGTCACGGCAAAGATAATTCATGAATGTAAAGCGAGTCATCCTTCTATTGGTTCCTGCAGAGAAGAAAGCACTTGCTGATGCTCTGGTTGTAATAACTCCGGCAGTGTCTTTGATGCCCGTCGTTTCAGACTGACTTACACGTGTAAGGTAGTCTTTCAAAGAGACAAATTTATTTTCCATCTCTGCGTACTGGTTGTTATCTTTTTTGTTATACGCTGGAATGGTGACTGGGGTATTGGCTGCAGCAATATAGAGATGATCTCCATAGAGAACTTGATCAAAAGGAATATCATCTCTGATTATACCAATGACTGTTGCTACATAATCGTTTAATGGAACTCTGGGAGTTTGATCGACATTGGTCCAGGGCTTAATCCAATTTTTTAAAGTCAGATCATAAAAATTTCTATTTTCTATTGCCACCATCGCTGCTTGTTTGGCCGATCCATTTTTAATGAGAGTCTCCATCTCAGTTAAGACGGTTGGAGTAGGAGGGACTCCGGCAATGCGGTTGTGTAATCGATAGGCCTGTGATTTTGCGCTGGCAAAAGCTTCCAATGAAAATAAGGCCACGCAAGAAATTGTTAAGAATTCCTTTCTCGTTTTTGTCAGTAATTTAATTTGGCTTCTCCCTTAAATAAATCAACTTGATACATACTAGCATGCAGCAGTTATTATTTACGGTGAGAAAATTGTTCCTTGAATGTAGTCTGGTTTTTTAGTCGGGTATTTTTATGGCAAAAAAAAGCCCCACATAAAGTGAGGCTTTTTCTATTTTATCTGTAATTAAAATCTTATTTAAAGAAACACTTCTTAGCTTTTAGCGTCTCATATTGCTTAGTAAGGTACTCGTTTCCTTGTGCCTTATCTTTAAGCGTACGGTAGAAAGCTTCTTCAGCTGTTACACCATCTTTCTGAGCGCGAGCAGATACTTCATTAAGAGTCTTAGTCCAACCTGCCATATCTTGAGCAGACATATCGTCAGCTAAGATCTTCCAAAACTTGTGTGGGTTTTTTGGATCGATGATGTTTGTTTTTCCACCTTTAGTAGAAACTTTTTTAATAGCATTGATTAGAGCTTTTTGTTCAGCTGATCCTGATTCTGCAAGACCTAAAAATAGTGCCAGTGACTTTTCGTCTTCTGGAAGAACTGAAGCTGGAGTTACTTTAGAGTAGTCTCCCATTCCAAGTCTCTTCATACGTCCTGAGATGAATGTATTAAGTTGAGCTGGGTTCTTTGGAATAACATCGTTAAGAAGTTTTGAAGCTGAAGCATTTTTAATTGTTTCAACTGTAAACTTGAATCCATCTCTTGCAAGGTTTTCATTCACGCATTCTGCACATGTGATGATAACTGATTTACCATGACGGTTTGCCAGATAGATAATGTTGTTGATGGCGCTTACAACGTCTGCTTTTTTAATTTTGTCTGCAGGTGTATCAAGTAGAACTTGAAGGCTCTTTCTGATATTAGCATCCGGCCCTGTCACTGGAAGCTTACTAAGAACGCTTAGTAGCTCTTCTTTTGAAAGGCTTGATCCTTTAGTTCCTAATGCTGAAAGCGATGAAGCGACATAGCTTTGAACTTGTTTTGCATCATTACCTTTGATTCCGTGTTTTGCCAGAATTTCAGTTACCCCAGATCCACTTACAAGGTAGTCGACCAGCTTCACAGCTGAAGCAAACGACATGTTAATCGATAAACAAAAAATCAATAAATACTTATACATATCTCATTCCTCGCATTTGGATACTATTCTAATTCATTTTTCGGCATTGTGAGTCAAAAACTTTAGACGTGTCATTATTACATGGGGACTTTTTTTTTGTGTTAGGAACAGTATATCAAATACTTAGGAAGAAATCTTTGGCGAGCAAAGGTTGAAGATCGACTGTTTTAGTTGGTAAACTTCTTACTAATATTAGTTGATCTTAAGGGTTGGAGAATTTCGTGAAGAAATTTTTTCTTATTTCATCACTGCTGATAGCAAGTGTCGTGAAAGCAAACATTTCAGATGTTCGTGGACAGAAATCTCCTGAAGATGATGCTCAGAAAATTTCAGAGTATCAAGATCGTTGTGAAGCACTAAAGGCCTTAGTCGTTAATAAAGAATTTCCACTGGATTGCTACACTAACTACAATCACTACGGCGCAACTTCTAAATCAACACGCACAACTGGTACACTAAAGATTGCTAACTACAATCTTCTTCACCCAGGTACTTCAAAAGCATTATTTAAAGATTATTCATTGGTAGCAAAAATCATGAATCGCTATGACGTCGTAGCAGGTCTTGAGCTTTTAGGAACTGTTGGTCGTGATGAACAAAATAATAAGTCAGTGCTGGATTTAATCCAGGGCTCAGCGGAAATGGTGACGAAGCTTCGCCAACAAAAAGCAAAATTAAAAGATGAATTAAAAATCCAGGAAATGGATTCGAAGATTGTTAAGTTAATTAACGACACTCGTACAGCTTACGATTTATACCGTGCTCCAGGTTACTTAAGAATCCTTTTTGAATTAAAAAAAATAGACCCAAGCTGGTCTTTGATTTTATCTCCGAGAGGGGATTCTGCTTTAGTTGGATCAGTTGAAGAGCTTGTTGGTTTTTACTACCGCGGAAGCTCAGTGACTCCTACAGTAAACCCACACTGTAAGGAAGTTGCAGGCGAAGGAGCTGGAACACCATATGCATGTTTCATTACTTTAACTGAAGAGTTTATGGGTCGTGAGCTTGCTTCTCATTTTGCAAGACGCCCTTTCATGGCAAGTTTCAAAGCTAACGGTAAAAAATTTACGTTAGTCACTTCTCACATGGTCTTTACTTATTCAGGTGATGAAGCTGCAGAAAAAGATCTTATGCAAAAAACTTTTGGAGTGGATAGTTATAAGGGAGTCGGAGTAGGAGTTAACTCAACTAACTTTGCTCGCTTTGCAGAAGTAAAAAACACTCTAGAATTCATGAATATGTACAGAAGTAGATACCAGGACAATCGAATTATGTTCATGGCCGATACTAACCTTGTATCGAACAATGCTTACTGGCCGGAAGCTTTAAAAGCTTTCCCAGGCGGAAAACTATTAATCAATACACCCACAACTTTGTCGCCAACAAAATATATGTCTAATGGCAAAGAGACAAATGGTCTGGCCAATGACTATGATCACTTTGTTATAGATAAGAATACTTTTTCTGAGTGCAATGATGGTGAAGTTTACAACTACTACTTAGAAAACATTTATAAAGAAATTGAAAGCCGCTATGTTATCAGACAAGAAGTTGTAGGACTTAACAAAAGGAACTTCAATTTCAACATCCAAACATTCGAAGCTGAACATGTTTTAGGACTGGATTCTGAAGACAGTTCAATCGTTGAGGATGGAGACATTCCTCCAGTAGATGATCCAGCGACGATTAAGCTTGAGTACCCGCTGACACCGGCAGGACAAAGTAAAATGGATAAATTCGTAGGGAATTTTGGAAAGTATCTTACGGGTTTATATACAGTTAAGAAAAATGAAGTTGTAGGGGATGATTTCCAGATTCAGGAAAGACTTGAAGGATTAAGAAGAAGAGTTTTCTTAAGACAGTTAACGAACCCTTACTATTATCGATTTATGCAGGAAGTTTTGAGTGATCACTTTCCTGTATCTGTAACTTGCAAAATTTAAAACAAAAAAATGCAGCTTAAAAGCTGCATTTTTTTTATCTTAATATCTAACCTAAAGCGGCCTTAACTAATTCATTTGCAATCTTACTATCAAATTGCCCTTTAATCTTGGGGCTTAATTCCTTCATCACCAGACCAGCGTTCACTCCAGGGTTAGCAGCGATGATGTCACTGATATAGCCTTTTACTGTCGCTTCATCTAATTGCTTAGGCATGTAATCAGACAGAACGGCTATTTCTCTTTCAGTTTTTTTTCTGATTTCATTTTCAGGTGGAAAATTCTCAAGTGAGTCTCTTAGTTTTTTTACGTGCTTAATCAGTACGTCCATTTCAGGAATAGCTGCTTTAGCAGAAGTCTTATTTTCAATTAACATACTTTTAAAGTAGCGAAGAGCGTCCAGGCGTTCTTTGTCTTTAGCAAACATTGCTTTTTTGATGTCTTCTGTGATTTGGTCAAACATAATGGCCTCCATATAGAGGCCATTATTGACTAAAAATTTATTATAAACAAGAAATTAAGCGTGATAACGAACAACTCTATCGTCAAAGTCGGTTACTTCCCAACCTGCACCTTTACCACCCTCAATAACAGGAACGATGTCTTTGATGTCGCCTTTAATGGCAACAGAGAGCATAACTTTTCTAATGGCAATTTTAGCATCCATCACAGCTTGCATACGTCTGCGATCGTCTTTGTTCTGGTTTAGTTTATACTTCTGCAGTAGCAGGTTCAGGCCTTCTTCGACCAGGGCCAATTGTTCTTCGTCCATACTTTCACCACCACTATAAAAGCGTTTGTTCTTCGTGTTGTTCATTTTAATCTGCTTTTGCAGCTAATTGCTCAAGCACAGCTTAAGTTTATGGCAAAGTTCCATGAATTTATAGTGTTAATAAATTTCCCTAGGATGTTGAGGCCTTGATCAACTAAGCAAAATTTATGTTTTTTCGGTCAAAAAGTGCGTCTTTTTAGAGGCGGCAGGAGTAATTACAGGGCACGGCTTTAGAGGCACGTGCCCTGAAACATTTTAATTAAACAGATTCTGGTTTTGGAGTTTTTGGGGCCTTCGGAGCTTTTGGCGGTTTTGGTGCCGGAGCAGGGGCCGCTGGTGGATCAATCTTAGGAAATAACGGCATTGGTTCAGTTAGTTCGTAAGTGATCTTTCCAAATTTTACATCTTCAAATTTTCCAAGCTTCACACCTAATGGTTGTAATGCTTTTTCTGCAGTGTCTGGTAAGAATGCAGTCAGAAGAGTTGAGATGGCATGAATTGAGTAAAGGCAGTTATAAACAACTTGTTTAAGCGCCGCTTTGTCCTCTTTAAGCTTCCATGGCTCTTTTGTGTTTACGTATTGGTTCATTGAGTTCACGCCTTCCCACAAGGCCTCTAGAGCTCTGTTGTGCTCGCGTTTTTCCATGAACACTTTCATCTTCTCGAAGTTCTCATCGAAGTTTACTTCTTGAGTGATGCCTTCACCAGTTAGAGTTGGCTCATTATCTTTTAAGTAAAGTTTAATGACTCTCATGATTAAGTTACCAAAAGAATTTCCAAGCTCTGCATTGTGTTTTTCGATTAACTCTTTTTCAGAAAAACGTCCGTCGTTCTGAGCAGGAATCGCACGAAGTAGGTAATAACGGAAACTATCCAGTGGATACTTCTCTAACATTTCATTCGGGTCGATAACGTTGTTTAACGACTTCGACATTTTTTTTCCGTCTTCAGCTAAGATCATCCCGTGAACGTAAACTTGCTTCGGAAGAGCAATGCCAGCAGCGTGTAGCATGATTGGCCAGATAACAGTATGGAACCAAGTAATGTCCTTACCGATAACGTGCATTGAAGCTGGCCAGAATTTTTCGTTCGGCGTTCCTGCAACAGCAGCGTAGTAGTTAATTAAAGCATCAAACCAAGTGTACATAACAAACTTTGGATTCCCAGGAACTGGAATACCCCAATTTTCATTTGGACGAGAGATCGGAAGATCTCTTAGTTTGTCACCTTCAAGTCGAGATAACATTTCATTGTATGAAGAACTCGGAACAATGAAGTTCGGGTGAGTTTTAATGTATGAGATGATCCAGTCTTGGTACGCACTCATTTTGAAGAAGTAACCTTCTTCTTCTTTTAGAACAAGAGGAGTGTTGTGAGCAGGACAGATATTATCCGGCGCTTGTGTTTCAGTGTAGAAAGACTCGCAAGCAAGGCAGTACTGTCCAGAGTAGACTCCGAAGTATACGTCGCCTTTTTTCTCAAGGTTGTTCCAAAGATTGATACAAACATCGTGATGACGTTTTTCAGTCGTTCTGATGAAGTCGTTGTTCGAAATTTTTAAATCTGAACAAAGCTTTTTGAAGATCTTTGAGTTCTCATCAACGTACGCCTGAGTTTCCATTCCATTAGCTTTTGCTGATTCAATAAGCTTTTGGCCGTTTTCATCAGTTCCAGTGAGGAAGTAGGTTTCATACCCTAAAAATGCATGCCATCTAGCGTAGGCATCGCTTACGATTTTTTCAAGAGCGTGACCCATGTGCGGCTTTCCGTTTGGATAGTCGATCGCGGTCGTAATATAAAATTTTTCTGTCATATAATTCCTTATGCCTTTACTACGAAGTTTACAATTTTACCTGGAACATAAATTTCTTTAACGATTGTTCCAACCAGGTTTTTAGCTACGTTCTCATCTGCTTTTGCCATCGCCAGGATGTCTGCTTGAGTGATGGTTGGATCAACTTCAAGAGTCGCACGAAGTTTACCGTTAACCTGAACAGCAACAGTAATTGTGTCATCTTTAGCTAATGCTTCGTCGAACTCAGGCCATGGTGCAAAAGTTAAAGTTGTTTTACCACCATGCATTTCCCAAAGCTCTTCACCTAAGTGAGGGGCCATTGGAGCAAGAAGAATCGCAAACGTTTTAGCTGTCTCTTTTGAAACCTTTCCTGCTTTATAGCAGTGGTTAACAAAAATCATTAGAGCTGAAATAGCTGTGTTGAATCTTAATCCTTCGTAGTCTTCAGTTACTTTTTTAATTGTCTTGTGAAGTTGCTTTAATGTCTCTTCAGACTCAGCACCACCTTGAATGTGAGCTGGGTCAGCGAAAAATCTATAAGCACGTCCAAGGAAGTTATAAACACCTTTTACACCGTTTTCATTCCATGGTTTTACTTTCTCAAGAGGACCCATGAACATTTCATAAAGTCTTAAAGAGTCAGCACCCGATTCTTTTACAACGTGGTCCGGGTTCACAACGTTACCGCGTGACTTCGACATTTTTTCCCCATCAGTTCCAAGGATGAGACCTTGGTTAACTAACTTTTGGAATGGTTCAAGTGTTGAAACAAATCCCAGGTCGAATAAAACTTTGTGCCAGAAACGAGCGTATAGTAAGTGAAGAACCGCGTGTTCAGCTCCACCAATGTATAAATCTACTGGCATCCAGTATTTTTCGATCTCAGCATTCCATGGTTCTTTTTCGTTTTTTGGATCACAAAAACGCAGGTAGTACCAGCAAGATCCGGCCCAGTTAGGCATTGTGTTTGTTTCGCGTTTTGCTCTCTTTCCAGTCTTTGGATCTGTAATCCATAACCAGTCAGTCGCGTTAGCTAGTGGAGATTCTCCATTCCCAGAAGGTTTAAATTCTTCAAGTTCAGGAAGAGCTAGTGGAAGTTCATCAGCATCAAGGCATCTGATTGTTCCGTCTTCAAATTTTAAAATAGGGAACGGTTCACCCCAGTATCTTTGACGAGAGAAAATCCAGTCGCGAAGTTTGTAGTTGATTTTTCCTGTTCCAAGATTTTTAGATTCAAGGTGAGAAATCATCTTCTTTTTAGCGTCGACGATATTTAATCCATCTAAGAAGTCAGAGTTGATGTGTTTACCGTCAGCTGTATAAGCAGCTTCTTCAATATCTCCACCTTCAATAACTCTGATCATTGGAAGAT
The DNA here is from genome assembly GCA_040376855.1 of Bacteriovorax sp. GTDB lineage: Bacteria > Bdellovibrionota > Bacteriovoracia > Bacteriovoracales > Bacteriovoracaceae > Bacteriovorax. The sequence goes on from JBEIPV010000020.1 coordinate 21,820, forward strand.
TGAATTTTTTTGCAAACTCATGATCTCTTTCATCGTGAGCTGGAACGGCCATAACCGCACCTGTTCCATAAGTTGCAAGAACGTAATCAGCAATCCACACAGGAATTTTCTTACCAGTTACCGGGTTGAATGCGAATGCTCCTGTTGGAACACCAGACTTATCTTTGTTAAGTTCAGTTCTCTCTAAATCATTTTTTAACTTACAAGCTTCGATGTAAGCGTCTACAGAAGCTTTGTGTTCGGCCGTTGTGATTTTAGAAACAAGAGCATGCTCAGGAGCGATGACCATGTAAGTCGCACCAAAAAGTGTATCTGGTCTAGTTGTGAAGACTTCAATTTCAGAGCCATCTTCAACTTTAAACTTGATCGTTGCCCCTTCAGACTTACCAATCCAGTTTCTTTGCATTTCTTTAATTGATTCCGGCCAGTCAACAGTGTCGATGTCGTTAAGTAAGCGTTCAGCATACTCAGTGATACGAAGTACCCATTGTTTCATCTTTGTCTGGATAACCGGGTGTCCTCCAACTTCAGATTTACCATCGATAACTTCTTCGTTCGCTAAAACTGTTCCAAGAGCAGGACACCAATTCACGTTCATTTCTGATTCGTAAGCAAGTCCTTTGTTGTAAAGTTGAACGAAGATCCATTGAGTCCACTTGTAGTAGTCAACGTTCGAAGTTGCGATCTCTCTATCCCAGTCATAAGAAAAGCCAAGAGCTTTAAGCTGGCGAGTGAAGTTCGCAATATTTTTCTTTGTTGTAATGTCAGGATGCGTGTTTGTTTTCATCGCATAGTTTTCTGCTGGAAGACCAAACGAGTCCCAACCCATTGGGTGAAGTACGTTGAAGCCTTTCATTCTTTTGTAGCGAGACATGATGTCTGTCGCTGTATATCCTTCAGGGTGACCTACGTGAAGTCCGTCTCCCGATGGAAATGGAAACATATCGAGCGCGTAGTACTTAGGCTTGTCCGATTTGTTTTCAGTTTTAAACGTTTTGTTGTCTTCCCAAAATTTCTGCCACTTTGCTTCGATTCTTGCAAAGTCGTATTCAATTGGGTTTGATGGTGAATTAGTTTCTGACATTTTAGAAAATCCTTGGTAAATGAACCTGATTAATTGGAAGTCAAAATTCTAACACTAGGAATACTTTTTATAAAGTGTATAATAGGGGAAAGACTACATTTGCCGAGGCAACAATGAGCGAGAAAATTATCGTTTACCCAATCAGTGCAAACCCACCAACATGGGGACACGCCGACATCATGATGAGGGCCGCAACTCATTTCGATCAGGTATACTGGGTTGCTGCGACGAACCCAAGCAAGAAGTACATGTTCACACTGGAAGAGCGTCTGGAAATGATGCAGGCTTACGTGGATTACTATAAATTAAAAAATGTGAAAATCGTGTCTCACGAAGGGACGATTGCCCGTTTTGCCGACTCAATCGGCGCCCAGTTTTTACTGCGTGGTTTAAGAAACTCATCTGACTACCAGATGGAATTGGAACTTTCAGTTGGAAACCGTGGGATCAACAAAGACATTGAAACGATCTGCTTATTTGCCAAGCCTCACTTTGCAACCATCTCTTCGAGCTTGATTCGCGAACTGGCCACTCTTAATGAGCGCATCGACCAATATGTTATGCCTTCAATTGCTAAAAAAATTCTACATAAAATTCACGGAGACAAAGCGATCAAATGAGAACGCTTATAATTTTAGGACACCCTGATAAAAAATCTCTTTGCTCTGCGATCGCCGATAGCTATGAAAAAGGGGCGCGCGAGAAAGGTGGGGAAGTCGAAAGAATCAATCTTCATGAATTAAGTTTCAATACCAATTTAAAGCAAGGCTACAGAGTGATTCAAACTCTTGAGCCGGATTTAGTAGAGGCCCAAAGATTATTAAAATGGGCCACACATATCGTTATCGTTTTTCCTGTGTGGTGGGGATCAGTTCCTGCACTTCTTAAAGGTTTTCTGGATAGAACATTACTGCCAGGTTTTGCTTTCAAATACCGCGAAAACTCGAATGGATGGGATAGACTCTTGTCTGGAAAGAGCGCGCGTTTATTTGTCACAAGTGACGCTCCATCGTGGTGGCTTTATTTAAATTACTTTCACCCGGCCGTGAACATGATGAAAAAAGTTGTGCTGGAATTTTGCGGAGTCTCTCCGGTTTCAGTGGTGAGTTTTGATTCAATCAAAGATGCTAGTGACAAGAAAATTGAAAGTATTCTTTATAAATCATTTCGTGCCGGTCTGGACGATAATTGAAAATCAGATTGATTAGAAATTCGCTACTGGCCAAACTTTTAAAAGTTGATGGGATCGTTTTATACCCTTGCATGTTTTTTTCTGAAGAAAGACCCAGCGTGAAAATCATTAATCATGAACTCATCCACATTCAGCAAGTCAGACGAGATGGGTTGATTCGTTTCTATTTTACTTATCTAAAAGAATACTCTCAATTTCGTTTGAAAGGAATTCCACATCGGGAAGCGTACCTTTCTATTAGTTATGAAGTGGAAGCTTATTCAAATCAAAACAATCTGACTTATACCGGTTTATGGTCGACTGATCTGACGGCTTAAAGTTCACGGGACATTTCAATAAAATCTTTTATTTTTTGAGCGCTAAATTTCTTATCACAATCAGATTCAACTTTATCGAAGAACTTAATTAATGACATACATTGTTTCTGTCCTTTAGCAGTCAGGCTAAATTCAAATCCTCGAAGATCATCAGGAATCGTTTTTCTTGAAATGAGCTTCTTTTGCTCTAGAGAAGAGGTGCAATGACTTATATTTCCTTTTGTCATAGGGATAAGAGTTGTGAGTTCATTTGAACGTATGGTTTTTTCAGGTTCAAAAAAAATTGAGAGCATAATCAAAGCATGATTGAGAGTCAGGTCATATTCCTTCAGTGTAGAATTAAGCTCTTTTTGTATCCTCAGCCCATTAAAAATTAAGGAAATTGTGGCACTTTCATTGATGAACTTTTCAAGTTTTAATTTTCTCATATAGTTTAGTCCTAAACAGTTTAGCTGTAATCTATTTCGGCTTCTTTCAAATTGCAATTGTTTTTGAAGTTAACAAAGTTTATTCCTATAACATAGGAGTCACATATGTATTTATCAAGAGCTTTTGTTCCGGCACAAATTAGTCATACTCATAACCAAATTGCAGTTTCAGCATTGTCTGTCATGCTTGGTATCGTCATGCTTGCACTCTTAGCACAAGTGAGCATTGTACTTCCTTGGACTCCTGTTCCCGTTACTGGACAAACATTTGGTGTTTCTCTTCTTGCTTTAATATGGGGAAGCCGCTTGTCGTTGATAACTTTTATTTCTTATCTTGGATTAGGATTTTTAGGAGCGCCAATATTCGCTAGTGGAATGTCAGGATTTATAGTCGGACCGACATTTGGTTATTTAATAGGAATGTTAGTGAGCTCATGGGTTGTCGGAAAGCTAAGTGATAGAGGATGGAGCGAGAGTTTTAAGACGGCACTAGGGGCATGTTACATTGGAAGTTTAATTACATTTTTATGCGGGATAGGAGTGTTATCACTTTTTATTCCGGCAGATAAACTTCTGATCGCAGGAGTTTTACCTTTTCTTCCTGGGGATTTTATTAAAAATATCCTCGCAGCGACACTGGTGAAGAAGTTGCCGAATGATTCTATTTTTTAGCTATGAAGTTGACGACATGACCTGCGGCCATAAAACCGAAAACGGCCGTAATATGAGAGACAGAACCCATGCCTGTTTCGCAGTCTAACTTCAGGTTAGTCTCGGCATCAGGGATGGTGCATGTTCCACCGTCAGCAGTAGGGTAGACTTGCTCTTCAGATGAATACACACAAGTGATACCAAATCTCTGTTTCTTTTGTGAAGTTGTTTTGGCCGCACTTGGAAAACCAAATTCACGACGTAGTTTCTTTCTTAAGCGAAAGAGAAGTGAATCATTTTCGCTCAAACCTAAATCAGAAACACGTATTAAAGTCGGATCAATTTTTCCAGCACACCCACCAGTGATTAAGATAGGTAGGTTTCTTTCTTTGCATGAAGCGACTAAAAGGGCCTTATTTTGAAGACTGTCGATGGCGTCGATAACGTAATCGAATTGATGATCTAAAATAGCTGGTGCAGACTTCTCGGTAAAAAAATCTTCAATGGCATGAATCTGACACTGAGGATTGATAGCAAGAATACGGTCTCTCATGGCGTGTATTTTCATCTTTCCATAAAGGCCAGACATCGCCGGAAGCTGGCGGTTCGTATTGGTAATACAAATATCATCCAGGTCTACTAAAGTGATGGACCCAACACCCGAACGGGCAAGGGATTCAGCGATCCATGAACCAACTCCACCAAGACCCACCACTAGAACGCGCGCCTTTAGAAGGTTTTTCAACCCCTGTACGCCGTATAACCTGGCAATTCCGCCGAAGCGTTGCTGATAGTCTTCACTGTTAAATTCATTAGTCATATAGGCCCAATATAGCCACTTTAGAGCGATTTAGGAATAGCACACCCCCTAAACAACTATAAAAATTACAAGGGGACTATTAAGCGCGGTCGGATAATCTATACTCAACTATCACATTTACAAAAGCAGAGGATTTTATGGCCTTGGAAAGATTTAAAATTGTATCCCCAAAAGACGGTCAGTCAGTAGACAGCGTTTTTGAAACTCTACTCATTAATACGGATCATATCGTAAGCTTAAAGCCTATTCGCATGGTGGTAGAAGAAAAGCTGGTACAAGGTTTTTGGATCAGAACAACGAACGGGAAAAAATACCGTGCCGTTGAAATTCCATCAAGTTTGATAGCTACTCTTGGCGAAGATGAAGATCGTGGATTAGCGACAGTGCTGAATGTATTAAGTGACGATCCGTCTCAGAACGAACTTTTAAACTAATCAAATTTTTAATTTCATTAGCGTTTCCTCCGGTAAAAATAATTTTATCGGGGGACGTTTTATTTATCACTTCTTCCATACAAGCTTTCAAGTACAATTCAGTCGCTTTTAAAATCGCTTCTTCAGTTGTGTGAGGAAGATCGCTGTTGCCTTTGAATAGTAAGTCTTTTGATAAAGAAGGCAGCTGAGCGCTTTCAGTATAAGTCTTTAAGAAACGGCTAATTCCCGGGAAGATATACCCACCTTGAAAACCATCATCAGTGATTAAGTCCGTCGTGATAAAAGTCCCGGCATCAATCAAAAGAATCTTTTCATTCTTTTTGATTTTTTTAAAAAGGCCATAACTTGCAATCAGGCGGTCATCACCTAATGTTTCTGAGTAGTGCACTTTCATATCAAAAAAATGAGTTTTAGTTCGTTTTGATTTTAAGTCAAAACTTGATTTGATAGGAAGAGCGTACCCAACACTGGCAACCAGAATATAGTCGTCAGGGTTTTGTGTGTATTGATCAAGAGGCACAACACTTTGAAGAACTCCATCATTGAAGATTCCAACATTGGGGTGAGTGTTGCCGTTATCGATAGTGATTAATCTCATTTTAAATAGTCTTCGATTAGTTTTTTCTTAATTTCATAAAGGTTGCCGATTGGTTTACAAAACTTTGGCGGGTCTTTTTTACCGTTGTGAAGAAGATCGTTAATAACTAAAACTTGTCCGTCAGTATGCTTGCCTGAACCAATTCCGATTGTTGGAATTTTTAAGGCCTTTGTAATTTCTGCGGATAAGTTTTCTTCTACAAATTCTAATACAATTGAAAAACATCCGGCAGCTTCAAGTGCCAGAGCTTCTTTCATCAATTTGTTTTTTGAGGCTTCATCTTTTCCATGAGTATAGTATCCACCTTGTTCATGAACTGATTGAGGTGTTAACCCAATATGTCCCATCACCGGGATTCCGATTTGAGTAAGTCTTTCAATAAGCTGACACTCGTGTGGGTAAGCTCCTTCAAGTTTAAGGGCCTCAACACCAGATTGTTGGAAAAGTTTAATTCCGTTTTCCAGTCCTGATTCAACTGTAGCGTAAGTTCCAAATGGAAGATCAGCGACAACAAATTTATCCGGAGCACCTTTTTTAACGGCCTTTGAAAAAATAGTCATCATCTCGAGGCTTACTTTGATTGTGTGGTCCATTCCTAAAACAACATTCCCGACACTGTCGCCGATAAGAACCAAGTCCAGTTCTGTTTCGTTTAAAAGCTGGGCCATTTGATAGTCGTAACAGGTAAGCATCTGAAGAGTTCTACCAGCTGATGCTTTTTTGAAAGCGCGGATTTTTCTTGTATCTAGTTTCATATTGATCTCACTAATTAATTAAGTCTGCTTTTAATCTTTTGAAGACAACTGAAAGTTCTTCTTTGTTCCACTCTTCGGTGATTTGTTTACGAAGAGAGTCTGCATCGATTTCAACTTCTTTATAAAATGATTTATCGTTAATATCCTGGATGAGTTTTTCCATCCCGGCATCAAACTCTTTTCCTAAAAGCAATTCTCTTCCTTTAATTCCACCGATCAAAGCGTTTGGTGAAATCAAATTAAAAAAAGCTTCAGGTCCCAATGTGACGATGGCCTGAGAGATAGATTTTAGTTCTAAGAAGCATTCCATGAAGGCAACCTCTTGAGAGATGCCATTTTTTCTTAAAGTGTTGAATGACTTTAAGGCCACGTAGGGCAGGATTGAGCATAAAAAAGACTGCTCAGAAAAAAGGTCAGCTTTAGTTTCTTCATCAAAATGGCTTTTGTATAAAGCAGTGAAGCCGGCATTTTTTGAAATCGCTTTTAGTTCTGCTTCTGCTTTTGCGTTAGGTGCAAAATAAGCTGCTCCAATTTTTCCATGAATTTCGTATTGGTATCGTACTTCGCTGGCAATTGCTTTAGGTGCGAGTAGCGAGTGAGTAAACTGAGAGTATTTTTTTGACAGGTCAAATTTTGAAAGACTAAAGCCGTGAGCATAAATTAGATGGGCACCCGGTTTAATAAAAGCAAGATTTTTTTCCAGGAAGCTCAGGTGTTGATCATCAGGGATCAGCATGACAAGAGTGTCTGATTGTTTCAAAGCATCACTTTCTAAATCAATGACAGTAAGGCCCATTTTTTCAGCAAGTGCACGAGACTTACTTTCTTTTTTTAAAGCAATCGAGATGCTTTGCTTTGAGTCTTTAAGATTAAGTGCCCAGGCCTTTGCCTGAGAGCCAAAACCGATGATTGTTAGGGGAGAATTCAATAGCTCCATTAACTATTCCTTTGTCATTTCTTTGCTGTTAAAGCTACACTCTTAGAAAGAAAGAGGCTAGCATTTCATTGAAAATAATATCACTTGATTCCACTGACATTTACCAGTCAAATAATTTGAATAGAGGGGTTCAAACCTTTACGTCGTTCATATCTGGTAAAACTCAATTTATCTTTTTGAATGAGCATCTTGAGCGCTTAGTTAAGGGTGCGGATTATCTCTTTCCCAAGGCAAAATGGCCGAGTCATGTTCAGGAAATTAAAGAATTTATAAAAGCGGAATTTGTCCCGTCACATTATTTCAGGCTGGCGATTGTCGATGAAACTTTGCTCTTTTCTAAAAAACCTCATGCGCCAAAAGAGCCTTTTGTTGCTCTGGGAAATGCCAGTTCACTCAAGGTAACTTCCATCATCCCAAGCTTTATTAAGTCTCCCAATTATTTGCTCGCAGAGCTGGAATTACTCGAGGCCAAAAAACGTAAATGCGATGATGTGATCTTTTTTGATCAATTAGGAAATGCGACGGAAGCGAGTACGTCTAATGTATTTACAGTGGTTGACCATAAAACAATTTTGACTCCAAAACTTTCTTCAATGGTTTTAGCAGGTGTTACTAGAGCAAAACTCATTGAGTATTTGAAAGCTTCAGGGTTTACAGTCATCGAGTCGGATATTTCAAAAAGTGAACTTGAAAGCTCTCAGGAAATTTGGTTAACTAATTCTATCCAAGGGATTCGTCTGGTCGATCGTTATGAGAAATCAGATATGTTTAAAGAAAAAACTATTTACCAATCCGTGTGTCAGGAGTTTGGCCGGTTTGGGGAGAAATTTTGTCATGACTAAAATGTTAAAAGTAAAATGCCCTCAGTGTGAAATTGAATTTAATTATTATGAATCAGAGTTCAGACCTTTTTGTACTGAACGCTGCAAACAAATCGATCTTGGTCACTGGTTTCAGGAAACGTACACGGTTCCGGTAAAAGGGAATGTTCAGGAAGAAGTAGAAAACGAAAATCAACAAACGGACATGGATGACGAAGAACATAATGAAAGCGACTACCACTAAAAAAATTAAAGTTAAAAACGAAGAGGCCTTAAAGCTCTCTATCGATTTAGCTGTTTCTGCAGCGAAATTTCTTTTAGTAAAACAAAAGAAAATTTCCAGCTTGAAGATCACCAGCAAAAAATTGCAGGGGATGGTGAGCAATGCCGATGTTGAGTCGGAGGCCATGATTGTTGCAGGAATTAAGAAAAAGTATCCTGACCATTTTATTCTAGCAGAAGAAACTGCCTACAAAGAATACATGGGACAGATGGACCGTTATAAATTTTTAAAAGAAAAAGAGTGGGTTTGGATCATCGATCCTTTGGATGGAACCAATAACTTTTTAAACGGACTTGATTACTACGGAGTTTGTATTTCTCTGGTTCATTTCGGAGAGCCCGTGGTTGGAGTGGTTTTAAGACCAACCAATGGTGAGTGTTTTTATGCCATTAAAAACAAGGGAACCAAATTAATCAACTTCTCAAACAACTTTAAAAAGAAATCAAAACCTGTGAGCTTGAAAAAGTCACTGAATAAAAAAACACTAGCAGATTCACTACTTGTCACTGGTTTTGCCACTGAAAAAGGCCCGGTCTTTGATGAAGAGTTTGACCTGTTTAAGCATATGTTAGGTAAGAGTCGTGGAATCCGCAGAATGGGAAGTGCTGCACTCGACTTATGTTATGTGGCCCGCGGAGTGTTTGATTGTTTTTGGGAAAGAGGCCTTGCTGCATGGGATGTTTCAGCGGCCGGTCTTATTTGTCAGGAAGCGGGAGTGTTAGTATCTGATTACGAAGGTCAGAAATTTCACCCTTTCCAAGCGACAATCGTGGCGGCGAGAGCTCCATTGCACAAGGAAATCTTGTCTTTATTCAGGAGTAGATTATAATTTCCTAATAGATAAGTGGCATACAATCCTAGGAAGGGACCGTGACAGAAACAATCCGTTTGATTCTTACTAAATTTACTGATGAAACCATCACCATTTTTAGTTTGTTATTATTAGTGACGATGGTAGGAATTATTATTTACTGGTTTTATAACCGTAAAAAATTTCACCAACTATCACATGAAATCCCAGCTAGTGTTGTAAAAAACTATCTTGATTCAATCATTCAAAATTCAAATTCATTAAAGTCATCACTGTTTCGTGGCGGTGGACTTGATATCGGTAATGGTATTCCATCAGTTGTCCAAGTGGGAGATCTTCCAAGCTCAATGAATATTGGAGTTGGGGCAGGAAGTGAAGAAGTCAGCCAGAAGAATGCAGAGATCGCAGCTCTTCACCAAAAACTAAGTGACCGTCAAAGACAAATTCAGGATTTAGAAAAAACAATTCAGGATCTTTCAGCTGGAAAAGGGCTGGGGGCAGAATCTGAAATACTTAAAAAAGACCTGGCACAAAGTCAGCAGAGAGCGAGAGATCTTGAGTCACAATTAGCAGAAGCGATGACTCGCGCTGGTGGGGACCCGAATATTCAAAAAGAGCTGGCCTCAGTGACGAGTGAAAGAAATGAAATTCGTGAACGTTTAAAAGAATACGCCATCATTGAAGAAGACTTAGCGAATTTAAAACGTCTTCAACAAGAAAATGATCAATTAAAAGCAGAACTCGCTACTCTTAAAAAAGGTGGAGTAGCGGCTGCTCCGGTTGCAGCAGCTGCACCAGTAGCACCACCGGTACAAGAGGAAGAAGACTTAGAAGCGTTGATGGCACAGGCCATTGCCGATAGTAAACCAGCAGCACCGGCGGCTTCAAAAGCTCCTCAAGTTATGGACCTTTCAGTTGATGAAGCTCCAGCAGAAGAAGTAGAGCAGAAATCAGCAGAAGAACTTCTTTCTGAATTCGAAAAAATGTTAGGTTAAAACTTAGGAGATCTATATGAAATACGTTACTCGTTTTTTAATTCTCTTAGCTTTGACCATCTCTGCTCATGCACAAGCAGCGATCAACAATACAGCAGTTAAATCAGCTCTATTGAATAAGTACATGATCAACTACACTGACAAAGCTCAAATTGCGATGCTTAAAAGTGAAACCTTAAAACAAGGTGGACAGTCAGTTGAAGCTTTAATTGAAGTTATGAAAAATGGTAAATACCCTGATAAAAACAGATGGATGGCGACATTCCTTTTAGGTCAGATCATGGGAGAAAAATCAGCTCCATTTTTATCAAAGTTTCTTCAGCACCCTCACTGGGTTATGAGAATGGCCAGCCTTAAAACAATGCTTGCCCTAAAACAAAAAAACTATGCCCGCCAGTATGCGAGTCTTTTAAAAGATGACTCTTTTATCGTTCGTGCTCAGGCCTTGGATAACATCAGAACTCTAAAAACGGCAGAAGCTGCACCTCAAGTATGGGCGATGCTTTATGATAAAAAGAACTACTATCAGCCAACGATGAATGGAAAGCCGCTTAAAGCAAAACGTTCAAACATCATCAAAACTGTTATCTTAACTGTGGGTGATTTGAAGTTTGAAAAGGCGAGAGTGCCACTAATTAAGATGATTCAAAAAGACCGCTACAATGACATCTTTGCTGAAATGGATACGAGTTTATCAAAGATCACAGGTCTTACTTCACCAAAAGGTGACAACGGTAAGAAGAGAATCTTCTGGCAGCGCATGGCCCTAAGTACGACGATACAATAAAATAAATTAATTTAGATTTTAAACTTACAAAGAAGCGTGAGAGAACTAAAAATTCTTTTCCGCTTCTTTTGTTTTTCTGTCTTCGATTTCCTGAAGTCTTGCCTCAATAGTAAGGGCGCGCTCCAGGCGGTAGAGAATAGATTTTTCTAAAATACCGTCAGTCTTGATGACTTTCCATCCCTGAAGGAAGTCCTGCTCGACTCTCTGGCGTTTAAATACTGTGACCTTGCTTACTTCTTTCGTTCCACGGTAACCTTTAACCACGTTGATAATCAGCTTGAATTCAGCAGACTTTACTGAGTCGTTTGAACCAAATGAATCAGCAAAGTTTAACTCCAGAGTGTTGTCGATCCAGCGGGTCTTAATAACTCCAGCGTCCTGGTTGTAAACTTCTCGAGGGTATTTATTGGTGATTTTCATGACTTCTTGCCAGACTTTATTGTAGTCAGCACGATAGACTTGAGTGGGAATTTCCAGTTCTTCGGTTACAAATTTGAAGTTTTCATAGGAAGCGCAGCCATACAGAGCGAAGGCGCAAAAGCCTACTACACTGATCTGTGCCATGATCTTTGGAAATCTTTGCTTTAAACTGTCTGAAAAATTTTTTATCATCTAATCTATTGTACCTCGAATAAAAAGAAGACCAAATACCATAAATAAAAGGGAAACTATGACCCACTCAAAGACCATGGCCGACGTACTAAAACTTGAAGCTGAATCTCTTGTAAGGGCGGCTGAACTTTTAGAAAAGCACCACAATAAAGACGTAGAAAAGCTGACAGTGCTTTTTGACCAGTTAAGAAATACCGGTGCAACTCTGATCTTTTGTGGAGTAGGAAAGTCTGGAATTATTGCTCAGAAATGTGCAGCGACTTTCACCTCACTTGGTTTGCCATCTTTTTTCCTTCATCCAACTGAAGCTCTTCACGGAGATTTAGGAAGAGTCGGGAAAAACGACGCTATCGTTTTATTAAGTAAGTCGGGAACGACAGAAGAAATTTTAAAATTGATGCCGTTTTTACAAACTCCAAAATCTCATCGTATTGCTTTAGTAGGGAACACGAAGTCTCCTGTGTCTGAATTTTGCGATATCGTTTTTGACTGCTCAGTTGAAAGAGAAGCTTGTATCAACAATCAGGCCCCGACAAACAGTTCAACTCTGGCAATGGCAATGGCCGATGCGATGGCCGTCTTGTTTGAAAAATACATTGGTCTTTCAAAAGAAGGATTTGCCGTTAATCACCCTGGTGGAATTTTAGGTAAGTCACTTCGTATGAAAGTTCGCGACTTAACTATCTTTGCAGAAAATTGCCCGATCTTAACATCAACCCAAAACCTTCAGGACGCAATCTTAGCTATGACAAAATTTCCAGTTGGTGGTTGTGCAGTTGTGGATCTTGGTGAATTCAAAGGAATTTTAGTGGAAGGTGATATAAGACGCACTTTCACGAGAGAGAATCAGGGATTGCAAACATCAGTCGATGCAATAATGAATAGAACGCCGACAAGCATTCACCCGGATCAACTGGCCTTTGAGGCACTAGAGTTAATGGAGTCAAAGACCAGATCCTTCCAACTGCTTCCAGTTGTTGAAGGGACAAAGTTTTTAGGCTTTATCCGTCTTCATGATCTCTTGAAAGAAGGTTTTTCTCTTAAAGGCTAATTCAATCAACAGTAAAACAAG
>JBEIPV010000183.1:0-4143 GCA_040376855.1 Bacteriovorax sp.
AAAGGCCTAGGCCTTTCCAGCTAAATAGGCGGTTAAATTTTTTGAAGATGATGCTTTAGAAAGTTTACCCAAAATGAAGCTGGAAGCCTGGGCCAATTTTTCCATGTCGATTCCTGTCTCTATTCCCATGTTCGAAAATAAATACACTAAATCTTCCGTGGCCACATTTCCAGAAGCACCTTTGGCGTAAGGACATCCACCTAATCCACCTGCTGATGAATCAAAGCTTGTAATCCCCATTTCTAATGAAGCAAGAGTATTGGCCACGGCCATTCCACGAGTGTCGTGGAAGTGCATGGCAAAGAAGTCCAGACTGAAGTCTGCTCGAAGGAATTCGATTGTTTCTTTAACTTGAAGTGGATTGGCCACACCGATAGTGTCTCCAATCGAGATTTCGTGGACTCCAAGATTTTCTAAGTGATAGGCCACACGTTTAAGTTCTGCCATGCTGGTTTTTCCTTCATAAGGACAGCCAAAAGCAGTCGAAATATAAGCGCGGGTTTTAAGTCCTTCTTTATTGGCCCTTTCCATCACACCATCAATGCGCTTAAGTGACTCATCAACAGTTGCATTGATATTTTTCATGTTGAAGGTATTTGAAGTCGCCGTAAAAACTGCGATCTCGCGAACACCAACAGAAAGAGCATTCTCAAGTCCCTTTTCATTTGGAACTAAAGAAATAAGTTTTGATTTTTTTAAATCGGATTCTTTTAAAAGATGAGAGTAAAGCTCCATGCCATCACTCATCTGAGGAATTTTATCTGCGCGAACAAAGCTATTGGCCTCAATTTCATGAAGTCCTGCTGCTGCTAGCATCTTAATGAAAGTGACTTTGTCTTCCAGAGAGACAATCGTCTTTTCATTTTGCAGACCATCGCGAGGACCAACTTCGACAATACGAACTTTTTTCGGCAAATTATTTAACATAACTTAACAAGCTCCACTCCACCTTGAACCTGATCACCTTCTTTAAAGTAGATTTTTTCTACTTTCCCAATCTTGCTCGATTTAATTGTGTGCTCCATCTTCATGGCCTCCATAACTAAGATCGGCGTTCCTGGCTCTACAACTTGTCCTTCTTTTACGAAGATCTTTAAAATTTTTCCAGGCATTGGGCTTGTCATCTGACCGTGATCAGCACTTTTTCCTTTTGATCTGCTTCTTCTTGGAGCGTTGATCGCAAACTCAACTCCATCAACCACAAAGTGTGTATCGACTGCTACAACAGTCGTATTACCGCTGTTGTAAGCTAGGTTATATTTGTAATCTTCGACGTTACCAAGGTTGACGGCGTATTCTGTCCCATCGAGGTTAAAAAGAACAAAACGTGGGTTCTGCTCAAGAATATCGATGTCGATTAATTCGTCATTTAATTCAATTTGTCTTTTCATATTATACGTTCCTAAAGCCACTTAGGCTTTCCCAAATACTGTTTGATTTCAGTGCAGAATGTGTTCCACCATTATTATTTGTACCACTATCTTTTTTAAGCAAGAATGCGGCCACGGCCATAGCAATTTGTTCTTTAGAAGGTTGTCTTTTTTGCAGTTTTTCTTCATAAGTTTTAACAAAATGCGTATACGTCTTTCCTTCATGGAATTCCGGCAATGTTAAAATGCGTTTTAAATAATCACGGTTTGTTTTTAGCCCTAAAAATAAAACATCATTTAAAGCGAGGTTTAGTTTTTGAGCAGCGATCTCTCTTGTCTCTCCCCAGCTGATCAATTTTGCCAGCATAGGATCGAATGAAATGGTGACTTTGTTTCCGTCAACATACCCGCAATCAAGGCGAGTGTCACGCACTGTTGTCTTCCCGATTTTTTTAATTGTTCCAATACTTGGAAGGAAGCTGTTATCAGGATCTTCCGCATATAAACGAACTTCAACAGCATGTCCGCGTTGTTTTACGTCAGCTTGTGAGAACGGAAGTTTATCCCCTTGTGCCACAAGAATTTGTAAACGAACAAGGTCTAAACCTGTCACCATTTCAGTAACCGGGTGCTCTACTTGTAATCTCGTATTCATTTCTAAGAAATAAAAACTTCCGTCAGTATCAAGGATCAATTCGATTGTCCCTGCACCTTCGTAGTTGATACCGCTTGTGATTTTAATCGCAGCAGCTGTCATTTTAGCTCTAAGTTCCGGGCTTACGGCCGGGCTTGGAGACTCTTCAACGATTTTTTGGTAACGGCGCTGAATCGAGCACTCTCTTTCAAATAAATGAAAGTGATTTCCGTGCTGGTCACTCATCACTTGAATTTCAATGTGACGAGGTGATGTGATGTATTTTTCTAATAAAACCGTGTCGTCACCAAAGGCGTTTAGTGCTTCACGTTTTGCACCTTCAAGCGCAGATTGAAACTCGCTTTCTTCGTAAACGATTCTCATCCCTTTTCCACCACCGCCGGCAGAAGCTTTGATAAGAACAGGTAGACCAATCTTCTTTGCTTCTTGAACTAAGAAACTAATTTCTTGATTGTCGCCATGGTATCCAGGAATAGAAGGAACTCCTAATTCTTGAATCTTCATCTTAGATGTTTTTTTATCACCCATCATGTCGATAGCTTCAGGCGCAGGACCGATGAATTTAATTCCAGCTTCTCTTACTTTTTTTGCAAAAGAAGATTTTTCTGAAAGGAAACCATATCCCGGGTGAATAGCATCAGCGCCAAGTTTTTTAGCGATGTCGATAATCTTATCTTGATTTAAATAAGTGTCTTTAAGCGCACCTGAACCAAGATTAAATGATTCGTCTCCAGCGTGAGCATGCGGAAGTGTAACTTCCTCATCCGTATAAAGAGTCACGGTTTTAATTCCCATCTCTCTTGCTGTCTGAATAACCCTTAAAGCAATCTCGCCTCTGTTAGCGATTAGGATCTTTGTAATTTTTTTTGTCATATTAATACCAGCTCGCCTTTCTTTTTTCTAATAGTGCGCTCATGCCTTCTTGGCCTTCATTGCTTGCACGTGCTTTTGAAATCATTTCACAAGTAAAGTCACGAGCATCTTCGATCGTTTCCGCGCGAACAACTCTGTTAACTAACTCTTTTGCTCTTGTTGCGGCCACTGGGCCTGCTAATAAGAAGTCTGCAATTGTGCGCTCGATTTCAGCATCTAGTCCTTCACTTGTTGTTACATGGTGAACTAACCCCATAACAAAAGCGCGAGACATGCTGATCTTTGCTCCACTTAAGAAACTTGCTCTGGCATGGCTCTCTCCGATTTTTGCAATAACAAAAGGAGAAATAACAGCTGGAAGAAGACCTAAGCGAACTTCTGTGAAAGCAATCATCGCTGTATCAACAGCAACAACGTAATCACAACAAGCAACCAGACCAGCTCCACCACCAAGTGCTGAACCGTTAATCTTTCCAATCACTGGACGAGAAAAACGATTGATCACAGTGAAAAGCTCCGCTAGCTGTTGAGAGTCTTTTACATTTTCTTCGTGAGAGTAATCTTTCATGCGCTTCATCCAGTTTAGGTCTGCACCTGCACAAAATGATTTTCCTTCACCTGTTAAAACCACCAGGCGTACACCTGAGTTTGTTTCAAGTTCAGTGAAACATGCAATAAGATCACGAATAAGTTCGTCGTTAAAAGCGTTGTGTAGCTCAGGACGGTTTAACGTCACTGTCGCCACTCCTCTGGTATCAATATCTAATTTATAAAACATATATTTCCTTTAGTAGCTTGAGTCCCTTTAAATTACATTCTAAATACGCCGAACTTAGACTCTCCGATCCCAGAGTTAAGTGAAGCGGCAATTGCTAATCCCAAAATATCACGAGTCTGAGCTGGGTCAATAACTCCATCATCCCACAGACGTGAGCTCGAGTAGTATGGACTTCCTTCCACTTCGTATTTATCTAGGATTGGTTTTTCGAAAGCTGCGACTTCTTCTGCAGACATTTCTTTTTTACCAGTCGCTTTTAATCCTGATTGTTTTACCGTCGATAAAACTTTTGCCGCTTGCTCTCCACCCATTACAGAAATGCGTGAGTTCGGCCACATCCATAAGAATCTTGGTGAGTAAGCGCGTCCACACATCCCATAGTTTCCAGCACCAAAAGATCCACCGATGATCACAGTGAACTTTGGAACCTGAACAGTTGAAACGGCCGTAACCATTTTAGCACCGTG
>JBEIPV010000072.1:0-15682 GCA_040376855.1 Bacteriovorax sp.
ATCAATGGACTAAGGGCCTTTACAAAATATTATGTTCAGGTTCGAGCTATTCATTATGGTAAGAGCTTAAATGTTACTAACGTAAATTATAAAGTAGAAGAAAATACGGATTATAAAGAAATTATTACTTATGATCCATCGAGTACTTCAAGTATTTCTGATCCAACATCTTTTGCTTCTTCATACCCGCCAGGCCCAACTGGATTAACTTCGATTAACCTGTCTTGGAAAAGAGCAAGTGGAGTATTTGATCACTATCGTATCTATTATAATATTGGAGATTTTACTCCGGTTGTAAGTCCTATCTGTCTTACAAATTGTGTAGTTGTAAATTCATCGCAAAATTTATACCAGTTGGTAGGAGTGAGTGCCCGCCAAAACTATTATCTTTCTCTGGTTGTTTGTCAGGATGTATCTTGCAGCTCATATATTTCATATAACAAAATAAATCACCTAACTTCTCCGCCGGTTATTACAAGTTATGCAGGTATCTATTCAATTGATACAGCTAAGAACTTAGGAACGCTTGATAAGTTCTTTTTAAATATGGCCCTTCCTGATTTTAATTTAGGTTACATTGCAGGAGTTGATATTTTTGGATGTCACTCAACATCTATGGCAAATTGTAATCCAAGTAATGTGAGCTTTTTACTATCAACAACGACTGCTTTAGCAATCGACCCAGCTTATGATTACACTTCAAATAGTATCTTACAGATCTCAGGTATTGAGCCGTCTTCACCATACAGTTACTGCTTTTATAGCAAACCATACATTTATAATGACCTGAATGCTAAAACATATATCGATGCACCACTGTCTACTGTGAGATGTCAGGTTCCGGAAATAAAGGCTCCTTCTTTTTCTGGATTTGATATTGATTCAACTTGCGATTTGTTAAAGTGGCAAACTCCAACAACTGGTGTCTTTGATGGTTTTGAAATCTACTACCGTTTAAAAAGTTCAGTTTATGAGGGGTCTGTTCCGCTAAATACTACGGATGGGACTTATCAGAGATTTATTGTAAACGCAGATATTACAGAATACTCAACTCAGCAGCTACCTTTGGTTACAGGTGGGGCCTATGATTTTGGTATCAGAACCATTTATCGTTCAGCTGACGGCCAGGCTTTTTGGTTAAGAAGTAATAACGTTTCAACGGACAAGCTAGTTAAATGTCCAATGTCTAATTAGAAAGAATAATTTATGAAGATGACGATTAAAAAAATTTGGTTCTTGGTTGTGCTTACACTGATAAGTTCATGTGTAGGAACGATTGCAGATAAAAATGCACAAAGCAGTGTGACTCTTAATGAGAGTAGCCAAAATGCAAATGATTCATTTAAAGGCCTATTAAGTGCAACCGCAGTGGCCCATGATAAAGTAGAGCTTGTTTTTGATGCAGCATCTGGAGATCCTTCGAGTTTAAGTTACGAAATCTATGTGAATAATTCTTCTTTACCTATCAAGGTAAGTGGAAGCTCGCTAATCAATAGTAAAACAATTGATGGAAGTTATATTTTTACAGTGACTGGGCTTTCTTTAAAAACAAAATACAACTTTAATATGAGAGTTGTTAATGTTGCGACTTCTAATCCATCTTTAAGCTTAGATCCAAACAGGTCTCTTTCTGCTGAAACGTTTTCTAATGAGACAGCTGATTTCATGGGAGTTTCTTCATTAACTCTTGGTTCGGGAGATCTTGCTACATCAAGTGTTACAGTAAAGTGGATTCCTGCAACAATCTCAGGGACAAGCTTAAATATTAAGCCTAACGATCCAATTGCTTATGAACTTACATACTGGAGAGATGGTTTTGCTAAGAGTGTTGTGCAATTGCCTTCATCATATGCAGTTCCTGTTTTAAATCGTGATAGCTACCATGTTGTAAACAATTTGCAGCCTGGAACTGTTTACTATTTTCAAGTTCGTGCCATTCAGAAGTCCTACGCATTGAATATTGCATCTGACCCACTTTTCAAGCGTGAAACAAATTCACGTGTTATGAAAATTACAACTGCGGCAACAGTTCCTCTGGATTTAAGTTTTATTACAACTGGAAATTTATATTTAACAAATCCGAATGAAGTTCGTGGAAGAGAAGAGCTTGATGTTAGTTGGGATCCTGCATGGGGGAACCATGGATTTTTCCAGTACCGTGTTTTTTACAAAAAAGTAAATGTTAACTTGCAAGAGCATTTACAAGATCAATTATCAGATTTAAATAATTTAGCACCAGGTACATTATCAGTTGATGTTGATAGTTCACTTACATCTGTGTCTCTTTTAGAACTTGATCCAAAAG
Source organism: Bacteriovorax sp. (assembly GCA_040376855.1). Classification (GTDB taxonomy): domain Bacteria; phylum Bdellovibrionota; class Bacteriovoracia; order Bacteriovoracales; family Bacteriovoracaceae; genus Bacteriovorax. Next base: position 2,306 of record JBEIPV010000072.1, read on the forward strand.
AATTTTATCAAGTGAAAGTTTATGTGTGTACGACAGTCGTTGTTCCAGAAGTGTGCTCAATCAATACACAGTATAAAAATATTCAGATCAAGCCGCCTCTGTCTCCATTTACAGGTATCTTAGCTACCAATAACCCAATTTCGATTACGAAACTCGATGAGATTGGAATAGAATTTGATTCACCTGATACCAATCGTGGATTTTTAAATAAGATCAATGTTTATTGTCACAACCCGGCCAATGTTGCTCAAAAAGTACTTGTACCTTCAAATGGTACATCAACGGGAGGAGCAACTGGTATTAGTGCTTGTAACAACACTGCAATCGCTCCATTTTTGACGGGAAGTTTTCCTACAACTCTAGAGGAATTTGCGACATTTACAAAGTTTTCAATTAAGTTAAAACAAATTGCTAATGGTGTTGATAAGTTTTGTTTCTCAATGACAGCAGCTGTTTCTTATACTGACATTCCAAGTGCCGTGGCCGAAGATGAAACTGAAAATCCTGTCATAAAATGTATCACTCCGAGTATGCTGACTCCGACTGTGGCACAGTTCCCGGGAAGAGAGTCAAATTGTAATATCAATGGTAATAGCATGACTATCACATGGCCTCAGCCGACTGGTGGTCTATACACTGGATACCTGCTTTTTTATAAAAAGAAAGCATCTCCAAGTGACGTATTTAGTTTTCCTCATGCTATCAGTGATTACTATGGACCTAATACTAACGGTTATACAATTGTCGATGTTCCATCGACAACATATAGTAAAAAAGTGACAGGTCTGATTGAAGGTGAAAACTATTTTGCTGGAGTTCTTACTTATATTGTAAATCCACTAGATATTACAAAAAAAGTTTTTTCAAGTTTTAACGCCAACACTGGTGAATGCCGCTTTCCAACTCCATCACCAGTTTTTACAGAATGGGTTGATTTAATGGCCTTAGGTCCTAAAGAAGATGCACTAGCAACTGGCTTTGATAGTTCGGCAGCTAATTTATTTGAAAAACTTGATGCGAATGGTGCTCCAATAGAAGTGGCAGACGCCGCAGAGACGAGTGCTACGGCCGCTTTTGACGGTGGTATTGCCCGAACTAAAATCGTAGGTGGGTTAACAACTTACCATAAATCAAGTTCGACTGGTATTGTAAAGCTTGTCTGGAAAGATGTGACTTTTACCAATGGAACAACAATGGCGTCAACCATTATTGCCAGTGGGGAACAAGCACAATCAAACCGTAGCTTAAGAAACTATGGTTATAAAGTTTACCGCTCAGAAGACAATCGTCAGAGCTGGACAGACCTAACAGTCTCAGGCCCTATTTATCCTGATACTTTGGCAGCAACTCCAGCAACAGCTACTTCTTTTGTAACAAACAATAATACCCAGACTCCAGTTTATGATCGTCTGGTAAGTTTTGTTGATTATACTGTTTCAAGCCTTGCTAGTTCAACGACAGACGTTCAAGTCGATAGAGCAAGAGTCTACTGGTATAAAGTTGTTCCTTATTATTTAAAGAAAGAACAAACATATTATACAACTAGTAATAACGATCACCATATGATCAAGGTGACTTTGCCTCCAAAAAATATGGCACTAGTTCACAGAATGATCGCAAACAGAACTGTTTGTCTTGAAATGCAAAAAAGTATTAACAAAAAGGCAGGGGCTCATTACTCATGCACTTATAATGGGCTTGGTGCTTCAGGTTTAGCTTATCCATGGTTAAAAGGTAACACTGTTTATGATGTTGGCGGAGATTTACTCGTTGACCGATTTGAATTAGGGTGTGCTTTTACAAGAGGTGCTGCTGATGGAACATCGTATGATGCAAGCGTGACTAGTGCAGCAACATTGAAAAATGCCAATATGGATTCATTTAAAGGATGTTTGAATTATCTTGCAACATCTTATGAACCTTTTAAAAATTCTCTCGTATCGGCCAGCTCAACAGGGACATACAGACCTCATCAAATCGTTGCCGGAGATTGTTTTGGTAAAGATGGAAATATGCTTGCTTATTATGGAACTAATCCTAACCTTTGTACTGCAGATGCGACTTATTTTTCTAAGTACTCTTTCCCGGGGTCAAGGGCAGTTCAAGTTCCTTGTGAAGATGTAAAAAAAGGTGATGAATTTCAAAATTTCGTTCACTTCCCAACTGCCGATTTATTTACAGACTTAGGTGGAACTATTTATCCAACTCAAAGTGAATTTGGTGCTGTTTATTATAATCGCTTAGGCCATCTTGATAACTGGGATTATCAGCGCGGGTTAGTTTACAAGGGTGCACTAACTCTTCAAGAAAGAGCAGATGGGTTGCATACAAAGACTCTTGCTATAGGTAATAGCGGGTCAGAGGCAGGAGTGGTTAGAAGAAGTAGTTGTACTATGAATTTAGGATATAAGGATGGATCAAATTATATCCCTAGATGGATACCAGTATCGGCATTAATGGGTGAGTTAAAGGCACGAACAGTTAATGATGACCCAACTTATACTCGAAATTCAGCAGTATCACTGCAACTTTATAATAAAAAAATGCCTGAAGTAAGGGCCAATGAACATCTTTACAATGATGAGATGGCCGCTCCTCCAAGCAGATTTAGAGATGATATGCCATTGGCAAGATTATTTTCTTCTAACGGATCAAAACTTCCACCATTAGATGGGATGTCACAAAATGATCTGGCCTTAATTTGTGGGACATATAAAGTTGAAGTTGGGATTCAAAAAGGATCGGGAAGTTTTGTTCCACTAAGTGAGCCCAAGTCTAAGCGACTGATTAGAAAAAAAGAATCAACTGTGGCCGCGGCGTGGCCTGCTCATTTACCGGCCACGGGAGCGACAAGTATTACTTCGATGGAAACTGGACAGTGTAATGGTTCAGGGAGAAATCAGACAGGGATAGCAACGAATAATAATGCCAGCTTAATCTTGCCACTTTTCCCAAATAGTGGACGTACTGGTGCTCTGGTTATTACTGGATCATCAAGTTTAGATGGAGCTGGGCATACTGAAAAATGCGTAAGCAAATTTGGTATCCAGGATATGGCCGGAAATATTTTAGAAACGAATTCTGAAGAAATCTTTTGCGACTATCGTCCGGAGTCTTCAGCAAAACTTTTCATTGGTGATTATCGCGGTGGAGTTCCGGCCGCAGGTATTGATAAGGTAAAATCAGTTCCTTACCGCGGAGATGGAATGCATTACGATTCAAGCATTGATGCGTTTGGAAATCTTACCGGTAATGGTGTTAGGGTTATGCTAGAAGAGAACGTTGATAATAGAAGTGGGGCATGTTCAATTATTAATAAGCGTGTTGAAGATGGAATTTATCTTGCTGGAAACAACATCATTCCTATTATTAAATCAGATGGAACATTAAATACAACAATGATTCAAACTCTTAAAACTCAAGATCAGGAGTCTGTAAATACTCTTAGAAACGGAGATGGATCATTCCTGACTTTTGGTAAAGATAAAGTGGTAATGGCCTTGGATAAAAATAATAAAATTGGAACATTTTCAATGTTTAACCCAGCTGTTGGTCTACCAATACTTTGTGGATCATCGGCCAATTGTGAAGCCAATACGGACAACCAATTCGTAAAAGGAAATGTGGTTCTTGGCAACTCAAGTTTTTCAAATACTGGTGTTTCTGAATTTGGAAGTTCGACTATAGCCGGCGGTACACCTCCTGGGACTCCGACTTTAGATCTTCAGGAATACTACATTAACCAATGGTTAATTAATCAAATTATCAGTACAACAGGTATGATCCCTGATCCAGCTGATCCTGCAATTGAATTTCCAATAACAAACGTTCCACCTTCAGGTGGAGGTTACGTCACTCCAACGCGTCTTTCTTATGCATACTGGTCAATTTCAAGAGACCTGGATACAGGTGAGACTGGATCGACTTTAAGAATGTATACAGGTGGTTCTGGCGCTACGGCCGCCGGACGATATAGTGTAAAGATTGATGGGCTAAATGCTCCACAGGAACGCTTCCCGTCGACTCAAAGAGGTGGACGTTGCGTGGTATTGATTAATAATGAATAATTATTTGGGGATATAGTGAAGTATTTTTTCTTTCTAATATTAATGAGCTTAATGGCCTGCAAACCTGCAGATAAAGCTGCAGTTTTGGCAGATTATAGCGCTTACGTTTCTCCTATCGAGGTTAAGGTCACTCCTGGTCTTGATCTAGGAGAGATGGAAGTTTCTGTTGATATGAAAGAAGTCACTGTTTCATTAACTAACACTACGACAGGAAGCTATACAGGGTTGAGTTTAATTATTCCTGAAGGACAAAACTATTTAAAGTATTTTCCATCGGCGAGTGGGGCCCGTAAAAGTCCAGGGTATGGCGGAACTTGCGGAAGTGTACTGGCCGCAAAAGCAACGTGTACATTTAAATTAAGTTTTACCGCTGTAAAAGAAGGAAAAGTTAATCTTACGATCGGTATTAATTATGTAAACTATATTAAAGGAGCATCAACTTCTTTTAACATAACTGCCTTGATTGGTCCGCCGGCAGACCTGCAGTTTACTTCAGGTATCAGCACTTACAACTTAGGTGTTGTAGAGCAGGTTGATGCCGTTACAAGAAAATTAACAGTTGAAATCAAAAATAATGGGGTTTTAACCGCAAGAAATTTAAATTTTGTACTTGGCCAGGCCGATGCTCCAAATGATGCCTTTGTGCAATCGAGCAATTGTCCTCTTAATCTTGCTGGACAAAAAAAATGTGAAATGGTTTTGCAGTACACTCCAAAAAATACGAATGGCTCAGATTCAGCTGTAACGTATAATGGAAATTTAACTATTGATTATAAGAAAAATCCGGTCGGTCTTCTAGGGAAGTTGAGTGCGAGTTTTAATTTTTTAAGTACCAGACTAGAAGCAGATTTTACACCTGAAGCGGTAAAGAATCTGGCATTTTTACCAATGACAGCTGGAAATAAAGATACTAAAGAGCTTAAGATTCAAAATATCGGATACCGCTCTGGTGTGATCAAATCTCTCTTAATAGGTAATGATGTTGAATGTATTAAAGCTGCCAGTGGAAATAAACTTCGCTGCCAGATTAATGGGGTTGATACAACATTGTTAACTTTTCCATTCGTGATTGAAGATTTAAATTCTTGCTTAGATAGATCAGTTGTCGGTGTTGTTGGAAAAGCGTCGGGTGAGACTTGCACATTTAATGTCACTTACTGGACTTCAACGAATATCGCTGCCAACGGAATGTTTTTTGCTTCAGACGTTTTCGTGAAATACGATTCTTTCTGGAAGGGGGAAGCTGGAACTATTATTTCGAAAAAAGTAGCAACAATTCCTGACGTTGCATTTTATGCAGTAGGGAAACTGGCCTTCGATCACGTCGAAGTGACTCCGCCAGGGATGACTAAATTGCCAAACATCATGCCGGATCCAAGTGCAGTGCTTGAAGCAGATATTGGAACGATCCCACTATTTCAAAGCTCAGTGAATACCAATACAACTTATTATCAGGTTAAATTGTTTTTTAAAAATATTGGTCAAAGTACAGTTAAAGTAAAATTAATAAACGACTTGGCCTCAACGGCACCACTGCAAATTATTCCGGGTGTGACTGGTACTATTTCCAAAAACTTTTATTATAAAATTACTCAGTCTTCATGTGACAACGTTGTAAGTAACGCCAATTGTATTATTGTTTTTAATCTGGCCCCTACAGCTCAAGCGTCAGCAGCTATTGAAAATGATAAAATGTTCGACTTCGTTGATAGTTTAATGCCTATATTAAACTACAAGGGATTCAGACTGAGTTACAATGATGGGTCTAATATTTCTGATACAGGATTAGCACTTGCCAATAAAACGATTGAGACGAAAATTAAAAGTCGTCTGGAGAGAAATGGATTTTTAAATATTGAATCTCCCGCTTCAATTACCTATACGTCCACAGCGGGGCAGTCAAAGAGTTATACGGTTCGTTTAAGAAATATTGGAACTGGGACATTGATGATTCCAGCGGCCAGCAACTTATTTCAAAACCCTCCAACTGGTGGAGGTGTCGATTGGTCATTAAGATTTATCGATAATCCAGGAGATCCTGAAAATTGTGGTATTTTTAATGCTGTTGATAAAACTCTAGCTCCCACTCAAACTTGTACATTGAGTCTGCTAGCTCAGATGCCAGAAACATCAAGAATTCCGACATATGGAAATTATTACGATGATATTAATCGATCATTTGTCAATCAAGGTGAAAGAACTTCTACCGTTAAAAGTACTGTCGATTATTATTTTAAGTATCATCCTCTAGCAAGTAGTCCAGGTGTTCTGAGTGATACTAACAAAATGAAGGCAACAGCTCAGTTTACTTCTGAGGCCTATATTGTTCCTCAAAAACCACTTCCACTTACTTCAGCTGTCCTTTACAGGCCGGCCATTAGTTATACGGCGCTAAGTGTGACGTACCCAAGTGCGATTACAAAAGCGGCCTTAAATACTACTGAGAGGTATTATGATGCCAACACATATCCATATACTGTTTCTGGTGCAACAGTCACAAGAGTAGGAGTAGCGAATTGTCCTGCAACTATTACTACTTATATTTATGAAGACTGTTACAATAAATTTTTTAAGGCCCCTAAGTCAATGATCTATGTCCACTCCATTGCCGCGGGAGCAATGCCAAGAACTGCTGGAGAGTACATACTTCACGGAGGGACTTTTCCTGTCGGTGAGACTAGTACATTTAGCTTAAGCTTTAAAAATGTTGGGATGAGACCATCTTCATCAATGACTCTTGTTCCGGATGTCGGCCCGGCCTCTCCTATTTCTTTGCAGACGGTTATTCCAGCTTCACTGACATCAATGGCCAGCTCTCTTCCGATTAAATTTAATTTTACACCGACTGCAACTGGTAGGTTCTATCAATGTTATAGTTTAAATTATAACAGCTATACTGCGATGAGAACGACTAGGTTTTGTGTTTATGCTGAAGCTGTTAGTCCGAATTATATTGGGGGAAATAATAAGTTAGTTAAGATTGAATACAGTGAAGATTTTTCAACTTTTACTGATATCACTTCTACTTTGAATAACGTTGATGATTCTAAGTATGCATCTTTTTTTACTGTAGACGGTTCTGGTCTAACTTTGAAAAAAAGATTTAAGATTACGAATACAAGAACGACATCTATCACTAAGCTTAATGTTCATTTATTAGCTAGTGGGACGTCATCGGCCAGAAACTTAACTGGGGCCTATACTTCAAATTATGTGACCGTTCTGACAGCAGGATTAACGCCTGCAACAGCAACCCCGGTTTGTACGACAGATATGACTTTGGCATCTGGAGCATCGTGTGTCATTGACATCAGGTATGCACCAACCGCGGCCGAAGGTCTTATCAGAAATTATGTAGGGGTTATCTTTGAAGTTTCTTCAAATCAATACTTGTCTTATACAGGGGCGGTGAGTTTTAGAAATGCTCCACCGACTAAATTGTCATTAGTTAACACGACTTTTCAAAACCCTCTTACGGCCGTGGCCTCTGATATAAAATATTATGATAGCGCTACAAATACTATTACTCCTAGAGTCGGTTCTTTTGGTGTTTCAATCAATAGAGATCCAGCAGCACCTAAGAAAAATCCTTATGTATTAACAAATGCGGATATCAGTAACATTTTTGAATACCGAGTTGTTAATGGGACAGATTTAAAAACATCTTTTATGCCGGCATGGAAATTATTAAATCCTGCAGCTAGTTTTCCCGTAAGCGATACGGATATCTTAATTTCAACGACTCCTTCGGCAGAGATTACGGCCAATAGAGCTTGTTTTTTTGGGGATGATGAAGGTGATCCAGCTGTGCCTTATGACTTCAAAGGATTTAATAAGGACTCTCAAAATATTTGTAAAATGAAGATTGCTTTTAAGGGTTATAGAACTTTTTCAGGAGCAACTTGTGGGCTTCAGTTTATGGGGGGAACCATTGATAAAGATTGTAATCCTTTTTCATATTCTCTTTTATATTCAACAACTGAAGGTGTGACTCTCGTCAATAGTGATTTTTTAGTGCATATGCAGGGTTATATGCAGCCAAACGGTATCAATGCTGATTTAGTTGAGATGAAAAACGTAACGGCCAACAGTTCAGGGAGTGTGCGAATTGGGGTTCCTCTTATCAGCCCAGTGAATTCAAATCGTGGCTCAATTCAAGTTGGACTCCTTTGTTATGATAAAGATTATTTAAAGTTAAAATCTGATAAAATTTACGAACTCATAAATGATTACACATACAGCAGTGGTGAATTAACTCAACATAACAACCTTGCTGATATTGAAAACTGCTTACCTTTTACTGATATGGATGAGTATGTAAACGTATCAGGATTGACGAAAGGTACATATTATTTCTTTAAAGTTTTTGCATTAAGAAACTTTAGTAACGGTGTAGACCCCGATTTGAATTATCTTTCAGATTCAACGTTGCCAATTGTGACAGCTGTTATTCCTACAGCAGGACAAATTTATAATCATGAGGCCAAGCAGGTGATAGATACTAGCTTCAAGCCTGCAACAGGAATTCGTTCGGCAGGGATTGATACTTGTGCTCAAGATTACACAATCTTTGAAATTGTAGGAGTGAATTATCAGGCCTATAAAAACTTGATTAACTCTGTGGTGTTTAAATACCTTGATGAAAATCCGGATGTGAATGAAAATTATCCGGTTGAAGGTATTGGTGCCGTTACACACTGGTTATCAGACAATGCTTATGACATCAGCTCTTCAATTTCTCTTTATGATGGATCAACAGTTCCAGGATTTGAAAATTATAATCTTGCCGTTTTAGATGGAACAAACGAAAATTACAAAGCAAGTTATCACCAACAATGTGGTAACAATCCGAGCTGTAGTATGCTGTATAAGTTAGTCGGAGGAGATCCAGGAGAAGGGCTTTATTACGAAGGTGTATTCTATACAACAGCTGACGGTGCTTCTGCGGCCATCAGATGCTACAGAGATCTTCTATGCCCAACCAACCCACAGGTCTCAATTAACTCTGCTTCATGTCTACCTCCGTAAGTTTTAGGTTGAACGATGAAAAAGGCCATTTTTCTTGATCGCGATGGAGTTCTCAATCAATTAATTATTAGAGAAGGAAAGGCCCAGGCCCCATACACACTGGAAGAGTTTTCACTTTATCCCGGAGTTGTCGAAGCTCTTAAAATCATCAAAGAAGCAGGCTACCTTGCCATTGTTGTGACTAATCAGCCTGACGTCGCACGTGGGTGGGTGAAAAAGGAAAGTGTTGAGCTCGTTAATAATAAAATTTTAGAACTCCTGCCTATCGATGACATTAAAATTTGTTTTCACATCAATAATGATAACTGCGAATGTCGAAAACCTATGCCTGGTATGCTATTAGAAGCGGCCAGAGAGTGGGAAATTGACTTGAATCTCTCTTTTATGATCGGTGATCGTTACGGTGATATTTCGGCCGGCGTACGAGCTGGATGTAAGACCATTTTGATTGGTGTGGGAGATGGACAGGGGGAGCACCCTAGTCCTGACTATAAAGCAGAACTCTTAATTGATGCCGTAAAGTTTATTTAAAAATGCTATAACCAAGATAGTATTTGGTGGACTCTTTTAATTTTGCCTCATCAAGATTGGCATTTTTAAGCCATCCCGGAGTCGGAGGAGTTCTGCCTACTTTTTGCGACTCCACTCCAAAGTATTTTGTTTCGACTTGTGACCATCCTGATTCTTCAAAAAATTTAAACCAGTCATCCGGATAAAACTGAAAGGGGGCGTTTTTCATTTCATGAAGTCTCTTAGGTGTTCTTAAAAATTTTAAGATTTCAGGAGAGTAGTATTCTGTGATCCAGTATTTAAAGTTTACCTGGGCCCTCAGGGCATCAGCAAGAGACCTGGCGTCGGCATTACTTAAATAAGGAACAACCCCTTCTGTTAACACTAAAACATTGCGGGACTCAGATGAAATCTTTTTCAAAAAATCATTTCTTAACTCTTCAACAGATAAATCAAGTTTCACTCTTTCAAGCTTACACTGAGGATTTTCATTTTTTAATTTTGATTCTTTGAGATCAATCAGCTTGGGGAAGTCCACTTCGATCCATCTTAAGTCCGCTGGTAGATCCAGGCGATAAGGGCGCGTATCGAGTCCCGCCCCCAGGTTTAGGACGGTATCAATCCCTTCAGCAATTAACTTCATAATAAAGCGGTCAATGATCAGGGTGCGGATCACCACAGACCAGGCCGTATAACGTGAGCCTTGAGTTCTTAAGGCAATCAGGCTTCCTTCTGTGCCAACTAAAAGCGGGGCAAAGGAGTCTTTGAATAAGGCATCTTTACGGAGGGATTCCTCCGCTCTATAGGCGGCCACCCACAGGGCCGTGTCAGTTACATCATTAATATCGGCCTGGGATAAATCCTTATTCATAGGAGGTGATGATAGATGATTTTTTTAAGAAAATAAATTAGATAACATTCAGAAGTCTAAAATGCTCATTGATGGCCGCCTCGATTTTCTTTTCTCTTATAAACAGCTCAGTCCTTTTTTGCAGCTCTTCTTTTTCGATCAGGCGTTTTTCGACTTTTTGGCGTTTTTTGGCCGCTTCGATATTGCGGGCATGAATAGGGATGTGACGGTCCTTATAGGGAGCGTAACGTTCGGAGGGAATACTTTTGAATAGGACGAAGGGCTTCGTTCCGATTGTCATAGTTTGATTATAATTTGGGTTATCAAACCACTCCAGTGAAATAGAACTGTCTTGTAATTATCGTTCCTTAACCTATTGTTCTAGTAGAGGACTGCTCAAGGAGTTGCCCATTTATTGGGCATATGCCTAAAGAAATAGACCCAGTCATTGAATCACTCCTTGGATTTTGTTAATCTTCCCTCCATGGAAGTTCTAAACTTAGCGGCCGTGGCCCTCTTTAAAACATTAGAGAAGCATCAGATTAATAAAAACTTATTGATCGAAGGCACTGGTCTAAAAATGCAGTTTATGAACGACCATCGCAAGTATCACTCGTGGGATCAATTCGTAAAAATGTACGACAACTGTGCTGAGATCATCGGAATTGAACAGACCGTAAAAGAGATTGGTTATTTCGGAATTTATAACGACAATATTTCGCTGATTAGAAAAGTTGGGTCAGGGCTTTTAAACGCCAAGACGATTTACTGGTATACCGCTACTTTTGTGGCCAAACATTTATTTAAAGACTGTGTTCAATTTACTTATAAAAAAATAGATTCAAATAATGTGACGATGGAAATCACGATTCGGCCGGAACTGATGGACTGTCCGTTGCTACTTGAAACGTACGCTCATTTGTTTGAAATCCTTCCGACGGCCCTTGGTCTGCCAAAAGCACGTGTGCAAACGAAAATTTTTCCACGCAGAGCTGAATACGCTATTCATTTGAGACACACTTCGTATTTTAAATTAGTATGGAGAAGAATATTGAATGTTTTTTCCGGAGATGAAAGCACCGTTGAACTCATCACAGAGCTGGAAAATAAAGCGAATGAACTCTCAAAAATTATTGATCAAAAGTCCCAATTGTTAAGAATCGTCTCACATGATATCGCTAATCAAATAGGTATTGTCGATTACTATTTAAAAAAGGCGATGAGAAATGAAGAACTGAGCGAGGAAGACCAAAAGTATCTAACCATTGCTAAAAGCAGCTCAAATAAGCTTTATAATATTTTAAAGAATGTTCAAAACCTGGAGCTGACTTCGCTTAGAGGGATTAACATTGTTCCGGTTGATCTGGATGCTATCTTTCTTTCACTTGAACAAGACTTTCAGCCACAACTCATCAATAAGAACTTAACTATAAAATGTAGAAATGAATTAAATCCTAATGTCAGTGTTCTCGCCGAAGCTTCTTCGCTGGAAACAAATGTTCTGGGGAATTTAATAACTAATGCCATTAAGTTTTCACCAGAAGGCTCTGTTATCGAATTGCGTGCAAAACTTTTGGGAGAAAGAGTTCAAATTTCTGTACGCGATCAGGGGATGGGAATTCCGCTGGAAGATAGACAAAATTTATTTGTGAAAAAAGTAAGAACAAGTACGACTGGAACTTCAGGAGAGTCGGGGAGTGGATTTGGTTTAGGCATCGCTCAGGATTACGTAAAGCTTTTTAATGGAAAAATCAGCGTTGAACTCAATATTCCACACGGTTCAGTTTTTACAGTTGAACTCGATGCAGTCGTGCCACAAATAGTAAACACTCACGAGTACCTCAAAAATTCTACAGACGAGTCAAGTCTTCGAAATTAAGATCCTTGAAATAAAGTTATAAGGCACTCAAATCTTCTTTAAACTCTAAAGAGTTCACACGTATTCTTAATGGGAAGAGTTATGCAAAGAAGATTTAAGGTCGGTGACATTGAAATCATCCATTTTTATATGCCGGGAAAATCCTTAAACGATGTCTCACTAAAAAAACTCCATAACTGCTTAATACAAATTGGAGAAGACTCAAAAACAAAAAACGCGATTAAGTTGTTGGATAAAAACTTAACACTGGAAGAAATTAGAGATCATCTTAAGCATACAGTAGTCGCCTTTGGAATGATTGATAAGACTCCTTATGGTTTTTTAGTCCATCCTATAAGTAGCGCAGAGGCCAGCGCCTCTGTTGAAACAGATCTTTTTGTTCTCTCGAAAAATCCAGGTGCAAGTTTTAATAAAATTATGGTGTATGGAAATCTCATCCTGCTTTATGAAAGAGTTGGTGCTTTTGTTTCATCTGGAAGTTTTGATTTAGAGATCGCCAATACCGGCAAGGTGAACTGGTATAAATATATGCAGATGAAGATGAAGTTTTTTCTTTTGAAAAAAGAATTGAAGAAGGTGGCAACAGATAGAGATGTTGAGTGCGAAACGATCAAGCAGATTATTTCCAACAGGAAGAATGCCACCTGAGAAAAAATGCCACAAGCACCTTAGTTTTTAAGTCTGATACTAAATTTAGTTTCAGCAGATTTATCATCAAAAAGCAGTTCGCCATTATGATCCTGCACGATGACTTTAGATGTGCTTAGACCTAGACCGACACTTTTATTTGCGGCCTTTGTTGTAAAAAAGGGTTCCATGATTTTATTTCTTAATTCAGATGGAACTCCTGGGCCACTATCTATAACTGAGATGAAAAAATTCTTTGGTGTTGTTTCAAATTGGATGCGCACCCATCGATTTTCACTATCTTCAACGGCATCATGAGCATTCATTAAAAGATTAATCAATGCCTGTGTCAGTTGTACCGGTCGGCAATTGACATTCATATCGGGAGTCGTCTCATTCACTATTAAAGTGATCCC
>JBEIPV010000158.1:0-6154 GCA_040376855.1 Bacteriovorax sp.
CAGAATGATTTTTGTCTTCATAAAGATAATTATAGTAGTAAATAAGGCAGAAGCTAGAAAGGAAAAAAAGGCCACCCAAAGGCGGCCTTTCTATTAAAAACTACGACGGCCAAAGACCACGTAACTTCATTGCTTTTTCAAGTCTTCTGATAGCAGCTACTAGAGCAGCTGATTTCATATTACAGTTGTACTCTTTTGAAACAGCGTAAACGTTTTCAAAAGCTTCTTTAAGAATTGAGTGAAGTCTCTTGTTAACTTCATCTAAATCCCAGAAGAACGACTGAAGACCTTGTACCCATTCAAAGTAAGATACGATTACCCCACCAGCGTTACAAAGAACGTCTGGAATTAGGAAAGCACCTTTAGCTGTTACGATATCTACGGCTTCTTTTGTAAGAGGACCGTTAGCACCTTCAGCGATGATTTTTGCTTTTACAACGTGAGCGTTTTCTTTTGTGATAACACCATCGATTGCAGCTGGAATTAGAACATCAACGTCTAGAGCGAAAAGCTCATCGTTTGTGATGTGTTTTGTTCCTGGCATTCCTTTTAGAACTCTGTTTTCTTTAATCCAAGCTTCACACTTAGCGATATCTAATCCGTTAGCATCGTAAACACCACCAGATACGTCAGATACAGCTACGATTCTTGCTCCTTGAGCAGATAGATCGTAAGCAGCTGGGATACCTACTTTACCGAAACCGTGAATAGCAACAGTTGTGTTTTGGTTAATTGTCATACCGATCTTTTCAGCAGCGAAGTTTACACAAAATGCAACCCCTTTACCTGTAGATTCAGCACGTCCTTTCGATCCACCGATCTCAAGTGGCTTACCAGTAACTACTGCGCCGTCAGTGTATCCTTTGATTTGAGAGTATGTATCCATGAACCATGCCATAGTCTGTCCGTCAGTTCCGATATCTGGAGCTGGGATGTCGATGTGTGGCCCGATGATCATGTTAATTTCTGTAGCGTATCTTCTTGTTAGAGCTTGAAGCTCTTGACGAGAAAGTTGTGTTGGATCAACACAGATACCACCCTTTGCTCCACCGTATGGAAGACCAACAAGAGCACACTTAAATGTCATAAGCATTGCAAGACCAGCAGTCTCAGAAAGGTCTACACCTGGATGGTAGCGAATCCCACCTTTTCCTGGCCCAAGTGAAAGGTTATGTTGAACTCTATATCCGATAAATGTTTTTACTGTTCCATCATCAAGACGAATAGGTACCGAAACTTGTAGAGCGCGCTTTGGATATTTTAATCTCTCAGCTACGTTTGGATCAAGCTTCATAATCTTTGCAGCATCTTCCAATTGCTTGATAGCATCCTGGAATAAAGGTGCGTCGAATAAACTCATTAAAGACCTCCGATTTCATAAAAAATAGTGGTCTAAGATTACTCTTCAAATTTTAAGATTGCTAGAGTTTCGAAAATTTTTGGAATTAAAGATTAAATGGGAAACTGGCCATCATTTCTAGCCTGCTGTCCGCGTCAACACCGTTAGTATTTGAGACACGCGCTTTCACATTATCCGTAACCTGTTGATCGATATACGTTAACAAACTAGAGTCATTAACTGAGTATTCAGCACCTGATGCCATGCCTACTTCTTTGAACTCTTTGCGTGTAATTAATTTTGCTTTACCATTGGCCGACACAGTTGCATTGCATTCAACCCATGGGTTTTTTACATCGACGATGACTTTACCTTGAAGAACTCGTGCTTTGAATTTGAAACCAAAGTTTTTTGAAACATTCACTGCGGCGTTAGGACGCAGGTTTTTTTCCACTCGGCTCATACTATAAAGAGCTGACCCTTCGTTGGCCTTTTTCATTTCACCTGAAAATCTCTTATCTGCATAACGAAGCATTTTTTTAGCGATGTATTTTTGCTTTTGTGATGTCGTTGGTGTGTTGTACATACCTGTATCTTCTAAATCCCAAATGCGCGCGTATTCTTCAGTTACTTCCCATGCATTAAGAGAAGCTTTCATATCTTTCATTACACCAGCATCATCTTCAGCGAACATATTATCGTTCGTGAAAAAACTCTCACTCTGAATTAATGGAACAGTTAAAACTTCTTCTTCAACTGCAGCTGGCTTTCTTGCCATATGTTGTGATTCTTTTTTAATCTCGCCAGCACTTAATGAGAAACTGATACAAGCAAACAGAGCACATATTGACTGTCTAAAAATTAGGCAGCTGTGTAAGTTTTTCTTGTTGTTCATAATCATAGTTTTCATATGCTTGGCCTTTTAAAGTAGGTCATTTACTAGTTTCTACAATTATTATCGCAAGGGTTGTGCCAAAGTAATCATGGGGGAAAATTACGCCCTATTGGGCTTAACTAGTGAAGAGAAGGTATTAAGTGGAAGTGATAAATGTTGAGGGTATTATTGGATCGACTAAAGTTTAAACAGGCACCATAGGTGCGCCATAAGCGTTAGAAAATATTGAGGTTTTTTGAGACTAAAAAGGGGCGAAGTTTCCTCCGCCCATTACTATGATAACTAGGCTATTGGTCCATCATCTCTTTTGTTTCTTCAACAAGAGTTCTTAAAAGCTCTTGAGTTTTCTTATCAAGATTCAAGTCTTTCGTTTTCGAAGTCATGGCCTTAAGGAATGCGTTTGCACTCACACCTTTTGGAAGAGCAGATTTCGTCGCGATCTTCTTACCAGCTTTTACCAATCCACCTGAAGAGATAATACGAGCAAGCTCTGATCTCTTAGTGATTCCACCAGCTAGGATTTTCTTTTCTACGTCTGATTTTAGAGATCCCTTGTTCATAGCATCCCACTCAAGAAGAACGTATTTTTCAATATCGTGCTTTTTAGCAGCTTCTTTCATGTTGTGAGGCATCTTTGCAATAAGAAGTGAACGGTGAACTTCAGATTTTGAAATCCCAAGTGCCGCTTGAATTTTTCTCTCACTTGCTTCTGTAGCGATCTGGTAGTTTAAAATACCATCAGCTTTATCTACGTAATGAAGCTCTTCTCTTGAAGAGTTTTCAGAGAACTGAATCGCCATTAACTCTTCTTCTGTTTTATTTTCTAAAACAAAACAAGGAGCTGAAATAGCTTTGTTGAAAGTAAGAGCGCGGTAACGTCTCTCACCGCAAATCAGTCTGTATTTACCATTTTTGTCCTGGTGAAGAACAAGTGGTTGAATCAGTCCGTTTACTTCAATGTTTTTTGCAAGATCTTTGATTGAATCGTCATTGAACTTAGTTCTTACCTGTTCTTTAACAACGATTTCTTTCATTTGAATTTCAGTTAACTTCGCACCTTGAAGAAGGCGGTCATCTGAAACTTTAAAAATATCGCGACCTACTTTTTCAGACAGGTCGATTGTGTTTCTTTCTTTTTTAGATACGCGGGCAGCAAATGTCTTCGACATATATAATTCTCCACATCCTTATGAATAATTACTTCTTATTACAGAATAAATTATAAATTTAATGATTTCCAAAGTTCTTCGTAGTCACGGCGTCCAGCAGACTTCGCTCCCATAATACAAACAGGTCTTCTTGTAGAGATTGACTCTTGCAATTGAACCATGTTTCTAACCATTGGAGTGATGTTGAAAGACTGAGATAACTCGTCCATTCTTACTTTTTCAATTTTTCTACGAGGGTTAACCATCGATGGAATAATTGAGAACTCTAGACTTGGATTTTCTGTTTCTTTGATAATTTCAAACGTGTCCATTAACTCTTCAAGACCGTCGATTGAATAATCTTGAGCTTGAGTAGGAATTAAAACGCGATTTGAAGCCACTAAAGACATAATCAATTCATCACCAAGCATTGGAGGTGTATCGATTACAACATAGTCGAAATCTAAATTTGCATCTAATAATCTTTTTCTAAGAAGACGCTCTTTTCTTCCCGCTTCTTTTCTAATCTCACCCTCTGAAAGGATAAGTAGCTTTGAAAGGTTAGATAAGTGGCGACTTGCCGGGATAAGTCTGATGTTTTTGTATAGTTTCCCGCTCATTTCTGGCTTAACGATGACATCTTCAATACCAACATCACCAATTAGCCATTCTGGAACTAATGTTCTTTGAATTTGCACACCGAATGTTGAACTTAGGTTCGCCTGAGAATCCAGATCGATAACGAGAACTTTGTGACCTTTATTTGCAAGATAACAAGCTAATTGGTAGCACTGCATTGTTTTACCAACGCCACCCTTGTTATTGCCGATCGTGATAACTTCCATGAATCACTCCTGTTTTTTAATAGCTCTTATAAAATCTTGAGGTTCCTGTTACAAGATGTCAAAGAAAAAATGGTCCTATCGAAATTGATAGGGGCGACCCTGATACTTACTTTTAAAAAAGGCCGTCTTCAAGTATCGTTATTAGATAACAATTCTCATGAGAAAAAAATGAAATCAATTTTTCTAATTTCAACTCTCGCATTGGTTTTAAGCGCCTGTGCCTCAAATACAAAACATCCGACTCCTTTAAATGAGCAGTCTCCGTCGACATCAAAACTTTTTAAAATGACGAACACTCCGCTTATCGGGACAACTCTTTCCGGACAAAAAATTAAACTTGGTGGATTTTCTGGATTGCAATTTGTCGAGGCCAAAGAAGGCTCGCTTATGTTCCAGACAATTACTGACCGCGGGCCAAACGGAGAAATGAATGGAATGGATAGACCCTTCCTTTTACCGGAATTCTCACCGACAGTTGTTTTTTTAAAAGCTGATCTCGCGACAAATGAATTAAGTGTCGTTGCCGAAATCAAATTAAAGAAAAAAGATGGAACTCCACTAACTGGTTTGCCAAATACCAGACTAGAAGAAAACCCTACTGATATTTTTGGACTGTACTACTCTGTTGACCAACAAGGTCTGGATATTGAAGGTTTAACTTTTGATGGAGAAGGTGGATGGTGGGTTGCCGACGAATACGGCCCTTCTCTGGTTCGCTTCAATGAAGATGGAAAGATGTTAAGACGCCTGACTCCTCATAATGAACTTCCAAGAATGTACAGTGAGAGAAAAACGAACCGTGGATTTGAAGGTGTCGCCAGAGTTGAAAATAAACTTTACGGGATTCTTCAAAGCCCACTTCCAAAAGAGCAGCCTGCTAAAGATGGCGAGTTCACTCGTATCGTTGAAGTTGATTTAGAGACCTATAAAACTTCGGCCGAATATTTTTATATGTTCGAAAAAGGTAACGACAAGATCGGTGACATGATCGCACTGAACGCTAAGAACTTCCTGGTCCTTGAGCAAAATGGTAAAACAGGGGCCAACAGTCAAAAATATATTTATAGAATTACTTTGGGAGAATCTGATCAGCTGGTTAAGAAAACCTTAGTCGCTGATTTAAAAAATACCCCTTTTAATAATGTCGAAAAAGTTGAAGGACTAGCGATTATCGATAACAAACGTCTGGCGATCGTCTACGACAATGACTTTCAAATTAATGGTAAAACAAACCAAGCAACAGGGCTGACTCCGCTTAATGAAAGCACGAATCAACTCCTGATCCTGGAATTCTCAGACAGCCTTTTAGGCAACTCTGCTCTCTAACTTATTTTTTAAGTAAATCGCGAATTTCACCTAATAACTTAACTTCATCACTTGGAAGGGCCGGCGCTGCTGGCTCTTCTTTTTTTAGTTTTTGAAGTTGGTTCACTAAAATGAAAACAGCGAATGCTACAATCAAAAAGCTCACAACTGTATTGGCAAAGGCTCCATATTTTATAAGAACTGCACCAGCTGCATTAGCTTCAGCAAGGGTCGTGTATGGACCTGGAACTTTGGCCCCTTCCTTAATCACAACAAACAGGTTTGAGAAATCCACGTTCCCCAATACAAACCCGATAGGTGGCATAATAATATCGTCAACTAGTGATTTTACGATTGCTCCAAATGAAGCCCCGATAATGACCCCTACCGCCAAGTCGACGACATTCCCTTTCATTGCAAAATTTTTAAAATCTTTTAACATCACTCGCCCCTTGTAAGTTATTTCAAATTTATTTAGAGCTTGCATTAAAAGCAATTGATCGACAAGGGGCTATTTCACTAGACATTTTTCACTGTATAAGAGACATATTTGGGGCCCAATTTTATAAATATTTTACACGTAGAGGTAGTTCATGAAATGGATCGTTTTCGCCCTTATGGC
>JBEIPV010000089.1:0-12307 GCA_040376855.1 Bacteriovorax sp.
ACTTGTCCTTCATTCAAGCTGTCCATGAAGCGACCAACGACGAATGTACCTGCTACTGCAAGTAGTGTTAGGGCAATTAAGATTTCAATTAAAGAGAAACCTTTTTGGTTTTGAACCAGAGCTTTTTCAAAAGACGTGTTTTCCATTGTATCTCCACAGAGGAATTTGATATTTTAACTGTTTTTAATTTTATCTGCTTACATTGTTAAGATCAATAAGGGGAACTACTACCGAGAAGATAATAAACGCCACCACAAGACCCATCATGACCATCATTATAGGTTCTAACACTGATGTTAGTCCACTAAGTTTTGTGTTCACTTGATCTTCGTAGTTTTCTGCGACAATTTGTAGCATCGGCTCTAGTTCACCTGACTTTTCTCCTAGTTTGATCATGTGAGTAACCATAGAAGGAAAAAGCTCTGATCTGATTAATGGGCCAGTTAGGGAAGCTCCTTCGGAGACGCTCTGGCGAGAATCTTCGATGGCCTTTTTCATATGGACGTTAGACACAAGGTTGGAAACAATTTTCATTGCGACAAGAATCGGAACACC
This sequence comes from Bacteriovorax sp., assembly GCA_040376855.1. Taxonomy (GTDB): domain Bacteria; phylum Bdellovibrionota; class Bacteriovoracia; order Bacteriovoracales; family Bacteriovoracaceae; genus Bacteriovorax. The sequence continues at coordinate 556 of JBEIPV010000089.1, forward strand.
TGACTGAAGTAGTGTGGCAAGTGTTGAACAAAAGCGGCTGACGTTAATCATGGTAACGATTTCAGAAACCACCGGCATTTTTAAAACTGCAGCGTCAAACTTCGCTCTTCCTGCTGGAGTCTCTTTCCATTTTTTAAAAGACTGCCATCCTAAAACTCCACCGATAATCAGAAGCCACCAGTAGTTAATAAGAAAGTTAGAGATCCAAATACAAATTTCAGTCTGAAGCGGTAGGGCCTTTTTCATACTGATGAAAATCTTCGTAATTTTTGGGATAACGAAAATGAAGATAATCCCAATCATCGCGCCACCGGCACCCATCATAACGACAGGGTAGGTCATGGCACTTTTAATTTTGTTTCTCAGTTTCAACTGGCCTTCGGTAAAGTCGGCAAGTTTTAAAAGAACAACTTCCAGCGTCCCCGAAGTTTCTCCGGCGTCAACCATGTTGACGTAAACGTTATCGAAAATTTTTGGATAATCGGCCAGAGCTTTCGCAAGAGAAGAACCCTCGTTAACTTTTTGGCGGATTTCTGAAAGCGTGATTTTTAAGTTCGGATTATCTGTCTGATCAACTAAAGCAGTGAAGGCCTCTACAACCTGAATCTTGGCGCGCAAAAGAGTGGCAAGCTGTCTGGTCATTAAAGAGAGGTCGTCAATTGAAACTGAATTCCCAAAACTAAAGTTGGCATTTTTTTTCATTGATCCGGAAGTCTGCTCGCTGATTTCTGTGAGCATAATGCCCATACCACGTACGCGAGTTTTAGCTGCAGCAAGACCTTCACTGTTTACAGTGCCCTTAACTTCGCTTCCTGACTTATCGAGACCTTTGTAATTGTAAATTGCCATTAGTGTTGAACATCCTCATCTTCTTCGTTAATTGCTCTTACCATTTCTTCCACTGAAGTGATACCTCTGAAAACTTTTTCCAGAGCATCCTGACGAAGAGATTTCATTCCGTTTTTCATCGCGACTTTTTTAACTGTATTAGCATCGGCCTTCTTTAAAATCAAAGGGCGAATTTCATCTGTTAAAATAAGAAGCTCCGAAACAACTGTCATACTTCCGTAACCCATGTAGTTACACTTCGGGCATCCTTTCGGTTTATATAAAGTGGCCGTCGGCGGAACAGAGTGTACGTCGAGCATTTGAAAATCGTATTCTGTCGGCTCGTAAGCTTCCTTGCACTCGTTACATAATGTTCTAATTAATCGCTGAGCAAGAACTGCGGCCAGTGAGGAAGCAATAAGGAATGGCTGAACTCCCATATCAATAAGACGGTTGGGAGCTGATGAAGCGTCATTCGTGTGAATCGTAGATAAAACAAAGTGACCTGTAAGTGAGGCCTGAATCGCCATCTCGGCCGTTTCTAAATCTCGCGTTTCCCCGACCATGATAACGTCCGGGTTTTGACGAAGAATAGAGCGTAGTGCTTTGGCAAATGTCAGGTCAATTTTATGGTTAACCTGGATTTGTGAAATACCTTGAAGCTCATACTCGACGGGGTCTTCAACAGTGATGATCATTTTATCAGGAGTGTTGATTCGGTCTAACATGGCAAAGAGTGTTGTCGTTTTACCGTGACCAGTAGGTCCCGATACGTAAACAACTCCGTGCTTTCTTTTTGAAAGTTCATCCAGTGCTTTTAAGTTTGCACCGTGGAAGCCTAAGTGCTCCAGAGTTAAAATGTTGTTTGATTTTTCAAGAACCCTCATTACGATACGTTCACCGTTTTGAATGGGAACAACAGAAACCCTGATATCAATATCCTTTCCGGCCATTTTAATTTTAATACGACCGTCTTGTGGAAGACGCTTTTCAGCGATGTCCATCGACTTAGTCATAACTTTTAAACGAGAGGTTACTGAGGCCTGAGTCTTAATCGGCTGGCGCAAGATCTCGCGCATAACTCGGTTAACACGGAAGCGGTAAACAACTTCTTTTTCATAAGGCTCGATGTGAATATCTGAGGCGCGCTCTTTAATAGCACGAAAGATAATCGAGTTTACAAAACGAATAACCGGCGCTTCATCAGCACCTGCTTCTAAGATATCAATCGGCCCGTCTAAGTCTAAATTCTCATCGAAGTCACCTTCGATGTTATCAACGACGTTTCGGTTAGCACGCTCGTAAATGCGGTTGATGGCATCCTGAACTTTTAGTGGGCTAGACACCACCAGCTTTACTTCTTTCTTAAAAATTTCCTGGATGTCATTGATGGCATCAAAGTTAAACGGATCAGTCACTAAAAGAGTGATAGAAGCGTCTGTTTCTAAGATAGGCAGGACTTCATGAGTCTTGGCGTAGTTGATGCTGATATTTAATGTGAGGTTGGCATCGATTTCATCGAGTTTTAAATCTGTCACATAGGGAATGTCCACCTGATGACAGATCACTTTGATGATGTCATGAGGATGGATATAGTTTTTCCTTAGGAGAATTTCTCCCAGAAGCATTCCTGATTCCTGCTGAATATCCAGTGCTTCTTCCAGCTGGTCTGCAGTCAGTGAAGTATGTTTCAAAAGCAGCTGGCCGATTTTTTCTTTCTGGCCTTCAACATTTTCCAACATTTGATCAGTTATTTTCACTCATTCATCCTTTATTTACTGTACTGATGTCTCTTTCGTTTCTGCAGCTTTTGTTTCTGCTTTTTGTACGATCTCAACATAATCTGGAACAGCGTCAACTGCAGCAGCTGGGTCTCCAACATTTAGACCACTGTTTGATTCGTTTCTTGTTTTGTACTTATCAGTTTCAGATGTGTCGTATAGTGGACCTTCCGCTTGTTTTTTAGCTTTATCGTAAAGCCCTTTAACAGTCGTTCCAAAAGAGTCATCATCTTTCACAACATTCTTAAGATGGGCCTGACGACGATTTAGTAAATCTTTAACATTTTCAGGGTTGGCCTTTTCGTATGAAGATAAAATTTTAGGAGTCATGAAGAAGAGTAGGTTAACTTTTTCTACGCTCTTTTTTGTATTCTTAAATAACCATCCTAAAACCGGAATATCACCAAGTAATGGCACTTTGTTAACTGAGTGAGATTCTTTATCACGCATTAAACCACCCATCGCGATGGTATCCTTATCGCGAACAACAACTGTCGTGTTGATAGCTCTAATAACTGTACCAACACCATTGTTTTGTACACCAGCTGGCAATGGACGTTCAGAGAAGTCTTCAATCTTTTGATCAATTTTTAACTTAATAAAGTGAGTCACTTTATTAATTTGTGGAGTGATTTTTAAAGTAAGAGCAACTTTTTGTTGTTTAATCGATGTCTGAGTTGAACCGTTTGAAGCGTTCGTTGTTTCAGAAATAGGTACTTGCTCTCCGTTTTCGAAGGTCCCTTCAACGTTATCCATTGTAAGGATCTGTGGTGTCGCCAGAATGTTAGTAGATCCTTCAGTTGCAATCGCACTAATTAAAGCGTTAACAGAGTTAACCTGAATTGTTGAGCCTGTCGGAGTTGTTAAATCGACTTTTCTTCCAAGACCTGCTCCAACGAACATACCTGAAAGGTTAGTGATGTTGTTTGTCATAAGAGAAAGAAGATCGTTTGTGTTTCCGTATCCAGCTTTTTGAGATCCACCAGAACCATAAGCTCCAATTAAGCTGATCCCGAATCCCTGGCCTTTGTTCACCTGAGTTTCCATCATTAGACCTTCAACATAAACCTGGTCGCGTGGAATATCTAACTGAGCGATAACTGCTTTTACTGTTTCATAGTCAGTAGGTGATGCGGTTACCACAAGAGCGTTGTTGTCTTTATCTGACGTGATTTTTACTTCGCTGTTAAATAAAGTGGCCGTTGTTGCTGTTCCACTTGTAGGGCTTGTAAAACGAGTTAAACCACCAGCACCACCTGCTCTTGGAGCGTTTCCAACCAGAGATGAAAGTGTTTTTGATAGAGCTTCAGAGTCACCGTAGTTTAGGTAGTAAACGTGAATTTGTCCAGAACCTGCTGCCACAACTTTAACGTCCAGTTTATCAATTAGGCCACGAAGCTCGCGGGCACCTTCAGAGTTTGCCATGGCGATAATCGAGTTAGTTCTTGGCTCAGCAATAATACGTGAGATGTTCGATTGTGAAGTTGATCCAGAGCTAGCTACACCGCCAGCTCTAGCGGCACCTGCAGCACCAGGAGCACCTTTTAAAATTTTATCAAGAAGAGTGGCAATCTCTTGAGCTGAAGAGTTCTTAACTTTAATAATTTGCAGAGACTCTTCATGCCCCGGGATATCGATGAACTTAATAAGTTTCATTAAGCGGTTAATGTGCGTCCCTGTTTCCTGCACGATAACTGTATTGGTTTGCTTAATTTCAATGATACGTCCGTAACGAGACATGAAAGGACGAAATGAGTTCGCTACTTCTCTAGAGTTTACATACTTTAGCGGGATAATCTGCATGACGTAGTTTTCTGTATTAGGAGTGTAAGTCCCAGTGTACATCGTCGTAGGAGAGTATCTGATATCGCGGTTGTTAACGATTGTGTAGAAGGCCCCTGATTTTACCAGTGAGTATCCGTTGATTGAAAGAGCTTGAAGATAAGCTTTCCATGCATCTCCAATTGTGATCGGAGTAGGGCTGGAAATTGAAATCTTTCCTTTAATATCCTTATCAAGGATTAGGTTTAATCCCGTCAGCTTTTGCATGTGTTTTGTTAAGTCTAAAATTGAAACGTTTGGAAAATCAAAAGATGTTACAACTTCAGGTCCGAACGCTGTTTCCGGGTTTAAGTTAACAAACTTCTTATCTGACTTTGCAGGAGCTCCGGGTCTTTTTCTTCCGAATGTATCTGATCCACCCGAAGATCCACCCAGTTCTGTCATTTCTCCGCCTTCGTCATCGCCACCCGACATATCTTCTTCGTCGTCGCCACCCTCAAAGTTGGTTGTATCCTGAGCAGTGTTTAGAAGTGAATTGGCAGATTTTCCAGTGTCAGGAATGGAGATGTCAGCAGGAGTGTTGACGCCTTTTCCAGGTGCAGCTGGGATCTTGTTGAATTTAGTTTTGCTCTTGTACTTATCAAACTGTGCTCGCACTTCAGGAGATAGACCCGCCGATAAAAGCAAAGTGGCAGTAAGTACTTTAGAGAGATAAACATTTTTTTTCATTTTTTTAGTCCAAATAAATATTTTTATTCAAATCCGTATTCTAAGTTTTCGTTCATTCCATTGCGTTTTAGGCCAATCTGAAACTGATCAATTTCCTTGATCCTTCCCATTAGTCCCATCAGTTCATTTAAGTTTTCAATCTTTTTACCATTGATGCTGGTAATGATGTCATCGTTTTGAATGTTAAGCTGAGAGTAGATACTTCCAGGTACAACTTCCGTCATTTTAAAAGATAGAGATCCATCAGGATTTGTAATCTGAATGGCCTTTGCCTGAGTCAGAACTTCACTCATGTTGCTGATCATTTTATCTCTGAACTGGCGTTTAATTTTGAAGTTGTTCCCAGTGTTTTTAATCATTGGGTTTGAACTCTTAAATAAAGACTTCGCTTGTTTTCTAGACATAACCTGAATGTTTGGCATTGCCGGCGCTTCATCTTCATCGCTTGCAATATATTCACAGTCACCAGTCGTAAGGTTTTTCAGGATGATTTTCATGCGGTTGATTTTTGAAACTTCAACAGCGTTGTTTAATTGTTCACCTTCGCGCACGTTAACCAGGTCACTTGAACCGCGAACTTGAACTGATGCTACTGATTTTACCGAGTCTTGTAGAACAATAGTATCCAGAAGCTTTAGTGGCTCTGACGTTGGTTTTTCAGCGTCCAGACAAACGATACTTGCAATATCTTTTAGCTCTTTAGGTGCCGCTGTTTTATCGCTTTCTTTAATGTTAAAAAGGTTAGTCGAAGAAATGCGGTTAATATCCTGGAGAGTTGTGTCCGTTTTTTCAATTGGAAGATTGATGTTGCTTTTTACTGTCGAAACAACCGGAGTAGAGCGACCTAAAAAGAGAGCGGCTCCTTTACCAATTAAATAAGTAAAAGTAACAACTAGTAAGATGATAAAAACGCTATGAACTTTTCCTCTGGTATAGGGAGAAAAAAGTTTTAATACAAAATCGTTCCAGCTGAATTTATCCAATGATTTCATTGGAGAAGCGCCAGAGAGACGGTCTTTAAAATTTGATTCTTTTCCACCAAAACTAGGGAAGTTGATTTTAAAGCGCGACTTTGTTTTTTCTGGTGGTCCGCTTATTGGCGAGGCACTGGCCTCCATTTCCTGAAAAGTCATTTCAGTATCAGTCTTGTCATCAAGATTGTCGTTAATCAGGTGCTGATTTTCTTCTCTAAATTTATCTAAGTTAATATTGCTTAGAGTTTTTTCAGCGAAGTCTTCAGGGTTATGATCTGAGAAAGACTCTTCTTCAAAAAATGGTGGTTTTGATTGGATGCTTTCTTGATGCGACGATGTGCGTGGCATCTCTTTGAAAGCAAAAGTTTCTTCTTCGTTAGAAGAGTTCTGAGAATCATATGAATCGTTAGATTCAACATATTCAGAATCGTTCAAATCATTTGATTCAAATTCATCTTGAGATTCTAAGTCTTCAGAAGGTCGTGATTTTTTAAACCTGTCTAGGAATTTAAAATTGAAGCTAAATTTTTTCATACTTGTTTCACATCCGTTTGAAACAACGCCAGTAGATCTTTCAAATTCACCTTCCATGGTGGATCAAAATTATTCTTATTCTTCTATTCTAAGAAGTTACCAGACTTGTAGCAATAAGATTCTTTAATCCGACAAAAAAAATTGGTCTCTTGATTTCATTTCTCTTTTTGAAAAGTTTGAGTATCCTAGTAACAGTATTGTATAAAACTCAGTTTACATTTAAAAGGTGATCAAAAATGGCAAGTAATCCCAACGGTAATTTTGAATCAGTAGTCGGCTCTTTTTTCTTCGGAGAAATGGATGAAGGCCTGGTTTTCCCATATCCACAATTTTCTGACTCTCAAGTCGAGATGGCCAAGGAAATGACGGCAGCAGTTGACCAATTTGCTAAAGATAATTTCAACAGCGAAAAATTTGATAATGAAGGAAAACTTCCTGAGGCCATCATTAAAGGACTCTCTGAAATGGGCCTTATGGGTCTTGGAGTGCCGGAAGAGTTGGGTGGTTTAGGTCTGGACTACTCTTTATATTGCCGCGTATTCGGACAGCTTGCAAGCAAGGACAGTGCGATAGCAACAATGACGGGTGCTCACCAGTCAATCGGGTATAGAGCTCTTTTAAATGAAGGGACTGACGAACAAAAGAAGAAGTGGCTTCCGAGATTAGCGTCTGGTGAAGTTATCGCTGCTTTTTGTTTAACTGAGCCAGGTTCAGGATCAGATGCTTATTCAATTAAGACTAAAGCAGTCGACAATAAAGATGGAACATACACAATCACAGGTCAAAAACTTTGGATCACCAACGCAGGATTGGCAGGATTTTATTCTGTCTTTGCTAAAACTGATCACGTGGTTGACGGAAAGACTGTGGAAAAAATTTCCTGCTTCATCGTAGAAGGTGGAATGCCAGGACTGTCTTTTGGTGAAAAAGAAAACAAGATGGGGATTCGCGCTAGTGAAACACGCGCAGTTTATTTCGATAAAGTTGTGGTTCCAAAAGAAAACATTCTTGGTGAATTAGGAAAAGGATTTAAGATCGCGATGAACGTTCTTAACTCTGGACGTTTATCACTAGGAGCAGGTTGTGCGACAGGAATGAAAATGATTCTTGAGCTGGCAACAAACCACGCAGCTAACAGAAAACAATTCGATCGTCCGATTGCAGAGTTTGGATTGATTCAGGAAAAATTAACGAAGATGGCAGCTTCTACTTATGCAGTAGAAAGTATTGTTTACCTTACGACTGGAAACATGATTAAGGGAATGAACGACTACTACATGGAAACTGCAGTATGTAAGGTGTATGGATCAGAAAATCTTTGGTCTTGTATCGATATGGCCATGCAAATTGCTGCTGGTAACGGTTACATGAAAGAATACCCTTATGAGCGTTTAATGAGAGACGTTCGTATCAACATGATCTTCGAAGGAACGAATGAGATTCTTCGTTGTCTTCTTGCTCTATCAGGAGTGAGAGGTCCATCTGAAGATATGAAAGAACTTGGAAAAATTTCTGATGTTTCTTCAGCTCTAAAAGCGCCAATCAAGTCACTTGGGGTTTATACAAAATTTGCCCGCAAGAGAATGTCTAATATGATTGGATCAAAACACATTACAAAAGCTCACCCTGAGTTAAAAGAGCAAGCAGATAAGTTCTCTTCAATGCTGGGACGTTTTGCAATCGCAGTAGAAGACTCATTAATCAAATACGGTAAAAAAATCATTGATAACGAACTTCCTCAAGGGCGTTTAGCTGATATGGCGATTGAACTTTATGTTATCCTGGCGTGTATCTCTAGAACGACAGCGATTCTAAACGGAACTAAGGCCACTCAGGAACAAAAAGATCAGGCCCTTCGTTTAACAAAATACATCTGTAATGATTCAGGAAGAAAAATTAAGAGAAACCTGAAGGCCATGGCAAAAAATAATGACAAATCAGTAGCTAAAATTTCAGAATCGGTTGTAAAAACTGGTGGGTACGGATTTGATATTATCGACTTCTAAAAAACATACTTTTTTACTGGCACTCCTGCTGCTTGCAGCAGGGTGTGCTGATAAAAAAATCAGACCTCTGGTTGATGTCGGCGGCCCTCGTGAGCAGTCGATTCCCTATGATATAACCCCAGCAAAAGCTTCAGGACATTACGCTCATACTTTTGTCGATAAGACACAAGAGTATGGACTTAAAGATGTTGAAGGTGTGCATTTGTACGCCGTGGATGCCAATAATGACGGGGCCACTGACCTGGTTGTCCTGGATGATTTTTTAGCGAGTCCAAAGTTTTATTTTTTTAATAAAAAAGAAAAAAAGTTTCAGTTAGGGGCCAATCCATTTAGTGAAATTGTCCGCGCTAGTTATTTGAACTTTATCGACCTTGACCACGATGGCGTTCTGGATGTCATCGTTGGAAACTTAAATCAAAAAAGTGAAATCACTCAGTTCCCACCGAGAGTTTTTAAAGGTGTGATTGCTGAAGGAAAAGTTTCCTATGTTCAAAAAGCAACGCTGCCAACTGGGATTCTTCCTACGGCCAGCATTGTTCCTTTTGATTTTAACCTTGATGGTGAAATGGATCTTTATCTTGCCAACTGGTTTTCTCAAAAAGACGCCAATCCCAAACCACTTCCTGACAGCTTACTGCAAGGGAAGGGTTTTGAGTTTACGAACCTGAGCACTCAGTTGCAAGGTGAGTATGAAATGAGTCGCAGTGATAAAAGTTATCCTAATGCCACTCCAACTTTTGGAGCAAGTGTTTGCGACGTCGATAAAAACGGTCTGCCAGACGTGATGACCAATAATTCTAACGGTTATTACAACAAGCTTTGGCTTAACGTAGATGGAACGAATTTTACCAACTACGGTGTGCTGACGGGGTATGCTGCCGATACGGAAGGAACTGCTGAAGCACGTGGTGGGGGAAATTCTTTTTTCAGTCTTTGTGGTGATTATAACAACGATGGTTTTGTCGATATCGTCGTAGGTAATCTCGCTAAAGACAGCGATATTGAATCCCGCGATAAGTCGGCCGTACTTACAGGATCAACAAAGTCTTTTCCTCCTAAATTTTATCGTACAGAAATTTATCCAGAAGAAAAAACAGACAACTGGTCAGAAGGAAATAGAAGAGGGATCTGGCTTGATTATAACCTTGATGGCCTGACAGATTTAATGATTGCTAATTCAGGTTTTCCACCATCTTCCAGAATGCTTTTTTACGAGCAACAACCTGATCATGAATACATCGACCGCGCCCGAGAAATGGGAATCAATTTAATGAATCCTTCCGGTATGGTCGCGATTGATTTAAATGGCGATGGAGTGATGGATTTTATTTCAGGACAAAGTAAAGTGCGCGCTGGTGACATCAATAGTAGAATTTATGTTTTTGAAAACCAAACAAAGCGCCAGGGAAAAGGGTCTATTCGTTTTCATCTTCAAGGTAAAAAAAGTAATTACCACGGCATCTCTTCAACACTTCATTTTAAAACAAATAAAACGACACGTTTTGGTGAGGCCAATTACATCTACGGGTCTCTTCCATCGCAAAATGAAGAGGGTGTCTACTTTGCTTTTGGCCATGAAACTCCACAGAGCGTAGAAGTGCGCTGGAGCATTGGTGCAAGTGATAAGCTGGGAAGAATCACGCCACTTATTAAAAAATACAATTTACAAAAACTGTCAGGTAAAGGTAAGCACTTGGAACTTAACCTATGCGAAGACGGCCGAGTGCTTGGAAAATCAAAAAAATGCTATTAACTCATAGGGTGTAGCACTGTGAGATTATTTCTTTTTTACAATGTCACATAATGCCTGAATTCGTTCGGGCATTTTTTTGTAATTAAGAGTTGAAAGGTAAATTTGTGAAGAAGGCAGTCCCGGAACTTCCTGAACTTTTAGCTGGTCTTCTTTTCTGATCAAGTGATCAGGAACAACCGCGATACCGACGTCGTTTTTTACCAGAGAGATGATAGATGAAAATGAGTCCACCATGACGATAGATTCACTTTTTGTTTTAGAAAGTTTGAATAAATGATCGTTGTTAGAAAAAACCACCCATCTGTTTTCACTTAACTTCTTGCGGTTGATTTCATGCTTTGAAATAAGCACTAATTTCTCTTCAAAAAGTTTTAATGATGTCACAAGTTCTGATTGGATATTTTCTACGCCAAAAATCACATCGAATTTGCTTTCTTCGATCCCTGCTTTTAATTCAGGAGTATCGGCAACATGAACTGTTACATCACGTTTTTGATTTTTTAAGTATTCAGTTAATAGAGGAGTGAACCAATTTTTCAAAAGCCCTTCAAGGATACCGATTGAAAGAGGGAGTTGGTCTTCACGCTGAAAAATCTGCAGAGATGTTTTCTCAAAACTTTGAGAGGCCTGATAAAGCTCTTTACCTTTTTCAGATAAAATAACTTTCTTGCTTGATCTGATAATCAGCTCTTCCTGAAGAGAGTCTTCCAGAAGTTTAATCTGACGGCTTACTGCAGATTGGGCAATATTTAATTCTTCGGCCGCTTTAGAAAAGCTTGAGTACTTGGCCGTTAACATGAATGCTTTAAGGTAACGGAAGTCGAGCATGCTTAGATCCCTTCTTTTACAGGTGGAGTTTTTTCAGGATTTGCTCTCCAGAATTTTCCTTTGAATTCAGATTGTGAGTGATTTGTAATAACAAATCCTTCAGCATCCTGATTAAAATCCTGAATAAAATCGACTGAAGCTTCCTGTAAATAGAAGGCAGCAAACGGGTCAATGACAACAAAAATATCTTCTTCAGTGTTAGCGATGCGAACCTGAAAGTCCTCATCCTGAAGATCTGTAAAGCCAGCTGCGTATGTAAAACCTTCGCATCCTTTTCCACTTACTACGATACGAAAGTATTTACCCGCCAAGGTAAAGTCGTTGTCGATAATAAGTTTTAATTGAGCAAGTGCGCGTTCAGTAAACATGATCACAGGAGGAAGAACTAAGTCTTTATTAACTTTATTTTGTTTAAAGGCCATGTGAAAATCCCATGCGGAAGTATGTCGTTAGTGTTATTGTTGATGAGTGCAAGTACTATCCAACCAAAAAAGAATTTACAAGTCAAAAAAGGAATTATTTTATGAAACTGACATA
>JBEIPV010000150.1:0-6366 GCA_040376855.1 Bacteriovorax sp.
CAGAACGTTTAAGTTGCATCAGGGTTACACCAGCACTCATCATCCCATCAATAACAGTTAAAAGGTTTTCATCATCTAAAGTCATTTCTTGAAATTTATGAATGGAATTTAAATAATTAAATATTTGGCGTGAATCCCAGACGATATTTTTTCCATCAACCAAAACAGGAATTTGATTTATAGGATTAATCTTATTGAGTTCGCTTCCACCTTGTTCATCATATGGATTAATTTCTTTTAGATCACATGGAATATCTCCAAGAAGGAGACGGATTCGGCGAACAAAGGGAGACGTTGTGGTTCCATAAAGTATGTATTTCATAGGCCTTATCATATCATGAAAATGCCTGATTTAATGATATTGAATTTATCGTGAGACTCATTTATAATTGGATACATCTGACGAGGTGAACCGTACCAGAATAGTAAAGACGGCTCTTTTTTTAACAAAGGAGTTTCTATGTCTACTACTTTCGCCTGGGTTATCCTATCTATTGCTGGACTGCTTGAAGTTTGTTGGGCCATTGGCCTTAAATACACTGATGGTTTTACAAAAATCGGCCCAAGTATTTTTACATTGATCTGCTTAGCTGCCAGTATGTTTTTACTAGCTAAGGCAAGTCAGGTTTTACCTATTGGTACGGCCTACGCTATCTGGGTTGGTATCGGCGCATTGGGCGCATCGGTTATTGGGATTTTAGTTTTAAAAGAACCAGCGTCAGCTGCTCGTATTATCTTTCTTCTCATGCTGCTTGTTTCAATTATTGGATTAAAGCTTTCAGCAAAATAATAAATTATCAACCCTAGCGTAACGATTTTTCAAGCACGTGAACTGTGCTGTTAACTTTTAGACCTTCGTTTAAACGAGTGCGTCCATTTGGTCTAAATCCAAGCTTCGACCAGAATTTTATTCCAACATCATTGGTATCATTAACTCCTAGTTGGATAGCGTCTGCTCCTTGATTCCGAGCAAATTCTTCAACTAGTTTGTAACTCTTTCCACCAAATCCTCGGCCATGCAATTTTTGATCTAACAAAAGCAGGCCAATGAAAGCTACATTTTTCTCAGGATACCCAAAAACTAAATCCACAACTCCAATGCGTTGATTGTTTAGCTCAATGAAGAAAACAAATTTGTCTTCAGGAGTCGTGTTCGGCGGCAGTTTTTCGAAAACTTCTTTGGCCGTATTCTCCATCTTTGGAACACCTTCAATTTTCATATAATAGTACTCAGCGGAGTCTAAAATAGACTGCACTTCCATATATGATTCAATTGTCGTTTTTGTAAGAATGAGATGATTATTTTGCATAACCCAGTATAGACGAAAGAACTCAGCGTTTCAAAAATGAAATATTTTCCGTGCCCGGAAGCAAATGGGATAAGTGTCCGCTGTTTTTCTGATATATCCCTTTTATGGAAATTCAAAAATGGAGGCATTAGTGAAAAGTTTATTATTTGGTATCGTACTTGTTTCTTTATGTAGCTGTGGTGGTTCTTCTTCTCAAAAAGAAAGTCAAACTGAAGTGGGGCAAAGTCAACTTGAGGAAGAGCAGTTTGCTTTACCAAAGGTAAATTCTTATAGAGTTGTGACAGTTGATGACGATCTCGCATCTATTTATGAGGATATGACGATTCGTTCACATAACGAAGGCCGTGTTTTAGGGGATAGGGCCTTTTACGTGATGATTAATAGCAATGCATTTCCTTTTTATAATGAAATGGAATTAAAATTTTATAATCATACTAAAATTAATAATATTTTTTACCTAGACTCAAAAAATACAAATCTTCCTTTTGGGGAAATTAAGAAAGAGCACCTTTCATCGTTAAAATTAAAAGATATGACGGATAATTTTAAAGATGGACTTGCTTGGGGAAGGAGTGATTTCGATTACCCTGAAAATGATATGAAAAATAAAGCATACGTTATCAGAACTGAGGAAATGAAAGAAAAGGGGAATGTTGAATTCAAAGCTGAATCAATGTATTTAATCTGGTTTGAATGCAAAGGAGAAATCAAACCCATTAAGGATTTTGCTTACTCGTGTGGTAAGTATAATTTAAAATTTCATTACAAATTATTAGATTATTCTTTAACATCGAATAAAATTTAGAAAATGAAAGAAAGAGGAGGTTTTGATAAAAAATTCTCCTCTTCTTTTTTATTGAAGTGCTACCAGTTGCGGTTTTGTTGTCTTTTTAAAACTAGAAACATTAGAGCTTTCTAGTTTTTTCATACGAGATTCTAACTTGGAAAGATATAAGTTTTTATGTTTTTTAGTTTTAGAGTGATAGCGTGCATACCATCTTCGATCATGTTGTTGATAACGATTTTTAATCAAGGTAAGAATCTTGACCATTGTCTCAAGCGCATACCTTTCATCCTTTTTTAGTCTTTCACTGTCAATGAGAGGCTTTTTCATACGCTCAAATTCTTTATTCCAAATTTCCACATTAATTTGAGCAATAGACAAGTCTCCTGTCGATGAAACGGCATTTTGATTGAAACTACTTTCAGTATCAATAATGGATAATAAAACTTGCGGTGGAATATCATGCTTGCCTAAAACTTCATGAATCTTCATTGAGAGCTCGTAACTTTGCGTCTTACTAATTGTCGGTTTAAGCGTCTTCATCATCTTAGCAATGACCACTGGCTTATTAGGCACATCGACGGCATCAAAGTTTCCAAATTCATCATTGTGAATATTATCCTTGTTTACTGGTTCCAAACCCATGCTGTTTTTTGAATTTCTTATGTTCGAGTGCACACCGAAAGTCAGTGTGGAAAGTAAGATGAACTTAATGAAGAGTTCTTTGTCTTGGAATGTCGTTAGTGTTTTCATATCTCTATTATAAAATATGAAGAGAAGGCAATGGCCCTAAACATGTCCTCTTCCTCGTTATACTAGCAAGTTAAAAAATACTAGGATTTTATAAGTGATGAAAAAAAGGCAGATTGAAGTTAGGAGTTTTTCTTAAAATTGCCTATAGATTTTGGCAGAGGCCAAGGAAGTCATAATGAATATTCTGTCCAATCTTTCTGTAGCCAACTTTAGGATAAATAGTATTAGTCGTCGAATTAGTTAAGTCAGTAAAGAGATTTGCGATTCGTCCTTCTTTAATAATTTTATCTGATAATAGAGCTACGATGCTACTGCCATGGCCTTTTCCACGGTAATCGTCTGGCGTGTACACAAAACCAACAGTGTCAGTATTTGTAGTTGATCGGATAATAGCAGCCATTGAAACTGGTTCATTGTCCTCATTTTGCAGAAGATATATGCATGAAAGATCCAAGTGGTGATTCATGATGGCCTCTATCGTCTCATCATCATTTTCAGGATCTTCAGGGCAAAAATCTTTAAGAAATCCTTTTATAAAAACTCTTAGAATTTTTTTATGTTCGTTGGATGCCATGATAAGTTTTCCAGAAACTTGTTTTGGCATGATAACTTCAGAGCATTCATAGACGCCGAGATGAGTGTTGATTTTAAAGTTGAGATTTTTATTGGCCAGAATCCATTGATCTTTAAAGTAATTGGTTGTTAGTTCGTCCCCAATAACAGCAGTTATTTCAATTTTATTTTCAATTAAGTTTTTAATTAATAATTCCACCGCAATATCCGGCATTGAAGTAAGCATGAGAGGCCTATTTTTATCTGAGATTAAGGCACAGGCGATCTTCTCATTATTAGATTGGATTGAGTAAAAAACAGGATTTTGTGGAATGAACTTTTGATCGCGAAGGCTAATGGCAAGGCCTAACATTAAGTTATTAAAACTTTCATTCTTTAACAGAAGTGCTTCATTGGTGATAAAAAAATCTGTAATTGAATTGAGTTTAAGTATTTTCATCTAACGATGATTTCATAAAATGTGAATTGGTTCAACTTCGGAATGTGCATTCAGATTTAAATAGCGCACTTGTTTGGGGGAGTTTCGAACTTCTTTTTCCAAGTCTTCATTTTTTTAATCCAATACGCCTTCTTTTTGGAGATAATGCAGGAAGTTCTCTTTTTAATTTTGAGATTTTTAGATCTACTTCATCAAGTCGGTCAAAAACAGCTTCAAAGAGCTGATCTGTTTCTTTTTGCAGCTCAGAAATTCTCTTTGCAATGATTTTATCAGATTCAATCAAGCTTCTAATTTTAGTAAATGTTCTCATTATGGAAATATTAACTATTACTGCTCTTTCGCTATTTAATATTCCGGACAACATTGCCACCCCATTTTCAGTGAAGACATAGGGAGAAGTACGCCTTTTGTGATCTAATTTTGCGGTTCCAATCTGGAACCGCAAATTGGCTAACTCATTGGAATTTAACTTGAACATAAAGTCTTCTGGGAATCTTTCTATGTTACGTTTAACGGCTTTATTAAGATTTTTTGTTTCTACTCCATAGAGTTCTGCAAGGTCATTATCTAGCATGACTTTAACTCCTCTAATAATAAATATCATTGTTTCGATTTTTGATGCATTTAATTCACTCATATTATTCTCCTAAAAATTAGAGTTATGAGATTTTTGAATTAATTTAAAGAAGATCATTTAAATGGCGCTTGTAATTTTCTTAATTGAATTATTTAGAGTTTGTATGGATCAAAATTACTTTCAATATTATTTGGCCAAGAGTCCTTTTGGCAATAACAAGGAGCATATGCAATTTCTATTTTCATTCGATCGGGATCTTCAAATAAAACAGAGTAATACTCCTCATCGCCGCATGGACTTTCTTGGTAAAGCGAAGAGATGTTATTAGCGATAAGTACATCTTTGTAATACGAATCGACTTCGTTTTTAGAGAAAGCATATAAGGCTAAATGATTAATTCCGGTTCTTTTAATAAGGAATGTAGTTTTGAGATAGATCGGATGACTTTCGGAACTCGTGTGTAATTAAAGGCGATTAAAGTTTATCTTGTTTGCCTTTATGTGCTTTTCATCTTTACCAAAAGAAGACTTGTACTCGCTTAAGTTTTCTACTTCTGAAGCCAAAGATCTATCAATATGTTTAATTTTACTTGGAGCATAAGTTAAAAGTATTGCTTGCTGAGTGCCTGGAGATTTTAAGTTTTTATATGCTTCTATTGTTCCGAAAAGTCCAAATATGATTATGCATAAAGCTCCAAATTTAACCTTGCCTGAAAGATTTCCATCTTTTATTTTTTTGGAATGTACTACAAAAAAATAAATACCAACCGTGAGCATTAATAATTGTAAATAGGTGTGAGCTATTGATGTTAGTGCAATTTGGTAATTATGATGAATACAATTTTTGTCACATCCATTAATAATAGTCTTTGCATCATTAACCCAGTAATTATTTCTTCTAGCTATTTCAATTAGTCCGAGACTTGTTAAAACTTGTAAAATATATCCCCATATAAATGGAGAGTGCCAATTAAAAATGACTAATAAGCTGTCTTTAAATTTTTCAAAATCAGTTCTTTTATAAAATATTATTTTATTACTTTCGAGTTCAATCTTTTCAAAGTGAGAATTTAAAAATACATCACCATAATATCCATGTTTAGAATAGTGCAAATATATTTCTTTTTCGTTTAAGGGAGAGACTTCAAATTTATTAATTTCTTCATCCGTGAAATGTATCTCTTTTTTTTGAATAAAATCTTTGAATGAATAAAATGGAATTTGAATGAAGCAATAAATTGCTCCAAAGTGATCCTTTGGTTTTAATGAAATGCTCATTTTTTACCTCTAGACTTTATCGGTAAATCAATCAGATTTCTTATTAGTTTTGTTTAATTCAAATTAAGTTCGAGACATTAAATCGGGTCAGTCTGCAATTCTTTGAAAATAAAAGGATTTTTTAATGGCGCACCCGTCAGGATTCGAACCTGAGACCTACCGATTAGAAATCGGTTGCTCTATCCAGCTGAGCTACGGGTGCGTGAGTATGGAAGTGAAGAGAAAAGTAATGGTTAAGAGGCATAAAGTCAAGCATAAGATGCACTTTTACGCGATCTAAGTACCTAAAATTTTAAATAAATCTTCCACATTCTTAAAATCTTCCTTAGACTAGAGGAATGAAGACAAAAAGCTTTTACTCGTTTCCTGAAGTTGTTGCTCACATTAAGACGGCCCAGCCGACTTTATTCCATTCCTCTCAAACTTCGACGGTTATTCCGTTTGAAAAGCTTGATGGAACACTTAAGAGCGATACTGTTCTGGGAAATCTTTCAACGATTAAAGGGACTCTCGAAATGCTTCCAAATGGAAATTTGAAAGTGACGGGTTTTGTAACGTGGAAAGAAGCAAAAGAGTTTTGCTTACAACACGGAAGAGAGATCATGACATCTCCAACGGAAGAACTTGCAGGAGTTTTGGCCGGGATCGCGACA
>JBEIPV010000052.1:0-20487 GCA_040376855.1 Bacteriovorax sp.
CTGGTACCTTTTAGGAAAGGCCGACATCTAGAAGCATCATAACAGAAAATCCCACCATGAATCCTAAAGTTGAGCTGTCATTAAAATTATTTTTCTGTGCCTCCGGGATAACTTCTTCCACCACTACATAGATCATGGCCCCTGCAGCAAATGAGAGAGCGTAGGGAAGAAAGCTAGTCATATATCCAACGAGAAGAGCACCAATGACTCCTGCAATCGGTTCCACGATCGCAGAGAGCTGGCCGTAGAAAAAACTTTTTGCTTTTGAAATACCTTGCCGTCGCAGTGGGAAAGAAACAGACATTCCTTCAGGGAAATTCTGTAGTCCAATTCCTATTGCGAGGCTGATGGCCGCTGCATAACTTGCACCTTCCACACCTTGAGCAGCAGCACCAAATAAAACACCAATCGCTAGACCTTCGGGGATATTATGAAGAGTGATCGCAAGGACTAAGAGGGTTGTCCCATGCCAATTGGTGTGAATCCCTTCTGCTTCAGAAATAGGGCTGTTGATATGTAAATGCGGAATGACTTTATCCAGACACCAAAGAAATCCTCCACCTAAAAGAAAGCCTACAAGTGAAGGGATGGCCTTCATGAAGCCTGATCCAGTGCTTAGTTCAATGGCCGGATTAAGTAGGGACCAAAAACTTGCTGCGACCATAACTCCACCTGTAAAACCGAGCATGGTATCGAAAAATTTTTGATTGATTGAGGGAATAAAAAAGACGAGTGATGCACCTAGTGCTGTAATTAACCAGGTAAAGGTTGTCGCAATAAATGCGAGAGTGACGGGGGAATATTGAGTCCAATTAATGATGTCCAATGAAACCTCATTTGATTGTTTCATCAAAATCTATACCCGATATTTTTCGTGGTCAAATAAAAGCTTAAAACTCTTTTGACCGAGAATTTTACTAAGGAGTTTATGAATTATAGTATCATTAATTAAAATAACCGGATTTAGGTTTTATGAAGCATTGGAAATTTTTAAAAGAAAATGACATCATTGACTCTGTCTCCCCTGGGTATGGATCACCAAAAGAAGATATTGAGAATGCAAAGAAGTTTTTATTGCGATGGGGACTGACTCCTCGAATTCCTAAAGACCTCGTGAGACCACACTTTCTACATTCGAATGATGACGACTCACGCTTTGCTTTTCTTAAAGAGGCGATCGAAGCAAAGGACTCGAATACAATCTGGTGTCAGCGAGGGGGATATGGAAGCAATCGACTTCTTCCAATGCTGGCAAAATTAAAAAAACCAAAACATCCTAAACTAGTTATCGGCCTAAGTGATGTCACATCCCTTTTAACATTCTTTCAGCAAGAGTGGAATTGGCCGACTATACATGCGCCGATTCTGGATCGAATGGGAAGAAATGTTATTACAGCTAAGCACGAAAAAGAGTTTCGCGATCTCTTATTTGGAGTAAAAAAGGAAATTATTTTTAAAAAATTAAAACCTCTTAATGATTCCGCTAAAGATACTGAACTTATTCAGTCAAGGATCGTCGGGGGAAATCTAACGGTTCTTCAAAGTACGATGGGAACTCCATGGCAAATCAATGCCGACAGAGCTATGCTCTTTATTGAAGATATTGGGGAGCGAGGGTATCGAATCGACAGAATATTGGAACAATTCAGACAAGGTGGAATTTTCAAAAAATGTGACGGAATTATTTTGGGAGACTTTACTGATGGGGTTGAACCTAAAACTGGTAAAGATAATTTCAAAAAAGTTTTTGGCCGTTGGGCAGAGGATTTAGATATTCCCATTTTTTCAGGATTAGAATCCGGCCATGGGATTATCCAGAGGCCTGTTCCTTTTAATACTTCGTGTGAGTTGATGAAAGCACCCAGAGGATTCGAGTTAATTGTTCAAAGTGGTGGGAGATAGGTAAGAACAGATATGGATAAACCAAAAATTTTAATTAGCTCATGTATTCTTGGAAACAACGTCCGTTATGACGGCGGTAATAAGCTTGATAGTTTTGTGACTTCGAAATTAGCGCTCTATTTTAACTTTGTATCTGTTTGCCCTGAAGTGCAAATGGGAATGAGTGTTCCTCGCGAAGCCGTTAATTTACAGTTAAATAAAAGTGGCGAAATTAAAATGATTGGAAGTAAAAGCAAAACGGATTATACAGCTTCGGCTTTAAATACTTCACAATATATTATTGATCACAATTTGGCAGAGGTTTGTGGAGCTATACTGCAGAAAAAATCACCAAGCTGTGGGGCCGAGAGAGTTAAGTTATTTAATGAAAAGGAAGAAGAGCTTTATACAATGAAGACCACTCCTCAAAATAGAGGGATTTTCGCTTCTATGCTCATCAATCAAAGGCCTATGCTGCCAGTAATTGATAGCGGAAGATTTTTTGATAAGAACGAAAGAGAAAATTTTTTAAGAAGAGTTATGTGTTACCACCGCTTTTCAAAGTTAGATGGGAGTGTGAGAGCTCTTCAGGATTTTCATGCCAGGTATAAGTTTATTCTTATGGAACATGATCAAGATAAGATGAAGACCTTAGGTAATATTGCTGCCAATCGCGACCATGACACTTCTGAGGCCTACAAGGCCTATTCTCAATTACTTTTTGAAACCCTAAGTAAAATTCCTACGCGAAAATCACGGACTAATGTCTTTTATCATCTCATCGGATTTTTTAAACATGATCTCCCTTCTGATGAAAAGAAAGTGATTCATCAAATGATAGCTGACTATAATGCATCGATTTTGCCCTATCTTGTGCCACTTAAGATGCTTGAGTATCTGATAGATAAACACCAGCATGTGTATTTGAAGAATCACTATTTTCTAAATCAATTTCCCAAAGAGCTTTATGATAACTAAGACCAGGATAAAATAAATGTTACTTTTAATTATCATATGATCGTTCAAATAATACCAAAAACTACCTAAGTTACTGAAAAAATAAAGTCACAGATGCATGCATAAGCCTTTTGTTAACACGATCTTAATAGTCGGATGAGCATGGAAAAAATAACCCATGTTCTTAATTAAATAAGATCAAGATAGAGTAATCCATTAGTAGGTGAATAATTCTATTGGAGAAAGACTCAAATGATGTGCACTAAAAATATTTTGCTAATTTTACTGCTCTCTTTAGTTATCCCAACAGCATGGTCCTCTCAAAATGCATCAGGAAGCTTTAATATTGATGCTGGTGAAAAGAAACTAAGCTTTCAAACAAATCCCAAGTTAGAGTGGAGGCAGTTTTGTTATGACACTCCAATGGGATGTGCTCGTTTTAAACATGATAATGGTAAAGCGGAACCAACTTTTGGTTATGTTAAAGTTGTAACGAATAAACTACCAGAAAAAGATTTCAATAATTACTGTAAAGAAGTTTTTAAAATCAGCGCTTCGAACGATAAAACTCTTAATAGTTTTAATGTTGATACAAAATCTAAAATGCCTCATTGCTCATGGATGGGAAAAAAAGATATGACACATTTTTTTTGGAAAAGTGGACTTACGATAGTGGTCAATACTAATGACCAATTTGATGTTGTTAAAATTCTAAGTGAGGCAAAGTTAAATGAAAAACGCTAATGCATTACTGTCGACAATTTTAATGCTTCAAATGAGTGCTGCTTCCGCGAATGTCGCAGAGGCTGCTCCTGGTGATGATTCATTTGAAATCTTAGAAGAAAATAAATTGATTACTGAATTAAAAAAAGAAACTGATCCTGCTAAAAAAGAGATTTTAATTAATCAGTTGAGTAATAAATGTCCATTTAAAGATGAGAAGTCAGAGATTGGGGCCCTCATACCGATAAGTATAAACCTCAATAATTCTGTCAACGTAACAGATGCTAAGTCAGCTGAGTGCCAAGGTTATGTTGAAAATATTAATGCAAGTTTAGCAAACTCAAAAAAAATGCAGGCGCATTTAGATGATCCACAAGCTAAAATTAGTGATGTTGAAAAAGCTAAACTGGAAGAAAATTTAAAAAATACAATTGCTGGAACTGCAGGTTTACACACATTGCTAGCTTCTCAGTGTTCAGCAAACAATTCTGCTGTGTCTACTACAAATCAAGTTATTGGTGCAGTTGAAGGTGGATCAAGCGCTTTAGCCTACGTTAATCCAGTCGCCGCTCTAATTGGAGTAGGGGCCGCAGCAGTCGGAAGACTGACTGTCGGGCTTGGTGGATGGCTTTTTGGTAAAAAGAAGAAAGACGTTGCTGATGAAGTAAAAGATTCTGAGCGCTTCGTAAACGACCTTTGTGCTTTTAGAGACCTGACATATAAATATGACAAGCTGGCAACTGATCCATTTAAAAAAGATCCAGTTGAAGAGAAGAAAGAAATAGACCCAGAAAAGGAGAAGAAGCTTCTTGCAAGAAAAGCTGCCCTTCAACTTGAGCTGACAGAAAATAATGATCTGATCTCATGTACACAGCAAATGAAATCAAGCATCGATAATTTACAAAAGTTCTCAAAGGATTTAGCACCGTTTATTGAAAAGCCTGCCTCGCAGAAAGAATGTTTGAATATCCTCAATAATTATGCTGATGCTAAGAGTGAAGATAGGCCAGGGCCACTAGATGTGTTGGCTTCAAGGTTTGAGTGTCTAAATTCAGATAAAGAAGAAGGCAATTCATCAAATAGAAAACATCAGGCCTTTTGTAAAAACTATTCTGCCATTGAAAAGATGGTCAAACAGGATTTTTACGAAAAATGTGAAGAAGATAGTTTTCAAAAACAGACCATCTTAAAATTTACAAGCATATCAGATCTCATCTTACGAAGCATTGAAGATGATGCAAAGGCCATGGCACCTGCAGAGGAAAAAATTAAAGGAATTCAAACAGCATCTAGAAGTACAGATGATGAACTTCAACTTTTAAGAGATGGTGGACAGGAAAATAAACTTTCACAAGAAAAGTACAATGCTTTAAAAGCTGCGACAGATATGAATCCAATTGCAAATATGAATACATCAAGGGCCATGACTTTTGTTGGAAGAAATTTGTTAGGTGGACGCTTCGATACTTTTGCTGAAAAATCGCTGAAGTCAGCTGAGAAAGATATAGATGAAGCTAGTGATGTTCTAGAAGATCTAGTGAATCAGAAAGAAAAAATTGAAGGGAAAAAAATCTTTTCATTTAAGAAGTATAGTGGTGCAGAGAAAGAACAGGCACAAAAAGAGCTTTGTGAGAGTGCTTTTCAGGTAAAGAGACAGCTCATTAATGGATACAGATCAAATGCAGGGATTAAAGATATTTGTGACTTCACTAAAGGCGATGGGATACCCCCGTTAAAATCTTTAGGGCTAAATTACGACAGCTATTCTGCGACATCGAGCAATCGAGAAAACAATATGACTAATAAGTGTAAGAAGATTGATATTCAAGTTGCAAAAAATAATGAAGCGGTAAAAACGCAGTTAACTACGATGTCAAAACTCGGCTGTTTCTAATCAAAAGGTACCAGCAGACTTGTGGTATAGTGGTGTAGCTACCACAAGTCTGCTGGTACCTTTTTCTTTGTGCAAGACCGCAAAACTGCAAGCGTTTTAAAAAAAAAGAGACATTTTAGAACTTGTCCTAAAATAAATCAGACATCTTTATTTTTGTCTGGCTATTTTATTTGACCAGATATTTTCAAGTTGAAAGATTCTTTTCACCATGGAATTTAGTATTCAACAAAAAAATGGAGGTCTTTATGAAATTAGTAATCGCTATCGCTCTTGCAGCAATGTCAACAGTAACACTAGCTGCTTCTCACAAAACATTAGAACAATACGATGCAAGTTATGCATACACTGTTCAATGGCCAGTTATTGGTTTTTCTGCTGCACAAGTTCCTGTTAAGAATGTTTGCATTGATGGTGACACATTCAAAACAATCAATGATGTAAAAGTTTGTACAAAACAAGCTGTCGTTGAAGTTTGTACGACTCAAGGAAAAGAACAAAATGAAAGCTGTAGAGCTGTTAGACGTGGTGAAACTCCGAAAGAGGGTCCTCGTACTCGTCTAGTTTACGGATGTGTTGCTTCTGAAAGACAGGCCCTTTCTGTATCTCAGTTCTACGAAGAAAAAGTATGTACTAAGTGGAAGAGAAACTATGTTGGTGGTAAAGAGCGTGATGGTCTTTCATGGACATGTCTTGCTTACGACACTGTAACAAAAGAAAGAGCTGACAACTACGACGTTTCTGTTCTAAGAAATGGTCACGGTGATCACAACGATATTGAAGTTGCTAACATCAATTTTGAATTACCAGCTTGTAAGTAATCAATTAATTACAATCTGACCGACCTCTCTCTAGATCAATTAGATCTGAGAGAGGTTTTTTTATGTAAACTTTACACATTCATCTAAACAGTTTCTTTTTGTGGTAAATTGGGGACCTATGGATCAACAAGAATTGAACCTCAATGAAGACGAGTCTTCACTTTCGGCACATATTAAACATGCGCTTGAAACGATGCTGGCCAATTATCAGGATTCTAAAAAGGGGATCCGAATCCTGTCAAAAAAAATGGGGATTCACGACAAAACCTTGCAACGTATTCTCAATCAGAAAAATAAGCCTAACTATCAGACTATATTTAAGATTTATCGCGTTTACTTCAATGAGTTTAACGATGCTAAAATTCTAAATTTGGTTCCTTCTGAGGTGAAGGAATATCTTGTAAAGAACAATGCTCAGGAATTAAAAGAAGAAAAGAATTATACAAGTGATGCAGATAGAGAGCTTCAAAGAAATCCTATCACCGCAGAGATCTATATTATTGCAGCAACAGGACCTCTCTATACCGAGCATATTCAGGATCGTTTTGGAAAGTACGGAGTCGAGTTACTTGAAAAAATGGTAAGAAGTGGGCTCTTAAATGAAGTGCATAAAGATGTCTATGTTCTTGGCCCAAATCAGCCAAACTTTAACGGTGATACGATCGTATCGGTTGGATCGACCATGATTAATAATCATGCTAAGCCTGACAATGGTGAAGAGCTGGATAAAAATTTTATCTCCTTTTTTGCAGAGGGATTAAGTGAAGAGGCCTATCTAAAATGGCTGAGTATCGATCAAGAGGCCTTTAAAAAGAAATTTGAACTAAGTAGAGATCCAAAAAATTTAGGAAAGATACGGGCCTTTACTTTTATGATTTCTGAAACAATTCAATTAAAAGAACTTCATTAGGAAAGAATATGAAATGTTTTTTACTTATAATTTTACTCCTAAGTGCAAACAGCGTTTTTCCTGGCGTAGGAGGAAGTGTTGGAGGAAGTAGTAATCGCGAACTCGGATTTGCGTATTATTTAAAATCACGCCAGCATAGTTTTGAAATTCCTGCTATAGAGTTTAAGGTTGAAGGATCATCGATCACTCTTCCTATAAATGAAGTTTGCCAAAGAGATGAAGATCTTCTTGAGTCTAAAAAAGAACTAAAAGTGAGTCATTTTGATGATAATGGAAATTTGATTTCAGAAACGATGGAGAAGGTCTCTCGTTCGAGAAAATACATTAAATCTGAAATCAAAAGACACTGGTTTAGAGAGCATGAAGTTATCAAAGTAGAGGCTTTGATACCAGTCGACTATGACATTGAAATCTATTCTTCACATTCACGAAAAGATAAGGATCAGCAAGTGGTCAAAATACTAAAGTATTCATTGGAAAGCTGCAAATAAGCAGCTTTCCGTATTGCTTTATCTCACTAGAAGTTTTTAATTTGTTCAACCAGTTCTGGTCTTTCAATAAATATATTTGAATTGTTTTGAAAGGATTTTATTTTATCATTGCGATCAATTTCATCCTGGTCAATAGGATCTTGTTTGTGCCACGTTCTTAAATAGATCTCTTGATTATCATCGATAGGCATTTGGTAGCGAATTGAGAAATAGAAAAGCGCGCGTGCCACATTACCCTTGTGTTGCATAGGTGGTTCAAAGCAATGTTCTTTAAAGCTATTAAATCCGCGTTTACTTTGGCCGTTGTTCCACTTTGATTCGATAACATCACAGAAGGGCAAGCTTGATCTCATTGAGTTCGTTGGGCTATCCACAGGGAAGAGGTGATGAAGATCACTTTTAGCAACACCATTGGCACCATTTGATTGTGGCCATGTGTGTTCGATGTTCATTATTTTTGGATTTGGTATTTCAGTTGTAGCAGCACAGACTTGAGAAGTGTAGACACTGCAAACTTCTTCGCTCGATTGATTAAGCTTCGTAAAAAGTATTTCATTGGCCTGTTTATATGTAAGAGGTCTGTGTGCAGACAGTAGCTCTTTATAAAGATCAGCTTTTAATTTATCTGATACTGATGTCTCATCAGCGAAACAATGACTAAAAATGAAGAGACTTAAGAAGAATGTGTGCATGCAAGGTTCATACAATTTGTGACTTTTAAAGTCTAGAGATGGAAGAGCTTATTACTTTATTCTCATTCCCATTTTATGGGCAAGATTAACCTGTTATGGTTCACTTTGTTTAAAATGAGGGTGGATTCACCAGTCTTATCGGTAGTTTCCAGAGTGAATTTTTCTTAACTTATAATTAATTTTCCATGAACATATTTTTCATTTAATCTAAACTCTGATGAATTGGCTTATTGGAATCCTTATTAATATTTCTTTTATATTCCCTGTCTTTTCGACAGAAAATGGAGTTAATTTTTATATTATGGATGTACCTCCTTATGGATTGATGAAGAATAATCAAATGGCTG
This sequence comes from Bacteriovorax sp., assembly GCA_040376855.1. GTDB lineage: Bacteria > Bdellovibrionota > Bacteriovoracia > Bacteriovoracales > Bacteriovoracaceae > Bacteriovorax. Next base: position 8,714 of record JBEIPV010000052.1, read on the forward strand.
GTTTCTATGTTGATATCGCAACTCTTTTAGAGAAACGATCAAAAAGTCATATTAATAAGTTCCTTGTTCCATATCCTCGCGCTGTAAAAACAGTTCTTTCAGAGAAAAACAGTTTAACAATAATGTTCGACACTCAAGAATTAGAAAGTAAATCAACTAAAATAGCCCCCCTTTTTAATGTTAATAATTATATTTTAATGTCGGCGACTAAAAAAGAGGTTAACTCTCTCAGTAGTATCAATGGCCTCATCGTTGGTAGAATGAGAGGAGGGTGTCTTGATATCAATGAAGAAAAATACAAAATTAAATTTGAAGACTTCAGTACATTTGAAATTGGTCTCAATCAATTAGTGAAAGGTCGTATTGATGGTATTTGTGGAACTAGGGTTGCAATGACTTATTTTTTAAAAAAAATGAAGTATTCTGTTTCAGACTTCGGTCCTTTTGTTTTGACAAGTAAGCGTACCGTTTATCTACACGCTTCTCCTTCTATGACGACTGAGAATAAAAAAAAATGGGTTAGAGTGGTCACCAGAATCAAAAAAGATCCAGAGTTTAAAAGGATTATAGAGAATTTGGAGTAGGACTACTTTTCCGGTGTTTTTTAGATTATTTTTATGATTAAAAAATGGAGCGGGATAAGAGACTCGAACTCTCGACCTTCTGCATGGCAAGCAGACGCTCTAGCCAACTGAGCTAATCCCGCATCGATTTACACGAATAGTGTGTTGTGCATATTAAAGACCTGACCAAAATCTGTCAATTATTGATTTTAACTTTTTCCCCATTTCGATTGATCAGGGTTCCACTAAATTCAAAGCTTTCAGGGTTAAAAGCGGGGACTTTCCCTTCGCCACCAGGGATGTCGATAATATATTGAGGCAGTGCCCAACCCGGCAGTCTATTGTGAAGAGGAGCAAAAATCCTACGCCCTTCTTCTAATCCCATATAAAAGTGCATCGCACCTTTGGCCTCATCGGGGTGGTGAAGGTAGTAAGGCTTCACTTTCAAATCAGCTAGTGCAGAAAAGAGGTTAAATAAATCCTCAGTCGTATCATTCACACCTTTAAGCAGAACAGTTTGAGAAAATACTTCTACGTTATTTTCTGTCAGTAAGTTAACCGCTTCCACCACATCTGGAGTTAATTCAAGCTCATGATTCACGTGAATCATCACCATACAACGCTTAAATAAAGCTGCTGCGCTGGCAAGAACGGCAAGAAGGCCCTCTTCAATTCGCGAAGGCAAGATAACCGGAGTGCGAGTGTGAAAACGAATATACTTAATTGATTCAATTTCAGAAAATTCCTGAATATAAAAAGCAAGTTTTTCATTGCTTAAAATAAAGGGATCACCCCCAGTGAAAATCACTTCATTGATCTCTTTATTGGCCTTTAAATAGGCCACAGCTTCTTTAAACTTTTGATCAAAGATCTCATCGCTTGAAGAGAGCTCATTTTTTCTAAAGCAGTACCTACATAGTACAGGACACACCGTAGTTGGAGTAAACAGCACTCTGTTTTCATAGCGGTGAATGAGTTGATTATTTTTTGCGTGAACTTTATCGCCAATAGGATCGAGGCGACCAATATGAGCATCTTCTTCAACACGAGGAAGAAACTGCTTCCATAAAGCAGAATCAGGCCCGTTCATTAAGATTTTAGCAGCGAAAACTCTAGGAATAAAAATAGGGTATTTGATTTCCGGGAAATCACACTCAAAGAAGTTTTGAAGATCTTCTCTGGTTTTTAGTGCGTCTTTAAATTCTTGAGTCCAGATCATTACAGCTTTCCGTTGTCCTGATTGTTTTCGTGCTCGTTTTCAAGATCTTTTTTAATTTCTTTGATGTAGTGGTGGCGTGCCCAATAGGCAGAACCACGAATAAGCAGGGCCCCCATCACAGACATTCCGATGAAGTGATAAAACACTTCAAGAGTTTGCATTCTTCCAGAGTTTGAAAGTATGTAGAACATCCAGCGAAGCAAAATTAAATGCAGAACAAAGATGATCAATTGTTGAGTGCGGTACCAGATATTTTGTTTTGTAATAAAACCTTTCATGATTTTTTTAGCCACTTTTGAATGTCTTCAGCAGAAGGTTTGCGAAGATCAGTTACTTTGTTGAGCTTGAATGACTTCTGCATATCACTCCACAGGCAGCGTGCATATAAAATATTGCCGTCGGGAGTGTTTAATAAACTAGTTAACTTTACGGGACGGTACTCTTGCTTGTGATTTCCACCGCTATAGAGAATTTCAACAACTGCGGCCTCTTTCACTAAGATTTCAAGTTTATTCAAATGCGCAGGTAAATCGGCCATTTTGATCTTCTCAAAATCGCTTAATGAAAAAATATGGCCGTAACGCTTTAACATCGGTGAGAGTGGAGTCTTAATTCTCTCCAGAGAACTCATGAAAATTTTAAGAGATGCAAACGCGTCATCAGTCGCGCGGTGGTGATTAACCAAAGGGATATTTAATTCTTTAACCAAAGTTGAAAGCTTGTGATTGCTCACTTCCATATGGGTTTGTCTTGCTAACTTACACGAACAATAAATCTCATTGTTCGAGAGTTCATGATTGGCCTTCTGCATTCCCATTACAATGAAGCCTAAATCGAATTTAGCATTGTGAGCGATAATTGGCAGGTCGCCTATAAACTCTTTTAGGTGAGCGAGAATGTCGTTAAGCAGTGGAGAGTCTTTCACCATTTCGTCAGTGATATTGTGAATGGCGATAGTATGTTCCGGAATGGGAATTTCAGGGTTGATAAGCGTCTGGTAAATGGTAGTACCTTCGGGGGTTATTTTCATAGCACCCACTTCGATAATGCGATCGACAAGAGGCGATAGCCCAGTGGTTTCAAGATCGATGGCAATGATTCCCTTAGGAAAAAATTCCCAGAGTTTTTGCTTCTCGGCCTCGGTTAAATCCATGCTATTTTCGCTTTGCATTTTAATCACTTAAATGACGGTCCTTTCATTGACAACGTGGGCCTTAATCTTTAAAACTTTAGGCGTACTTTAAACTAAAAAATTTAAGGATTCAATCAATGAAAACTTTTGATGTTGTTGTTCTCGGCTCAGGTCCGGGTGGTTATGTGGCTGCAATTAGAGCAAGCCAGTTAGGAAAGAAAGTTGCGATCGTAGAAATGGATAAACTTGGTGGGGTGTGCCTTAACCGTGGATGTATCCCGACGAAAGCTGTTTTAAAGGCCGCGCACTCAGTTCATGAGATTGCCGACATGAAAGACTACGGGATTGATGTAGATCTAAAAGGTCTTAACGGAGCAACAGCTGTAAAGCGTGCTACTGGGATCGCAGAGGGAATGTCTAAAGGGATCGCCTTCTTGATGAAGAAAAACAAAATCGAAGTGATTAACGGTTTTGGAAAAATCAAAACAAAAACAACTCTTGAAGTTAAAACGGCAACTGCTGTTGAAACAATTACGTTTACGAACCTAATCGTTGCAACTGGTGCTCACTATAAAACTTTCCCAGGCCTTGAGCATGATGGAAAGAGATTAATTGGTGCATGGGAAGCTGTAAAAATGGAAACTCTTCCAAAGTCTATCGGTATCATCGGTGCCGGAGCTATCGGAGTTGAGTTTGCTTACTTTTGGAATGCTTTCGGTGTTGAAGTTCATATTTTCGAACTTCAAAAGCACTTACTACCAATTGAAGATGATGATTCATCAATCGAAGTAGAAAAAGCTTACAAAAAATACGGAATCAAAATGAGTCTTGGTATTGAAGGCGTTCGCGCAGTTAATAACGGGAAAGACGTTTCGATCTTCTCAAAAGAAGGTGGAAAAGAAGTTGAATACAAGTTCGAAATGGGATTAATCGCTGTTGGTATGACTGGAAACATCGACAATATCGGCTTAGAAGCTGTTGGTATCAAAACTGACCGTGGATTCATCCAAGTAAACGATATGTACCAAACAACAACTCCAAACATCTACGCAATCGGTGACGTTGCTGGTCCTCCTCTTTTAGCTCACGCAGCTTCTCACGAAGGTGTCGTAGCAGCTGAGCACATGTCAGGAGCTCACCCTCATGCAATCGATAAAATGAACATCGCTGGTTGTACTTACTGTCAGCCACAAGTTGCTTCAGTTGGTTACACTGAAAGAGAGCTTAAAGCGAAAGGAATTGAATACAAAGTAGGAAAACTTCCATTCCAGGCTAATGGTAAAGCTGTTGCTTCGAATGAAAAAATTGGTTTCGTTAAAACTCTTATGGGGAAACACGGAGAAATGCTGGGAGCACATATCGTTGGTGTTCACGCTACTGAGTTAATCCATGAGTATGTTCTTTTCAAAACTATGGAAGGAATTGACGAAGAAATTTTCGCTACAATTCACCCGCATCCAACGCTTGGTGAGTTTTTAGGTGAAGCTGTTCTTGCTTCTAAGAACAGAGCGCTTAACTTTTAATTAGAATTTAGCTTAAGGAGACTGATATATGAGACACGAAATCGTAATGCCCCAAATGGGAGAGTCAATTACAACTGGAACAATCACTAAGTGGCACAAGAATGTTGGTGACAAGATTGAACTAGACGAAACACTACTTGAAATTTCTACTGATAAAGTAGAATCAGAAATTCCTTCACCAATTGGTGGAGTGATTGTTGAACTTCTTTACAAAGAAGGGGATACAGTTGACGTTCAAAAGTTAATCGCAGTTATTGAAGACGATGCTTCGGCAGCGGCTTCTGCGCCAGCGGCAAAAGCAGCACCGGCAGCTTCGGCTCCTGCAGCAGCTCCTGTTCAAGCATCTGCACCAGCAGCGGCTTCTTCAGGTGGCGAAAGACATGAAATCGTTATGCCTCAAATGGGTGAATCGATTACAACTGGAACAATTACAAAGTGGCACAAAAAAGTTGGAGATAAAATCGAAGTAGACGAAACTCTACTTGAAATCTCGACTGATAAAGTAGAATCAGAAATTCCTTCACCATACGCAGGAACTGTTCTTGAACTTCTTTACAAAGAAGGTGACACGGTTGACGTTCAAAAGTTAATCGCAGTAGTAGGAGAGGCCGGCGCAGCAGCGAAAGCCGTAGCAGCAGCGGCACCAGCAGCTTCAACTCAAGCAACTGTTAATACTCCAGCTCCAAAAGCAGCAGCTCCAGTAGCAGCACAAACTCACGACGATAGATTCTACACTCCACTTGTTAAAGCAATGGCAAAAGAAGCAGGAGTTTCACTTTCTGAGCTAGCGAACCTTAAAGGTTCAGGAGCAGCAGGAAGAGTTAACAAAGCTGACTTCGAAGCTTACCTAGCTGGCGGACGTAAATCTGCTGGATCTGCAGCACCAGTTGCTCAAGTAACTTCTTCAGCTCCAAAAGCAGCAGCAGCTCCATCTGCTCCAGTTTCTTTCACTCCAGCATTCGGAAAAGGCGAGAGAGTTGAAATCGTTCCAATGACTAACATCAGAAAGACGATCGCTAGAAACATGCAACAATCTAAACTAACAGCTCCACACGTAAACTCAATCGACGAAGTTGATATGACTAACCTTGTGAAGTTCAGAGAAGGATTTAAGAAGCAATTTGAAAAAGAAGAGGGATTCTCTCTTACTTATACTCATTTCATCCTATACGCAATTGTTCAGGCCCTTAAAGAATTCCCAATCGTAAACTCTTCAGTTGACGGCGATAACATCGTTTACAAAAAAGATATCAACCTTGGATGTGCTGTAGCCGTTCCTGGTCAAGGTCTTGTTGTTCCAGTTATCAAAGGTGCTGATAACCTAAATATCCGTGGTCTTGCTCGCGCTCTGGACGTTCTAGTGGCAAAAGCAAAAGCTAAGAAATTAACAATGGAAGATATGTCAGGTGGAACTTACACTTTCACAAACAACGGATCATTCGGAATCCTTGCTGCAACTCCAGTTATTCTTCAGCCACAAGTAGCTATCTTCTGCGTTGGTACAATTGCAAAACGTCCAATCGTAACAAAAGACGATGCAATCGCTATCCGTCAGATGATGTACGCAACTCACACTTACGACCATAGAGTGATCGATGGTGATATCGGATCGAAGTTCCTTCGTCACGTTATCAACACACTTCAAACTATGGACCCTGCAGGATTATTTTAATATGAAAAAACTTATAACTCTGACTTCGGTTTTATTTGTGTTTGGTTGTTCGTCTTATAAAGATGTTCGCCCAGGTCTTGAAGGGATTCATTCCATCACGATCTTGGGTGAAGATGTGAACGACACTGAAAGTAATGCTTACAAACAGGCGAATGCTTTCTGCAAAGACCAAAAGAAGAAGGCAGAGTTTTTAAGTGATGAAACTTTTAAAGCAACACCTAATGAAGTTGACGTAGATACGAAGATGTTCAAAAAGAGCGAAAGCGTAGCTACTGATGTTAGCTTCAGATGTATTTAATTAATTAATGGAGTAATTATGAAATTGACTGCTAAGATGGCAATGATTTTCTCTCTAGTAACTTTAGCTTCGTGTGCTTCTCATACTCACGTTCGCCCAGGTGCTAACGGCATCCACCGCGTAGTGATTAGAGGAGTTGAAAAAGAAGCAGTAGAGAAAGCTGCAATTAGAGAAGCTGGAAGTTACTGTGGTACTAAAGATTTGTCTCCGGCCTTTGTTGAAGAAAAAACGGCCTACACTGGATCAATGGATGAGTCGACTCATAAGATGATCGGTAAAGTTTCTAAGGCAGCATCAGCTGGCGGTGGAATGATGGGTGTTATGGGCGGACAAAAAGAAAAGAACGTCGGCCAAGGGATCTTTGGTGCAGGTGTTGTTGGAGCAACTCTACAGGATGAAGAAGCTTATACTTCTGATATGAGCTTTAAGTGTATCTAATTGGATCATTTCTATGTCTAAAAAAATCTCAGGTTTTACATTTATAAAAAACGGTCTCACTCTCGGGTATCCAATACTCGAGAGTGTGCTTTCAATTGAATCTATTTGCGATGAAGTCATCATCAATGTAGGGTTTGACGATAAAGAACTTACAAAAGATGATGGAACATACGCTTACCTGAGAGAAAATCTTAAAGGTGATAAGTATAAATTTGTTACATCGTGGTGGGATCCAAGCATTACAAAGTCAGGTTTGATTCTGTCTCAGCAAACCAACATCGCCCTTGAGCATTGTACAGGTGATTATTGCCAGTATATCCAGGGTGATGAGTGCATTCATGAAGACGATTTAAAATACATTCTGGAAGGCGTAGAGGCGATGGAGAAAAATAAGGCGATTGATGGCCTTATTTTTAATTACATGCATTTTTACGGCAACGTAGACACTTTTAAATACACACGCAATCTCTACAGAAGAGAAGTGCGCCTGATTAGAAATCATAGAGGGATTAAGTCGTGGCTGGACGCTCAGGGGTTTAGAAATGCTGACGATACAAAAATTAAAGCTTGTTTAATTCCTGCTCGTATTTTCCATTATGGTTGGTCTAGATCTGAGCGAGTCATGCAAAAGAAGATTAAAGTTTTTGATACTTTCTATCATGGCCCGGACAATACAAGAGACGCTGGTAAAAAAGAATTCGTTTACGAAAGAAACTGGGGTCTTCAAAAATTCACTAAAACTCACCCAAAAGTGATGGATAAGTGGATTGAGGCCAATAAAGATCCTATTGATTTGATGTCACTACCTCTGACTATTGATTGGGGGAATTTTATAGGACTGGTCATTTCGGATTATATTGAAAAGTTCACTAATTATAGAATCGGTGAATACAAAAATTATAAACTGATCAACAAATAAAAGGCCCTATGAATAAGCATGTGATTGTTAGCATTATGACCGGGTTTGATCCAAGTTATCGTTTTGCCCGTAAATGCTTAAGACAGTACGCTCGTAAAATTGGTGCTGATCTTAAAATCATTGATTCTCCAAAAAATAAAATCCCAGGGCTTAGTCCATTTAACTTCAGCAAAGTAGCCTGGGCACAAAAGTTTCTGCTTAATACTTATTTAAAAAATTACGACCGTGTTCTTTACATGGACGCTGACATCATTATTCATCCAGACGCACCTGATATTTTTACGACTTATTCTGATAGATCAAAAGTGTACATGTTTAATGAAGGCGCTATTGAAAACCGTATCAAGGAATACAACGATATTGGCTCTCATTTAGGAAATATCGAAGTTCCTGAGGTCGATGGCCAAAAAGTTTATTTCAATGCTGGTGTGATTCTTTTTTCAAAAGAGTCTGACTATTTAAAGTTCACCGATGTGAAAGAAGTGGAAAAAATCTGTAACAAGATCAACTTCTATGAGCAGACATATTTTAATTATCTCATTTTCAAAAATAAATTGGGTTATGGGATGTTGGATGCAAACTTTAACCGCATGATCATTTCAGGGCCTGCTGAGAAGAGATTTGAGGCCTCATTTATTCACCATGCTGGTGGTTCATATAGTTCGAGATCTAAATTTAGATTTTTGACAATGATTAAGGATTACACTCAACTGTATTCTTATAAGCTGACTCTTAATGATTATATTTATATGACAGCTGTATCAGTCATGTTTTATCTTCGTCGATACACTAAAAAATTACTGGCCTAATCTTTTGATCAATTCATCCAGTCCAATCGGATATAAGTGGGCCTTTTCCTGCTTGATCTCTTCTAGCGATCGCCAGACGGCCGTCGATACTAATCCATTATGCTCATGAATTTCTAATTCTTTTTTCTCGTAGACGTTGCGGTTTTTAAATTCCGCACTAAAAAGAATAACTATTTCGTGTCCAAAGCGCTGTTCGTATTTAAAGATATTTTCAAAAAGAGTTAATTGCTCATGAATGATGATTTCTTCATTGAGCTCTTCTAACATTTCACGCTTAAGTGTGGCCTCAGCAAGTTCACCAAAATCAATTCCTCCACCTAATGGGCGATAGAAGGTCTCGTTTTTAACTTTGTCTCTGCCTTGGTGGTAAAGGTATTGGCCTTGAGGGTTTTTGATGAGAGCGAGGGAGATAGGTCGAATATATAGGGCCGTGTCACTTTGTTCCATATTATATCCTAAAAAAAGGGCCTCTTATTAGAGGCCCTTAAATTTTAGAATCTATTGATGTAGTTAGCAAGTTGAGGGAAGTCAACGAACGGGTTTCTGTTTTGTTGAACTTGGAAAATTTGCTCATTTCTTTCTCTTTCAGCGTCATCAACTGGATCTAAGTCATTCCATCTTCTTAGGAATTGCTCTTCGCTAGCTGGGATTCTGATTTTGTATCTAACAGAGAAGTAGAAAAGGGCACGTGCAACGTTACCTTTGTGTTCTGTTGGTGGTTCGAAAAGATCGTCACTTCCGCCACCTTCGTTTGATGAACCTGATTTAGAAGCTGCGCAGTCTTCACCTAGAGCTCCATTTTCATGAGAGATGTCTGCGAAGTCGTAGTTACCTCTAACAGAGTTAGCTTTTGAGTCAGTTGGGTATAAGTGGTGTAGGTCAGACTTCTGCATATCTTTTGGGTATGCACTAGTAAACTTTGATTGAGGCCATGTGTGCTCGCAGTTGATGTATGCGTGGTTCGGGATTGCTCCTGGACCTACGTCACCTTTACCAGCGAAAATCTTGTGACAGTAAACGTCTTTAATAAAGTATTTTCCATTTTCTTGTTGAAGGTGAATTTTTCCGAAAAGAACTTTTCTAGCTCCATCGTATCCAAGAACGTTTTGAGTGTAACAGCTTCCAGATCCAACATTGCTGCATCCTAGAGTGTCTCTTCCACCTTTAGAATCTTTTTGGTGAGTCTTTGTTAATACGTCGTTAATTTCTTGTTTAAGAGCATCGTCTTTAAGAGACGCCTTAGCGATTTTTTGGATGAATGCTTCTGGGTAGTAAGTTGGTTCTCCAGCAGCTTGGACATTCGATACTAGAGCAAGGAGAAGCAAACAAATAGATGTCTTCAAATTAATTCCCTTTGTAAAAGTCGTTTTATCAAAGGGAATGTAATTGAGTTAATTAGGTGTGGCCAATATAAACTATAAGTTTTCCTAATAAAATACTTACAGTTTTCTTAAGTTTCTTACTTGAAACACTGCGAATTAGAAATTACTAATCGCGTCTGCGTACTCTGGGTGATCGATAAATGGATTGCGATTCCCTTGAAGTTTTTCAATTGCATTGTTACGTACCATTTCAGCATCATCAACTGGATCTAAATGATTCCATCTTCTTAAGAATTCTTCTTGGTCATCAGAGATGGCAATTTTATAACGAACTGAGAAGTAAAATAATGCGCGTGCAACATTTCCTTTGTGAGCAGTAGGTGGCTCGAAATAATTACTTCCACCTGAAGTCACTGACGGTCCAGATTTACTTAGTGCACAGTTTTTTAAGTTTTGGTTTACTGTTACTTCAGCAAAGTCGAAGTTACCTCTTGTAGAGTTAGCTTTTGAATCAGTTGGGTATAGGTGGTGAAGGTCAGACTTCTGAGTTCCTTTATTAAAGTTCCCAGTGAATTTACTCTGAGGCCATGTGTGCTCAGTATTTAATTGGTTTTGGTCTGGAAGGTTTCCAGGTCCAACTCCACTTGTAAAATCAACCCCACAGTATTCATCATGAACGAAGTATCCTTTCTCATTTTTTTCTAAGTGCAACTGTCCGAATAAAAATTTCTTTGCCGGATCATAACCTACAGGGCGGTGACCTTTAGATGTTTGTAAAAACAAATCGGCCTTCATTGCCTGATCTTGATCTTGGTTTGGCGCTAATGCAAAAGCATTGGCAGAGAAAAAACTTAGAAGCAAAATCAGCATGGTGTAATTTTTCATTCTCAATTCCTTGATAGGTTGTTTGTGTGCCTAAAAGTCTAGGAGATGAATATTAGAATGACTAATATTTTTTATTAGGTTTTGGTTAGATTTTATTTAATGTAAGTATTTTTTTTATTTTAAAGAATCTAGGCGCTTTTTGATACCTTCTTCACGTCCCATATTAGTTGGGTGATAAAAAGTTGGAGAGCCTTCTGGTGCATACTGTTGTTTCACCCAGTGATTTTCATAACTGTGTGGGTATAAGTAAGGTTTCGTGTATGGTGGCGGATAATTTTTTAAATGATTCGGCACCTCAATTGTAGAATTTGATTTCACGTATTCGAGTGCTTCATTGATCGCCATGTAGGCAGCATTGCTTTTAAAGGTAGAGGCAAGATAAGTTGTTGCATGGGCCAAAATGATTCTTGCTTCTGGCATTCCAATTTGTGAAACCGCTTGAAGAGCATTCATCGCAAGCCCCAGCGCTGTAGGATCTGCGTTGCCAATATCTTCGCTCGCAAAAATAACTAAGCGTCTGGCGATAAAAACTGGATCTTCTCCACCATCAATCATCACCGCTAGCCATAATATGGCCGCTTGTGGATCGCTCCCACGCATGGATTTAATAAAAGCTGAAATTACATCATAGTGACGATTGCCACCTTTATCAAAAGCGCGAGCGTTTTCTATAATGAGTTCTTTAACAGATTCTTTTGTAGGACTTTCTAATCTTAGTGCCGCCTCAAGTGAGTTGAGTGCTACGCGGGCGTCACCACCAGCATAACTGGCAATCGTATGAACAAACTCAGGATCAAATGTGATCTCAGTTTTTTTAAGAGCATTATTTAAAATGGTCTCAATAGAGTCCGTATTTAAAATTTTCAATTCAATAATGTGCATGCGAGAGAGCAGGGCCTTATTCACCGACACACGAGGATTTTCCGTAGTCGCTCCAATTAGAGTGAAGGCGCCAACTTCGATATAAGGAAGTAGGGCGTCTTGTTGGGCCTTA